>JAAUOM010000056.1 GCA_012034865.1 Acaryochloris sp. CRU_2_0 | reverse complement strand
TAAAAGCTTGCTTTTCTATTATAGATGGACTATATTAGAAACATGAATTAAATACCGGGTGACAGCGACCTTCCCCCAACAGCTAGCAACCACCTGAAGCTGGTGATGCGACCATAAGGCGATGCCCTCTAAGGAAACTAGACCAAATCAAAAAAGATTTTCAAGGAATACAAACAATGATTGCAAAAGCGAGATATGTCGGCTGCATCCTCTGCGGCCTGAGGTTTGTGGAGGATCGAGATCCTCCTTCGGTCGGCTGCGAATCCTGCGGTAGCACACTCGTTGCCCTTGAGCGAGATCTTAGCTCTGAGGTTGCCGCAATGCTGCGGCAGCATGGGCAGAGGTGCGGGACTCAAGCAGCGGCGCACCTTTTTGCAGAGAGCTAGTCGCGATCGCAACTAAACAAAAATGGAGACAAAAGTATGTTATTAGGAATTTTGAACACTTCCATCGTCACGGCATATGGCTCCTACGAGTACAAGCCAGTATCGCTGGAAGAGGCGCAAAAATTGGTTCAAGAATTTGAGATTCTCTCCGCTGTGGGGCATGAATCGACTTCGCAAATCCTCTCTGAGCTATTGCAGGCTGAGGTTCCTGTGAATCGAATTCAGTTTGCCCAAGAAGTGGGTCAAATTGCAATCGTTTTTAAGCTCAAGGGTCGTCCTCCCGAAGGAAAGATCTTGTCTCGTGAAGAGATTGATGCGATTGGTTACGATTTTGGGTTGCTTTCCCGCAAATCATAGGAAAAGAAAATGTACGTTTATAGAGAGCCGCTGCCATTCTTCCCGGAACTTCAGCGGCTCTCACTCTGTAAACCAATCATCAGGAGATACAGATGGTTAATACATTAGCGCGATCGCGTCGATCGCCTAACCTAACCCAGAAGACACTTGGTTTTAGTTCAAGGAATGGGGCACCTCTGCTCTTAAATGAAGGATTACTAAAGGAATAAAAGCATGGGAAAAATATTGGCCGTTATTAATCACCCTCTTACTACTGCCCAAGAAGAAGAGCTGGATGAGCAAATTTATCTTTTGAAAGAGATAGATCCTGGGCTAGCCTCCGCTCTGGCGGAGTGTCCAGGAGATCATAAAGAACTCTATGATCTTGCGATGAGGCTGTACCGCCTCATCCAAGACAATGGGTACACAAAAGTTATTTTTCCAGTAGGGTCTCCTGCTTTCATGTGGCAGTTTGCCTCTCTCTGTACTCATCGCCAAGAGCAATTCCTTGGCTATCATGGAGGTTTGGGCTATGCCCCAGACATGGAGGAGCAAAAATTTGAAGTTCTTTTCGCTCATAGTGAGCGGAAGTCCGTCCAATCCATCCGGCCGGATGGAACGGTAGAAAAGAAAACTGTCTTTGAACACCAGTTTTTCTTTTAGAGTCCCCCCTTCCCCCACCAATCAGCACCCTGGCTTCTGCTGCCGGGGTGCCTTTTTCGAACAGAACGACCATTTTTCCCACCGTGCCTTCCGTGGTAATGCCATCATCTAAAAAGCGGATAGCCACACCCATTTCATCAAATTCCTTGATTAAGCAGTGTCACGACCCAGGCGATCGCAGATCCTGATATGGGGTGCGATGGTCTACGACCGACCGTAGACCATCGCAATAGAACAAATCAATACAACTGATTGATCGCTGAGACTAACTGCTTGAGCATGGCTGGATCGTGGAACCACTTCTCGCAGAATTCTCCAGTTGCAGCCAGGATTTTCAAAACCAGGCGGATAGAGGGATCTGGCTCAAAAGATTTCTTTATAATTCTTTTGGCCAATTCTTCGACTTGATCAAGCGCCGCCGCCGCCGCTTTATGATCCCTACAGTCCAAGGCTGCTCTAGCTTTAAGCATAGTTTGCGCCAATAGATCAGCCTGCGCCAGATCAAAACTCTTCTCCTCCGCATATTCTTGCAAAGATTTGGGCGAGGAAGCATCTGCAAAGATTAGGATGATCGATTTTCCTTTACCGCGCATAAATCTTACCCGACCAGGCGCAGCTAAATTTTCATTGAGCCAATCCAGAAGTTCAATGGATTTTTGATGCAAATCATTTTTAATTTCCATAACTTAAATTCCAAACTCAACGCCGCACTCCTACTGCCTTTTTTGCCATTCATGCAGAGTTGCTGAAGTCAAGGCTCGTGCTGGTTGGGGTCTGGGGTGCCCCCAGAGAAAAAACTTTAGACAATATAAGCCCCAGCACGACTCGCCGGAGGCTCGGACCGAACGGAGTGGAGCCAAACTTGCGATCCAGATCCCACCAATAGGCCCAATAGCGGAACGTAGAGAGGGAGAACCGCAGGGCCTTGACCACCCTTGGCAGGCAGTACAATAGAGTCGCTGAGTTTAAGTTTAAGTAACTAGACTCTGTGTGCGATCTTGCTCTTGGAGTTCAGAATGCGATCGGAATTCTTTTGATTGATTGCATTTGGTGTATAATGAATTTCAACCTACCAGGGATTGAAACAAAAACCTCAAATAGCAAGAAAAAGAGCAGAAAAATCCTGCCATTCACTCCTAATCCCTCTTAGGGATTGAAACAACACCTAAATAATTCTGCACAGCCCAAGTACAACTTGGGTTTCGTGCTTTTAGCCTTGACCTAGGATTGAATCTAGCATTAAAGCTGCCTGATCAAAAGCGATTGAGTACGCGCAAAACCTCTCCCCTGGCTGTACCTGCAAATCATAGACAGGGAAGTGCAATGGTAATTTTAATTGCCGCTTTAGGCTATCTGCTGGATGCAGGCAGATGAATGCAACAATTGCTCTATTCCTCAAAATAGTATTGATTTGATCTCCACTTGTGGCATTAATTGTTCTGAGTCCAGCAAAAACCGTGATTCTTCTTGCTAGATACTCCGCCTCCTCCTCTATCATGAAAAATCGCCAGTACCTGCGTGTTTCTAGGAGATCATAAACACGTAGGTGAAACGCACAATGCCGAGCGGCGGTAAACCACTCTGGAAAGGCGCTGCGATCTACGACATCAAATGGTAGTTGCTCAACAAGGTTGGGAGATTGTAAGTGCTGTAGCTTCCCGATGGCGTGATTGCAGCACACTGAAAACTGCTGGTTCCCCGAAAGCTAGCCGCTTCAGCAAAAAGGGGATTACCCTTTTTGAGGCCAATTGCAACTGCCTCTTCTTTGGCAGACTTGATCCTCTCGACACAGTGCTCAAACGAATCACCCCATAGAGCTTCGGCTTGGCTTTGATATTGCCTGAAGGCGGCTAAGTACCTCCTATCTAAGCTGGGATGCAGCAATTGCCGCCCGATACCAAATGCTTGTATCGGTGCCCATCGGCGGTAATAGCCTTCAAAGGAATTAATTTGCCGATGCTCTCGAAAAATAAGCTTCGTGAATTCAGGGCGACTGACAGCATTTAAGCCATGCGAGTCGATCCGCTCATAGACATAGCGCGGAACAAAAGCAATAGCTTGGTAGCAATCAAATCCTGAATGCCTACCAATTCGGCCTAGCCGCTGAATAAAAGTAGGGGCATCATGCCCTTCAAACAGCAACCAATTGATCTTAAAATCCACCCCAACATCGAGAGTGCTAGTGCCCACAACAAGATCCGCTGTGATTGCTTTTTGGGCCTCTTCGTGATCAGTAAAGCCTGTATTCTCCGATACGCTTAAGCCATGCTCTGAAAATAACTTAGAGAGGCTACGCTTTACTCGCTTTACACTGGCAATCGAATTGAGAATGATTGCCCCTTTACTACCAGGGTAATCAAGCCAAAATTGCAGAATCGACTTCTGATTTTCTTGAATCCAATCATAGGCTCGATCTTCGGGGATCAGATCGATTGCCGTGGGCTGATTGATTTGCCGCCATCCCTGGCCACCAACGCAGCTATAGCCATTCATGGCAGCAGGATCAATCAAAGCAACCTTTAATCGGGCTAGCTCTAAAGCCTTGATTAAATGTTGGTGGGGCGTGGCACTGAGAAACACGAGCTTGTGGCGCATACCCACAGAGCGCATCAGTAGCAGAGTATTCAGTACTCCGCTGATCTGCGAAGGTTGGTAGAGATGAAACTCATCAAAAACAATTGCTTTGAATCCCCGATCGATTTGTTGCCAAAGCCCTAGGCGATGGCCGGAGACCGCCCTCCGACCATCGCCACCCTGCCTTAGGAAATCTTTCAGGTAATTACCTTGGTGCAAGTAATAGAAAAGATCAGGGTTCGTCAGCAAAACTTCTGCGTCGCTGAGATCCAGCAAGGTTTCTGCCTTGCTTTGTTTTGCCATGCTAGCCCAGCGTTCCAGATCAAATCCGGTTACCCGCTGAACCCGCCACTGATTTTGGTAGTGATTAAGCTGTCGCTGCTGATCCCTTACCAGTTCGTTGGTGGGGTAGAGGGCCATTACTCCACCACTAGGAAATGCCCCGAAAGCAGCGTAGGATTTACCATCTCCACTCAGTGCGGTATTAATCACAACATCAATACTGCGATCTGAGAGTGCATCCCAGGTTGCTTGCTGGTGCCAGGAAATTCCCGCCTTGGCGCTTGTATCGCCAAGGCGGGAATACAATGGCTGGAGATTAATCAGCATTGCTCAATCCGTAATCTTCACATTCTTCCCATTCCCAGTCAGGCATTGCCTGTAGTTCTGGGAGAGTCAGGAGACGACCTTTGTCGCCAATATACATGGTTTCGTTACACGGGGATTCATCCCCGTGTAACCAGGTGGGATAAATGCCCACTACCTCGACTGGATCGCTCTCCACGTCGCCTCTGTGCCGGGTCTCAACCACCCGACCAACCTGGGACTGGTCTTCGAGTCGTTCTTTTTGGAGCCGGCTCGCCCCATATTTCTGCTTTCCGTAATATAGTGCGACCTCACGAATAGACTCCATGTCGGAGCCGTAGACTACAAAATTTGCCGCACCAACGGCAACCAAAGCCTCAGAGCCACCAATAACTTCAAAGCTAACCGCCAGAGGATAGCCCTCAGGGGATTTCCATGCTTTCTGTGGAGAAACAGAAAACCCACAATCTCGAATGTCGCAATGACATTCGAGCAGCTTTTCGATGATCCGTGCCTTGGCACGAGTGCGTGCGAGTTCTTTTTTCAGTGCATCGGTTTGATTTGACATTTGATCCTCTCGCCCGTATCGGCGGCGACCCGTGGTTTTACTTAACTAAATACAGTATACTCGACTATAATAGATTTAGTCAACTACTTTATAAAAATACTCAACTAAATTAGATAAGGAAAACCAACATGGGCAAACCGTACTCAATTATTTTGGATGAGGCCGATCGCGATCCTCTCGAATCCCTTGCTTTCAGCCTGGGATTGACCTGGGGTGATCGGGGGAATGTAAAGGCCCTGCTCAAAGCCATTGCCCAAGGCAAATTAGCAGTAGGAGAATACTCCGCCTTCTCCCCAACCCAACGATCAGCCTTGGGTAGGGCAGTAATTGCGGCTATCCATAGGGGCGAGTGGCAAGATGCTCTGCTGCTGGCCGATGCTTTTGAGGCATTCCCAGCGGAGGATGATGGACTGAGTGGCTATATTGCCGCCAGCATTGCTTCTCTTCGTCAGCCGTGGGTTTCACGGCTTTTTGAGTTAATTGAGCAACAGCAACCTTTCTCACTGAGCTACCAAGATGCCGCTGGCCAGATATATTCCTTTTCCGTGTGCGGCGCTAAACTCCTACCCCATGAGCGCCGCACCTATCTTGATTGCTGGTGCGAAGAAACTGAAGGCAATCAAGATGTCCCAGCCCTTCACCATAATTGGTGCTTGCGGCTAGATCGGATTAAGGAAGCCAGTATCATTCCCATCCAGCAGGAGTGGCATTCTCTTGATGCTGTAGAGATCGAGATGCTTTTTGCTAAAGGATTAGCTCATGCCTACGAACCGAGATCTGAAGATATTTCCAGCGAATGGATTGCCTCAGATCCGCCCACGCGAAAAATTACTCGCTCAATCACTTCCAGTTTTTGGTTCATCCGCGAAATCCTTCCATATGGCAAGGATTGTGTTGTGATCGCCCCACCTGAAATTTGCGATCGCATCCGCGAACAACTCCAAGCCACATTGGAAGGTTATTCCTGATGCCCTTTCACCTCCGCATCACCGCCGATCAGGTGATCGAGACTGTGGATGATCGCCTGATCCTCTCTACGCCCGATCACCCCGATCCTCAATACCTTCCCCTCACCCAAATCAAGGCTATCCAGGTATTCGGGGATACGTATATTGCCACAGGCGTGATCCAAAGATTGCTCCACCACAAAATCCCCACCACTTTCTTCGATCGCCACGGCAAATTCTTAGGCAGGCTGGAACCCAAAACCAGCAAGAGTACGGCGCTCATCCGTGCCCAAGTGCAACTCTCCGATGATCACCGGCTGCAAATCTATCGGGCAATCATCCACACCTGCCTCAAGCAACGCCGATCGCTATTGCAGAGAGCTAGCCGAGATCGCAACATCAATCTCACCCCCCAAATTGAGGAGATGGCGAATCTACTCCGCTATTTCAATCCCAAATTCCCCAAGCTGCATCCCACTTCAATAGATGCTTGCCGGGGGTACTTTGGATCTGGAATGCAGATCTACTGGGGGGTGTTTCCAGAGCTACTTAATGCCCCTTTCCCTTGGCGATCTCGTCAAGGGAACTCCCCCGCAAATCTAATGCTGGAATTCCTGTATTCCCTGCTGCAAGATGCTATCTGGAATGCCCTAGAAGCCTCAGCCCTCGATCCTTGGCTGGGCATTACTCGCAGCCCCCATCACTCTTCACCTTTTCCTCCGCTAGCAATGGATTTGGCCACGGAATTCCAGATCTACGCCGAGGCTCTCGTTCTCCGGGCAGTGAATCGCGGCCAGATCGCCGTGAAGGATTTTGCAGGCTGTGAGGGAAGATTGCCCGCGATCGCCTGCACTACCCTTGCAGAGCTATTTGATTACAAGATGGCTGAATCCTTTACCCATCCTGTAATTCAGGAGAGGTGTACTTACCAGGAGGCCATTGCGATCCAGGTGAGCCTCTATGCCGATTTCTTGCTGGGTAAGCGAGAGTATGTGCCGCTGTTGCTGAAATGAGGTGCTTGAGTTTGATCTACTCGTCCTGCCTATAGATCAAAAAATCTCCCGGCTGAAGCCCGTAGGTTACACATATTTTGCTTAAGGCACCGCTTCCGGGAATGTACGTGGGATCGTTATACATCCTGTAGGCGGTATCCCGCCCGATCCCGCTCTCTTGCCAAAAGCGGTAAGGAGTCGTTTTACCAGATCCGCTCAGCGGATCTGGTCGATTATCTAAAAACTCTTTTATGCGATTTAAGATGGCCATTCTTTACTAAAAATATTCGCATATTACTACCATACCTTATTTTTGAGTATTCGTAAAAACAAAGATATTCAGTATTGACAGTATTGCGATATTATGCGAATATAAATACATGGATGAGGACAGCAAACCGCCTCACCCAGAACCAAAAATCCAGGGTTGCGAATAAGAACCTCACAATCCAATCCCTTTGCCGATAATCCTCGGCTTCTTGGAGAACGGTAATGGAGAGAAAAAAACACCCCTACGAAGAAATAGCTCTTTGGGCGCTGAACTCAGTGATCCAGGAAAGCCATTGGTGGAACTGCGAGAGATTCGCAGTGAAGCCGGAAGACAAAACAGAGGGATATCGAGAAGCGGTATCTCACATTTGTCAAATTGTCCATGATCGGCCAAAGATGGCCCGTGGGCATGAAGGATATCTGTTTGTCTCTGCCAAGCGTAGCATTAAGAACTTTTGGCTTGGCAGCCACGGAAAGCCCCATAAAACAAATAAGGGATGGCTGCCCCATACTTCAGTTGTCGCTTTTGGTGCCCCTGGCACCGAGCAAGCTGTTGCTACTGGCTGGTTGGATCGAAATGCGGGAAAGTATGATCCCGATTATTTCGTTGAGGATCATCTGGCCCAGATTCATCAACTACTTTTGGCTTTACGAAAAAAGAAGGGAGTTCGCGGCCAAAGCGCTGCGATGAGGGATATGCAAATCATTAGGTTTGCTGCCCTTGGCTGGACAAATCAGGAAATTGGTCAGGAATTAGGGATTCCTGGTGATCACATCAAGAAATACCGACAATCAATTATCAGGAGTCTAAAACAATGCTTTCAGCAGGAACGAAGCAATGCCTTGGATGCGGCATAGAATTTGAATCGTATATCTACCGAGGAGCAGCATTACTACGATGCCCTAGCTGCTACGATCTTAGGCAAAAGCGACCCAGTGTGGTCGTTGACCGAGGGATTGATTACCATACAATTGTTAAAATCGAATCCCTCCCTGCTGCCTGGTTACCCAGGCAGGTAGACAGAAACGATGCGAGTTGCTGGAAGCAATGCATCAAAGGGGAGTATTTCGGTGCTAGTTGGGATGGAAGAATTGATCTCTTCTCCCAAGAAACTATCCCTCCCCAGGTAGGAGATATCGCACTATTTGAAGCGGTAGTTGCGGTTCATCGCCGCACGGATATCCCGGAAAACCCTATTGAGATTCGTGAATATGTGCGTTTATCTCATGCAGGAATGGTTGAATCGCCAGAAAAATTACCCAGGTTGGTCTGGGTCAGCGCAAAATACAAAACTACTCTTAAGGGTCTGGGTAGGCAGTATCGTTATGCCCTAAAAGGGGCACCACTTTGGGAAAAAGCATTTCAGGCTGCGTCCGATCCGGTAGAGCCGGGGGTGAAGGCCGCTTGTGTATTGTGGATGAGGATCACCCGATCCTCGTGGTGGAATCGTAACACTACCCCACCCTGCTTCGCTGAGGGTGGGGGTTGTTTCAATCCCTAAGAGGGATTATAACTATAAGGTAATTTGATATTCTCCCGCTGTCCAGCGCAGGCTAGCGGGTGTTTCCCGGAGCCTTATGAATCAGGACTTGCAAGATTACATTGCAGAAAATTGGCAAGCGCTTTTGGATCAAGCGTCAGCCACTCTGCTTGAATCATCGCGGCTAAAAATCCCCTACCGAATCCTGAAGCTTTTGCTGCAAGATGGCCCACTCAAATTACAGGAGATAAGCGATCGCCTGCAAATCCATCCCAACACGATCGCCACAATTGCCCGAATCCTTGAGGGCAAAATCTTCGAGCGTAGTAGGGGGGCTGCTAGGGGTGCGCCTACGACGATTTCCCTGCACCCGTATGCGATCGAGCAATTGGCTAATCGCAAGATCAAACAGACTTTGGCACCCCCCGCAAAAACCAAAGTTATTGCCAAGCTTCCGGGAAAAGAATTTTTTCGCCCGCTCCAGTCCAACACTTCGGACAAATGGACCTTTGAAGATAAGGACAGCCCTGCTTTCCGTATTGTCTCCTCAGATCCGAATCCTTGGGGCCAGGAATGGAAGATCTTACTCAGCCATCAAAACGAAAGAGGCGATCGGAGCGAATGGCCTTATCGTCTGGATTTAAAACTCTTTCCGCCCGACGGCGAGGATTGCCCTCACGCTACATTTGAGCGAGAGGGGATAAAGGGGGTGTTTGTGTGGAGCTTAGATTCCCCCACCTTTTTCTATGCAGCGCCTACTAAAAGGGAAAAGATATGGGTTGTGTACAGTTTTTATTGCCGATAAATTCTGAGATACAATCCGCGATCTCATAACCAGCCAAGTAATTGACACCGAGCCTGGGTCTAATTGTCGCCTAACAGATAATAGAGTATTTTTACTCTGCTTCCAACTCCCCGTGCTTTGGACTCCACCACCTACCCCTGCTAAAGAAATAGACAGCATTCTTGTGCTTCTTGTCAGACCTCGCTGTGGGATCTGAGCATCGCAACATCTGCTTAGACTCACCATCCTTCTGATACTTATAGATTTCCAGTTTTTGCTTGCAAACAGGGCAAGGATACTCGGTCAGCTCGGTAAAAAGAGTTGTCTTTGAGGTTCACAATCGGTACCTTCGAGGAGCAGTAGGTTTGCGTCAGGGAATCCTTAGCTGGGGCAGAACTTTTTTTAGGTGAAGTGCTCTTTCGTTTGGATGTACTTTTACTTTTGCTCATACCCCATGCCTCTTCTATCTCATGACTCGTTGCGGACAACCATCTGATTCACTGCATACTCATATCCTAAATCCCCGATCTCTAAAACGTCTGCTACAGCCATATCAAATCCCAGCAATTGCCGATTGAGCAGTCGGCTGGGCACAGTTTCAGCCCCATGACGAAGTTGCCATAAATACCAAATTCGATCCACCATGCAGTGGTGAGAGAAAAAGATGGGATCGTATGCTGCCCAATCCACTACCCCCATATGACCTCCAACCCAAACGTGGATAGAGTCATGGAAGGGGGTTTGCTCCAGTCTCAAGGAAAATTCCAAAAAATCTGTAATCTCCAGCAGTTGAGCCACACCTGCCGCTGTGGGCAGTGTATTAGGACCACCTGGAGCACGAATAGTATTCCTCTGCATCCCAAAGGACGGACGATCAATAAAAAATTGGGCTAAGGGATTGGGTGGGTTATCCTCTGCTCTAAAGCGATTGGGGATACCTCCTCCACTGGCTGCGGGTTGATGGGCTACCTCGGAAGTCCAATCCCACCAAGGAATCCCTGGCTTGAGTTCGAGATCATTAGGGTAGGTATCGAGAACATACTGCTCTAGAAAATGCACATAAGCCCGATGCCACGGCAAGAATAATTCCCGATCTCTATGGCAATAGCCTCTGGGAACGCCATGATATCCAGCGATAGTCTGATATGAGCGATCCTCCAAACCATCCCTGGGATCGAATTGTTGCAGTGTAGTGTATGCCTGCCGAAGAAGTCCTAGCTCTTCCTCGGACAATCCTTCTATATTTTTGCGTATGACCTTTCCATTGCTCATATCCAGCTAGGGCATTGCTTTGATAGTTTCCCTTCTTAGAATATCTGCAACAGCAGCTACATAAACGCTTTCGGTGGAAATTGTAATGCTACTCAATGCCTCTTCAGATGAGGTCTAGACTCTTTGCTCTATAACTATTACCCAGTATCCTGTTAATCATTCCCTCTACCCTGATCGCTCGTGCCTTCCCAGTCCCCCAACGACAACCAAGGATCAATCTCAGACCCCATCAACCATCTGATTGACGAGCAGATGGATCGGCTTACTGATCCCAACCTTCCCTTTATGGAAAAGTTTGGAAGGGCGGCGCTTCAAGTGGCGATCGCACAATACGAAACAGAAGGCAGAGGCATCATCTTGGGATTGGAAAGCCCCAAGTCCAAGAAGTTTGTGTATGTCCGTCAGCAGAGTACAGCCATAACCTTGTGGATGACCGCCGTCTCTATGAAGCGCAAGGTTGCTGAGGTGGTTGAGCAATATAATCCTGCCCAAGAAGCGGTGGTAGTTATGGTGGTGCTTCCTACTGTCCAGTTGTATCATGCAGTCGCAGAGGGTCAGATGGAGCTAGTTGAGATTCAGAAAGTGGAACAGACCGTGATCAAGCTACCTGCTGGCGTCAAGATGAAGAAAGAGGTTCTGGGGCAATCTCATCTTTATGTGTTCTCTCACCAGAAGTTAGGGACACTGGGACGAATCATCCTCAAGCCTGATAGGAACAACCAAACGCTGATCGAATATGAGTTAGCGAATGTCGGCTTTGACCCCCAAGCCAGACAAAGGGCACAAATCTTTATCCCCCTTGCAGAGGAGCTGACTAACCGCCTGGAGTTAGGGCTGATGCGGTAAATTCTGATTTGGGTGGTAATTAACCTTGACCCGTTTTTTCTTGTTCTATGCCTCTCCTATTCTTTGCATACCTCCATTCAATTTGATCGAGCACCTGGCTCAGCTCTGTCACTAGCGGCCCTGGCTGCTGGTCTTGGGAAATTTCTAGGAAACGCTTGTGAAACCATAGAATGTCTGCTGGTGGTGCATTGAATCGAGACCAGACTTGCGACCCAACTCGCTGTAGGTCGAATAAAAGACTACGAGAGTTGTGCAATTTGTCGGCGATGGCAATCCGTAAGACTTCTGGTGAAGCTTGTTTTAAATGCTTTAAATATGCCTGTTTACGTTCACGCCAAGGGGGTTTGGGGAAGGTTGCAGCATCAGAACAAGCCCAGACTAACTCAGCAACATGGTCACCAAAGTAACGGCGAATAGCTTCTAGGGTGGTTACGCCGCCTTGGTCTTCGACTGCATCATGCAAAAGGGCAGCGATCGCCTGATCTTCATCTCCGCCATCTTCTAGGACAAGAGCAGCTACAGCCAGCAGATGGCTGATGTAGGGAATTTCAGAGCCTTTACGAGCTTGAGTCTGGTGGAGTTGATGGGCATAGGTTAACGCTTGGGCGAAGCGATCAGAAAGCAAAGGGGTGTCAGCGGAGGCCATGCGGGTTTTCCTCGTAGAGTAAACAAGTGGCAGAGGCATCAAGACGCATCCGTTCGCGCAAAGTTAGGGGTAAGAGAACTTCGACCTTAGATCCCCAAGCCCGTAGCCGCATGATTAAATTATTATCATGGGGTCGATACAAGGCACGGTAATAGGCATCGTTGGGGTCAGCCTCCATTCGTCGCTGAATCCGTTGCAACTCGGTTGGTGGCAAATCAAATTGACCCAGAAACTGGCTCAGCTTTCTAGGAGCATTCAGATCAATCGGTAAAAAAGTCGGATGACGCTCTGACTCTTGAATATAAGCGTCATGAAAGACCCGTTCAAAACGCAAGAGTAGGGGTTGAGCAGTCTGGTAAAAGTCGAACCCCCAGGCATTTTCCATCTGCTCCTGGATGTATTCAGGTTGGGGAAGTTTGTGCTGGCGATGCAGGGTTAGCAGTGAGGGGGGAATTTGAGCTGGTTTTGAGTCAGGATTATTCCAGTGCAACACATCCAACTTGGTTACCCGATCTAAGCGGAAATTGTACCATCCCATTGCCTTATTTGCCCCTACAGGGGTTTCGCCGTAAGCGCATAGGTAGAGTGCTCTGCGAGAATAATAGATACAGACTGGATAAACCGTCCCCCGAAAGTCAGAATTCCCTTGACTGGCGCTATTATAATGCAACAGCACAGGCGGAACGGGGGGTTGTGACCACACCTTTTCTCGGAGAATGGTTTGCCATTGAGAGACCCAATCGCCACGTTGCCAGGAAACAACATATTCCAGGTCTAAAAAAAATCGCTGTACGCCATTTATGGGGACATGGTAGCTGATGAAGATCTCGGCTAAGTCAACAGAATGGAGTGAATCTGTCGATATTAAGGATTCATTGGGGATAGAGTTAAGGTCACTTAGATCGGTAATTCGGTCTGGTAAGTGCTGGCAAAGCTGATATGCCGTTCCTCTGCCTTTCGTTCGTCTGAGCATGCGTTCGTGATAGCTGAGGGTTTCCTCTTCCAAGCAGTTCAGCTCAATTAGCTTATATAAGTCGTTACGCATTTTGCGAATATAAAATTTTTCTGAGGTTGACTTACCCCTGGCAAAGGGCTGTAAGCGGTCTAAGCGTTGCTTAACTTCACTTTCAGCTAAATTAAATTTTTGGCAGTAGGCTTGCTGCCAAGATAATGTTTCGGCCTGTCCGATCTCAAACAGCCAGTAGTTTGCTGGGATCGATTGCGGGGTATCTGCTGAATGATCGCCTAATAATCCCGGCCCATCGATGGCTATGCTGTGCCATTCAGCATAAGTAAAGGGTAGTGCTAAGGCGGAGGGTAACTTGCAATAGAGGGTCCGTAACGTTACCCACAGTCGAATGGATTTGCATAGAACTGCTTTTTGCTTGAGTGAGCCACCTGGTACTAGGCGCTCTAATAACGGCAGGGTAGGTGGTGGCAGGGTAATAGTGGCAGGTTTCCTGTGGAGCATGGCTTTGGCTGCTGTCAATTTAGGAAGGTTCGTTGGAGTGGGTGGATTGCAACTGTTGTATCAATAGGGTAGCCAGAGCTTCTATGGTGAGTCGGCTGCTGCAATCTTGCCCCCGTTCTAGATGATGGATAGTGCCGATCAGGGGTTTTGAGTCTGATGTGATGGTGTCGATACTGGCTGAATAGTCACTTTTGAGGATGGCGATAGTTGTTAGCCCCAAGAGATCGCAATAGGTTTGCCAGTCCACAAGGCCATCGATACTGGGATCGTCGGTGGGCAATGGATCTCGCCAGAGCAGGATGGCATGGCTAGCCTCCTGGAGAATCAGTGTGTTTTCTGGGGTAATCTTGCCGCCAATATCAATAATGGTGAGCGGACGAGTGGTTTGGTTCACCCATTGCGCCATCTGTTGGGCAAATTCAGGCGTGAATTTGGTTTTGTAGGTCTGCTTGAGCTGGTCTGCAAGCTGGGGATCAGTTTTGGCGGTGCCATAAAACCAAGCGCCTTCACCATCTGGGCAAGCGGTGATGATGTAGGGATACGGCGCAATCTTTTGGCGATGGTAGGCTAGCAGACGTTGTTTGAGTCCTTCTCGGAGGCAGGATTTCCCAGTATGCGGTGGCCCACATAGAGCCACTTTGATAGGGTGGGGGCAGCCTTGGTGGGGTAGGTCTAAGCGATCTCCAATCCGGTAGCTGGTGGTGTGCGTTGTGACGACGATATAGGTACTCAGTTTGGGGTCGTAGACGGCAATGGTGTCATAGCGCTGGGTGAGCTGGGCGGCGATCCCGTAGGCCGCAATAATGCTCGATTCGCCATGAATGGCCAGCAGTGCCCCACCTGTAAGGATTTGATTTTGAATCAGGGTGAGAATCGTACTGTGGGCATCCCGAACAATTTGGGGATTGTCTGCCGCTGCGCCTAACCCGATGTAGAGAATATCGCCTTGGAGCTGGGCGGTAAAGGTGGTCATGGCAAGCAATCTCCTAGGAGATAGTTGGGGCTATGGGTAATAGCAACGACATATCGCTGTAATTTTGGGTCAAAGACGGCGATCGCGCCATAGAGATGGCCGACGTGGTGGGCAATCACGTAGCTGAGGGGAATAGTTTGTTTGCCGGTAATTTTCAGCAATTCACCGCCGATGAGCAGCCCTTGCTTAGAGAGCTGGGCAAGCTGCTGGGTCACGTCTTTCACAATTTGATCATTCTCGGCAGGTAGGTTGGGATCATAGTGAACGGTGAGTAGTGATTCTTGCAGGTCAAGGCGGAAGGTAGTCATACTGTTCTCTACAGGTTGGGTGAGGGGTTACTAGGTTGCTTGTCTTAGAGCAAGTGGCCGAGGGTTTAAATGATGTAGGCATCTGGGGGTGTCATTGGCAGCGGACTCCCAATGGTGAGTACTTTTTCAACCCCATCGGTCGGCAGCCAGTAGAAGCGAATATTATCTTCGTCTGGCTCTACTTTCAATAAAGTTTGTTTGTGAAGCTGGCGCATCTGATCTAGGTTCATGAAGCATTCAAAAACAGATTCTTGCACCCTGCGGCCATAGCCTTCCAGGAAGTTGGAGAGCTGCAAGCGTCTTTTATCGTCAGGGATGTCGTAGGCGACAATGACTAGCATGGGCATGATCCAAATTCAACATAATTAAGGTGGGCAATCGATTGGGTTTAACCCACGCGTCGAAACGCTTCATAAGGCTTACGTCCCAGCAACGCCTGGGTATATCGCTGAATTTGAAGCTGGATTGCGCGTCGATAAGAAACTTGTTCTTTGAGGTCTGGGTAGGAGGTTTGGCAAACGATGCGGGCTTCAAATTCCTTGAGGAACACCCGTCGGGCTGATTCGTTCAGGTATACCCCTCCCTGCTCATTGGGCCAGGTGAAATCGCTGGGTTTAATGATTTTCTGGTTTATCAGTTTGATGATCAGGGTATCGACAATGGGAGACCGAAATTCTTCCATGAGGTCGAAGGCTAAGTAGGCTTTTGGCCGTTTGGCACCATGTAAGTTCCCTAAATGGGGGTTTAAACCTTCAGCCATCACCATACTGAATACGTTCTTGAGTAGCAGTGTATAACCAAAGCTCAGCATCGCATTGACGGGATCGAGGGGCGGGTGATACGTGCGCTTTTTGAAGTGGAAATCGGGATGATCTACGACTTGACCAAAGGCGGCAAAATAACTGGCGGCTCCAGTGCCTTCATAGCCGCGAATTTGATCAATACTCAGGGGATTAGATAATTGCTCTCGATAGTCTTCTAGCTGCTGAATGGCGGTTGCAACGCTGGATAACTGTCGATTGCGGTTTAAGCGTAAGAGCAACTGGCGGGAGTTCCAGAGCTTCCCTTTGACAATTTGACAGGCGGTGGTCAGTTGGAATACCTGATCCTGACACCGTTGAAATTGAGCGATTTCCAAGGTGAGATCGTAGGCGGTTTCATTCCACAGATGGCCTTTGTATTCACCCATCTGGGAAAGATAAATCACGGGAATACGCTGTTCTAGACAAAGGGTAATGACGGGGGTGGTGAGCTGGATATTGCCAAAGACCAAGATCCGCTGGACTTCTGCAAGGGGGATTTCAATGCTGTCTTGCTGTGGGCGTTGAATGACGATTCGTTCTTGCTGCTTACGGACAGTACTACCTTGGTGGACTAAATAAAGCGTTGCCATACCTGTTAACCAACTAATTTCTTCTGAGTCAATGGCGATAGGTTTGTTGCTGTGGGGTCGATACCCTAAGACAACGTATAGCGGCGATGGGATGGCCTCCTTTTGGCGGTGAACAGCTTCCAGCAGGGCTTGAGCCATGGCTGTCGTTTGGGTGGGAGGATCTGCGTGAATAATGGCTTCGACATGAAGGAGGTCGGGTTTGGGTTCCCTAGGGGTTGCAGAGGGTTTAGCCCGATTTTCGATGATCAGGTCACCGACAAAGGTATGGCCTAAAAATTTGAACCCTTTCTCAAAGGAGGTGATACTGGTTTTGTCAGGATGGAGAGTTAAACCCATCGTGGACAAGAGTTGCTCGACTTGGTCTTTGAGCTGGTAAATAGTCTTTTTTGAACGCGCTAGCAGAACAAAGTCATCGGAAAAGCGGACGAGTTTAGCTTGGTGGCCTAGAAATGCTTCGTCAAAATCGTCTAGGTATACATTGGCGAGGATGGGTGAGATAATAGCCCCTTGGGGAAGTCCTTTCTCTGGCAGAATGATGCCCTGCTTGGTATAGGTTCCCACGCTAATCCATGCCTGCACTAGGTCTAAGAATTTGGGTTCATGGACTCGCTCTGCCACTTCTGCTATCAGCCGCTGGTGGTTCAGCTCGCCAAAGTATTTGACCAGATCGGCATCTAGAACCCATTCATACCCCTGGTGGTGCCAATGCCGAATTTGCCGCACCGCTGTTAGGTAAGATTTTCCCGGTCGATAGGCAAAGCTAGAGGATTCAAATTGAGGTTCTAGGATTTGGTGCAAGATACTGAGCAGGGCTTGCTGGACTAGCCGATCCCTTAAGGTGGGCACTGCCAGGTGCCGCCACTCTCCATTCTTTTTCGGAATGACGAATGGCTTTAACGGGAGTGGTTGGTATGTATTTTGAGCAATGGCTTTGATCAATTGAGTCTGCACTTGATCAATCCGGGCAGCCAACTGATCAATAGTTTCGCCATCTACGCCTGGACCGCTGCGCTTGCGTTTGATTTTTTGCCAAGCGGCCTCAAAGTTTTCTGGGTCTAGAAATTCATCCAGCCAATCGGTCATGGGTTTAGCCAATCAAGTCAAAGGCGCTGTATTGGTAGTCCACTATATAAGGACCGTAGGACTGCTTCTGTATGGGGTTAAATGAGACATACTCTAATTCCCGGTCAGATTTCAGGCAGGCCATAATCATGCCAACTGACATGGGTTTGGTGCCCCCAGTAAAGTCGGCAATCAGGTCTTGGGTATCGTAGTTACTAAAACGAAAGATACGATTAACTGCATCAAAGGTGTCTTGAGAGTCGGCTGGGGATACTCCATGGGGATGAATTTCAATATTCAATTCTCGGCTAATGTTCTCGGCCATTTCTTTGGCTTTAGTTACAATCTCTTGAGCTTTAGGTTCTGTGCTTGATCCAAAGGTGTCGGTTGCTATGTTATTTGATGGAAGAAGCCACACGGTTTCGAGGGTATTATTTTCTATCAAGTGATATTGAATGGCATAGAGGGCACTTTCAACATTGCTAACCAATAAAATTAAGCCGCGTTTACCTTTTGGTTTTTGTAAGGTATTACCCCAGATAACAGCGGGATTGGAGAAATGAGAGTGTTTGAGCACCAAACCCAAGAAGATGACAAAAATAAAGGGAACGACAAGCACAATGATTTGGGGCAGATAATCTAGCCATTGCTTGGGTTGTGGATTTAGATGCAGTAAGTTTCGTAGGAGTTCTTCAAACAATAAACCCAGGTAGTTAAACCAGATGGCGGATATGCCTATCCCCATTAAAGTCCAAGGGGGTAGCCCTAGTTTACGAAAAACTCTTCCCAATTGCAGTGGTCTTGATTTGGATTGGGTTTGTTTGAAAATAGTTGGTTTGTGTTTTTCTTTGGTGAATCGTTTTAAGATGTGGATCAACATGATCTTAAATTTCTCTAGATAGACTAAACAATACCCAACTAAGGAGGGTAATTTAATCTAGTTGACCGCTGTATTATAAATCTTCATGAGAAGACACTTTTTCTTATAAAGACACACTATTTCAATCTATTTGAGCTATAGCAATCTTAGGTCATTCATGAGAAGCGTAAAACTCAAAGGCTCCTGATTACAACAAATCTATTCACATAAATCAGGTGAGATTGCTATATCTAGATTTCTCGCAAAGGTTAATAGTGATCGCTGAAAGCCTCTATGTAAATGTTGTGTGGGGAATCAGCAAAAATACAGACTGTCATTTTTTTAAGTTCGCCAAAAGTCTTTTTGGACATGGCTTATGAGCGATTTTAATAGGGGGGTTGTGAGAAATTTAGGTATAGCTCCTTTACAGACAGAAAAGTGGTAGTCCTATTTAGGTAAGGATGGACATAACCTCTATCATACGAAGCTTTCAGAGTTTAGAGCCAACCTTGTAGACCTGAAGTATCCTGGCTTTTTTCATGCATTTGCAGCTACAAAGCTAAGACATTAACGAAATAATCGGCATTTTGGGCTATCTCATGGGCAGATACTTGCATTTTTCTGCATGGTAGTAAATTAATGACATTGTTGCTGACAGGGAATTTCAACCATCCTTACCTTTAGGGCACTACCAGAAAAGTTACTTAATTTTCTAAGTCTCGAAGAATTCTGAATGAAGAACTCCATCGCAAGTAGACAGGGTATCAAACTAATTTTCTCACAGAGTACACCCCGGATTAAAAACAATTAATTGGTCAGGCTACTCTCGACTTGCCTGTACAGCCTGAGAGAAATTACGTTTCCAATAGTTCCGATTAAAGACAATCGGTAAGGTCGTGGTACCTGAGCCAGTGAAAGGTCTCTATTAAGGGTTTCCAATAGTTCCGATTAAAGACAATCGGTAAGGGCTGATTCAGAACCAACCTTTGATACTTCGTCTAGCTCCCGTTTCCAATAGTTCCGATTAAAGACAATCGGTAAGGAATATGACTTACAAGGCTACCGTGTACACACAAGTCGGTTTTAGACTGAAAGAAGCCATTTAGAGAGATATTGAACATGGAAAATCCTATTCTGGTTCATGAAGAGTTGATTGATGGAACGACCTTTGGAGACCTTCGATTGCTCAAAAGGGGGCTTCATTATTCGATGCGATTGATCAACATCAGAGCGTAAATATCCGTCAAATCAGCCAGACTCGCGCAGAGCAAGTGGGCTACTACCGCTTCTTAGAGAATGGGAAGGTGTCTGTGTCAGAACTAGTTAGAAGCCTCAGTGACCACTGCCAGCAACAGGTCAAAGGGCGACATATTCTAGCCATCAGTGACACGAGCGAGGTCAATTTACAATCTCATGCAGGACGCTTAAAGTTAGAACAATTGGGTGTCGTCGGTAATGATCGCGATGTGGGCTTTTTCATTCACCCCACCCTGGCCTTAGATGCAGGGACCGGGTTTCCGCTGGGATTGAGTGCGCTTCAACTGTGGACTCGCAACCCGAATCGTCCATCAATCAAGGCAAGAGGGGGGTACGACAACCTTGCGATTGAGGAGAAAGAATCCTTCAAATGGTTAGCGTCTGCTGAGCGAAGTCAACACTGCCTGAAGACGGGAGGGGCTAGCCTCGTCACTCATATTGGTGACCGGGAATCGGATCTATATGAAGAGTGGGCAACGGTTCCCGATGCGTTTAATCATGTCTTAGTCAGAGTTCGCCAAGACCGTCGTTTGCTGGGTCAATCGAGATCCCTGTATGCCTATCTCAAGATCCAGCCGTGGCGGGGCTTTACCAAAATTACGCTGGAGCCTGATGCTCGGCAGCAGCGGACGGTCAGAGAGGTGACACTGATGATTCGTTATACCCCAGTCAATATTCAACGACCGGAGCATCTCCAAGACCTAGACTACCCCCCCAGCATTCAACTGTATGCCATTGACGCCAAGGAGTTGGGGACACCCACTGGAGAGGAACCCATTCATTGGCGGTTGCTCACCACCCATCCTGTACAATCGCTTGAGCAAGCCCTACAAATCCTGGAGTGGTACAAATTTCGCTGGAAAATTGAACGGCTTTTCGCGCAACTCAAGAAAACTGGGTTAGATCTTGGGGTTTTTGCATATCCCCCGAAAAGGTTCAATCCAGGATTTAGTCAATGATTATTTGCGTAATAGGGAGGTGGATCAACTTCCTTAGAATTGCCTCCATATCAATATTTGATGCTGTCCCCATAAACTCAAACCGTCCTTGAAGATTTATATGCTGCCAAGCCACGGGAGAAACTTGCTGGAGAAGGGTAACTCCTTGGTGATCACTGATGCTTTCTTTTTGAGTTAAAAGTTTTGACAAGATTGTAGCGTTATAGAAAATGATGCAATTGGTCACAAGACGGCTACATTCTTCCCAAAGTTGCTGTTCGTATTCGGTCTTCAACCGAAGTTTCCCAGAATTGGCATACGAGACAGCTCGACGCAATTGGTGATAGCTTTCGCCACGGTTCAATGCCCGCTGTACATTTTGACGAAGTGGCGGGAAATCTATGTAATTGAGTAAATAGAGAGAGCGAATGATATTGTCATACTCCCACAGGGCCTGTCGAGTCTTGCTTCTGCGTGTATAAGCGCTGAGTTTTCCCACGATAATGCTTTGGCTGGTCGTTTTCAGTGCCAAAGAAACCAGGATTCGTTGGATATTATCCCACTCATCGATGATGAGCTGAGGCTTGAGTTTACGAACAGGCTTGAGCATCCAGTTCTTGTTGTACTTACTTGGGTGCTTAAATCCATAGAGGACTTTACTGACCTTCTCGTAAATATCTCGGTAGCGAGGAGCAAATTGATACCCGAAGAAATGGAGAAGGGCAAAATTGACCTCGTTGGCCCCATGAGTATCTGTCGAATGTATTTCGGGTTGGATATTGGTAGTGTTGTTCAGCAAGATATCAAGCACATAGTGACTTTCATGCTCATTAGCACCAATGACTTCCGCGTTGATGGGAATATGATTAGCTACTAAAGTGTAAGCAACGATCCCTTTTTTTAAACCAAAGTATTTGGGTGAATGGCGGGCATTGATAGTAGAAGTTCGCGTTTCAAATTTCTGGCCATCACTACTGGAATGAATAACCTCATTGATGTCGAAATGTTTGAAGATAGGCATGGACGCGATAGCATTACTGACTTGATCGTTCGCATCACTCAACGTTTCAAGGCGGATAAAGTTGTCAGACGTGGTGATCAGGGATTGGTAATCGATATCGGAGCTATCCCCCATTTGACCAAGACCCATATTACTTGCCCAAGCAATCAAGCAAGCGATCATAGTGTTGTCATTTCTATCTTGTTTGGCGTAACGCCCCAAGACGTGTTCAAAAGCTTCCATAAAATGGCATTTTTCATTGACATAATGCAGCACGCTACTAATATCAACGAGTTGGAGTACATCGAAGAAGGCATGGTTGACTTGAATTAAATCATGAGGATATTGAAGCGTCCACCGGACTTGTGGTCCCCGTTTTTTGACCTCGAAGTCATGGTTCTCGCCCAATGCAATGCGTTGATTGACCTCATATAGGCGATTTTCTAGCTGCTCTTCCAGTTCTGCTAGCTGTTCTTCGATAGGTTGCTTAAGAATAGCAAGACCTGTTTTCACCATGAGTGCGTCTTTCTCTTGCCATTGATGATCATCTAACAAGTCATCTTCAAAACTGCGAAAGCGCACACTGTCTCGGCAGAAGACATCACCAGATTCAAGACCGTTACGAAGGAGGCGATAAACCAAAAACTCATAGCGATCTGGTAATAGATGTTTGCCTCCACTCTTGTCATATTGATACAGATACCGGTTGAAAGTGTTGTTAATAAAACGCTGGGGAAAGACATCTTGCGAATATTGACTCAGTGGACGGCCCTTACTAAAAACATCTTTGAGAAAGTGAATTGCTTCAGTCAGTGACTGATAGCTGGGTGATGTAGACCAATCAACCGCTTGTAGAATCTGTCGCAAATGAAGTTTGAACTGATGGCTAAGTTTATCAATGTGGTCCCATTGGAAAGCAGTTTCATCAAATTGGGTCTCTGAAGTGATTAATTCAGCTACCGAGTCAATCTTTTGGCGTTCAAGAATCTTAAACGCTTTAACTCGGACCTGCATAAAGGGTGTTTGTTCAGAAATACTGTCATCGGTAAACAGCTTCAACAATTTCCCAGCCTTTTGTAGGTTGCTGTTGTCTTCTAGGCGGTGATTGTAGACCCGTTCCTTGGCTTCGCTTTTAGCCTCAACTATGTACCGTCTGACGTGATAGATCAAAGTACTTAGAAGGTTGTCGTAGAGTTTCTGATAGCGATGGTACACAAAACACAGAAGGTAGAGATAGACAATCCACTCCTCAAGCTGTTTGAGTCTGAAGACAGAGTAATAGGTAACTAATGACGCATAATAATTGATGCTCTCACCAGAGAGTTCCAGGCAGGGTAACAGTATTTTTGCCAATCCATATAAATCTTGGATGCTTTGTCCCCGCTCAACTTCACGAGCAATCTCGCCTCTACTAAAATCTTTTGGCTCTCGTTTGAGGAGAGTGATTTCATACAGTCCCTTGGTATCTTTCAACAAAGCTTTAAGCTGTTCGAGTTCTGATGTTCCAAGAGCGCAGTTTAAGGCTTCTGTTAAGCGGTTTTGTTCAGAAGTTAAAGCCTTACCCACAATGTCTTGCATAACACTATATGCCGGAGAGACAATGCATTGTCTAGCCAGATACTGCATGAGTTCGCGGAAAACATACAGAGGTCGGCTATCAACTCTGACTGCCTGCTGTGCTTTGGCTTCTAACTTCTGACGTTCATGGCTTCGGCAGGTTTGAAAGTTATATAACTCAAGAATTAGTTTCTGCTGTCGTAAACGGGTGCCTTTTGAGACGTCAATATTTTTCAGGTGAGTTTTAGGAAAGTATTGCTCCTGAATGTACTTGGCGTCTTCTCTGACAGCACCCAGGTAAAAGAAGAAAAACAAGTGTCGTGCTTTGAAATATCCAAGTTGTAAAACGAAGTGAAGTCGGGATTTGTTGGAGTGAAGCTGTTGGAGAACGGTTTCCTCTTCATTTGAGAGAGTGAAATACTCCACCCGCTCCTCATGAGTAAAACAAGGACGTTCATAGAGGGCTTCGATTTCTTCAACTCCCAGTATTTTTAATCGCTTTGTCGTTTCATTCATGTTTGACTAGCAATTAGCTAGCCAAAATCTGGCTTCTTCTATTAGTGATCGCTCAAATACCTTGATCTCAAAGGGATAAATGCCGCTAATCACCTCAGAGATCATTCGTAACCATTTTGCGTCAACTACGATTGCGGCATGGGTAACATCGTAGATGCGTCGAATCTGTTGCAGAGCAGACCAAAGCACCATTGGGTCTATTCCTTTAAAGCTGTGAATGTCTTCGAGAACTCGCAGCTTGCCATACTTGGCAAAGTCAGCTTCAACTTTGGCCATGAGAGACTTAAAATCTGCTGTGGTGATCTTGCCGTCAACCGTGAGTTCGACAACGTTATTGTTAGAGTTGTTTTTATACTCAATCATGGATGTTCCTATAAAGGCTGTGCCTGGGCGCTATGCAACAGCACCTTCCTTGGATAAATCTT
Organism: Acaryochloris sp. CRU_2_0; assembly: GCA_012034865.1. GTDB lineage: Bacteria > Cyanobacteriota > Cyanobacteriia > Thermosynechococcales > Thermosynechococcaceae > Acaryochloris. Next base: position 4,422 of record JAAUOM010000056.1, on the reverse strand, counting down.
GAGCGATGGTCTCCGACCGGCCATCGGCCATCGCTCGATTTCTCTCAATCTGCTCATTGGCCGGGACCAGTCCTAACTCAGCACGAATATCAGCGATGGGCCGCGTCCAATATTCTTCAAAGGGATAGGCCAACAAACAGGCTGCTTGCTCACCCAGTTCTTTACCTCTACGGGCACTGGCTAAAATTGCCTTCGCTTGCCACGGTTTGATGAGCAAGAAAATCAATTTAATGAGGGGATATGTCAGATTCAGTGTTTTCGTATAATTCTGACCAACCGTAAACCCGAACACACCTGCTTCTCCGGCATAGCTGGTATCAAATCCCAACAAAATATGAAAGATATCGTGAGTGACGGTATAGCGCAGTGCGAAAGGATTGCGCTTGGCTTCTTCCCGAAGATCCTCACTAACTACTAGGGGTTGAATCCCGTGGCCCTGCATGTGCTGGGCATATTCATAACCCAATGTACCTTTAGGAAGTTGACGGAGTTGTTCTAAATCAATCTCGGGATAGTATCCTGTTAACCCTTGTAGTTGTTTTAGTAGATCAGGATTGGTGCCAAATCCGTATAACTGGCTTTCGAGCAACGCTGCGTCTCCAGTTTCCCCTTCTGTGAAGTAGTCTTTGTACGCTTTGATGAAGCGTTTAATGCTGGCCATGATGATGGTTGCCTCTTAAAATATTTATTTGATGTGCAGCGCCGCTATTTTGGCTATAGCTGACAGAACAATGAGAGCCGGAAAATGCTGTTATTTCCAAATTGCTCTGCGGATTCTACGTCGATTTCTTCTCTGCCGAATTGCATCTTGTAAGTCATCTTGCCTTTCTGCTCGATTACATCTTCTGCGCATTACTCGTCTATTTCTTCGACTTCGCCACCTAACATCCCTACAAATAGATTCTCGAAAATCATCTCGCCTGCTGTCACGAACTTCACTGCGGATCGATCTCCGAATTTCACGACGAACATCTTGACCATCTGCCCGAGCAGGTGAGGCCGCTAACAAAAGACCAGAAAAGAACACCAAGAGTGGCAAAGCAAACAATGCTTTTCGATTAATAGAATGCTTTTGTAAAGTCATAACCTGTAACCTCCCAACTATTTCCATGTTTTAAGAACTTTAGGCCGCAAGAGTGTGTTGAGCCTGACCTTTGGCTATGCTTCCAACTACTTTGCCCACGAGATCAGGTGCTGTTGTCGAAGGAGAATCACTCTCTTCTAGAACTAGCTCTAGCTCGGCGCGAATATCTGAGATCGGACGTGCCCAGTTGTCTTCAAATCGATAGAGAAGCAAACATTCAGCTTGCTTGCCCAGCACATCCCCTTTGCTGAGATTAGCCAGTATTGCTTCTTTCTGAGCTGAGAAGATCCACGGATAAACCGACTTTGCAAAAGGCATATAGGCATTTAGAAACTTGCTATAGTTTTGAGCCACAGTGAATGCCAACACACCCATTTCACCGGCATAGCTGGTATCGAATTCCAACAGGATATGGAACATGTCGTGGGTGGCGGTGTATCGCAGTGCAAAGGGATCTTGCTTGGTGTGAATTCCGGAAACTCTGACTGCACCGATTCCGGAAAGTCTGTCTCCAAAATTGCCACTATCTGAGCATGATGAGACTAGTCAGCTCAATGAGTGGCAAGTCTAGATGTATAAGCAATTGGAGCGTTACGTGGTGCAAAAACTTAGAAAGAAAAAAGTCTCTCAAAAAGAGGTTCGAGATCTCACGGGCATCAGTGAAAAAAGTATCCAACGGATTGAAAATGAACCCGAGATCACCGAGATTAATGAAGCGCGTTTCCGCAAATCGAGGAACATGGGACGGCCCAGTCTTCTTACTGAGCATGAAGAGCAAGTGCTGCAATGGTTTAGTGAACCTCGTGCTTTTGAAGATGGCCCCATCAAAAGCCAGGAGATTCTCGCTCGGCTTAGACAAGCAGGCTACACCGGGGGCAAGACCGCCGTCTATGAATTAGTCAAACGGATTAGACCCAAAGAGTCCGCCAAACCTCTTCTTCGATTTGAAGGGTTACCGGGTGAGTTTTCCCAGCATGACTTTGGCCAGCGATGGGTGAGCTTCACTGATGGCCGTCGTAAACTGGTTCGCTTTTTTGCCTCCCGGCTGAAATATTCGCGCTTTATCGATATCCAAATTGTTGAGAATGAACAACAAGAGACGGTTGTTCGCAGCTTACTCAAAGCCTTCGAGCACTTTGGCGGGGTGCCGATGATTGGGGTATTTGACAACATGAGCAGTGCGGTCAAATCCAGAGAGATCCAAGAAGATGGCAGCGTCAAAGTGCATTGGACAGACCGTTTTGGCCAGTTCGTGGTCGATTGTGGATTGATACCCCTGGCCTGCTGGCCCTATCGCCCTCAAGAGAAAGGGTCGGTCGAGAATCTAGTGGGGTTCGTCAAAGGCAACTTTTTCTGTGGTCGTGAGTTTATAGATATGGAGGACATTCATCAGCAACTCCAAGCCTGGATGAGTCAGGTCAATGAGCAAAGACCTTGTGATGCCACCGGTGAGATTCCCGCTGTGCTGCTCAAGCGTGAGCCGCTGCAACCATTGCATCATCAAGCTCAAACCTATGCCTTCAAAGTCAGTGTCGTGGTTCGACCCACCGCTCGCGTTCACTATCGAGGCATAGAGTATTCGGTTCCTGGCCATGCCATTGGTCAAGCGGTAACCCTGCACTTGCAGCAAGAGCACGTCAGCATTTATCAAGGGGAACGCTGTCTGGGTGTGCATCTGAGATTTCCGGAAAATGGCAAATCCAGTGTATTGAGTGAACATGCTCAAGAGCTGTTTGACTCTCCGTACAAAAAGCCTTATGCCCAACGTCAAATCTTGTTGGATTTGGATCCCCTCGTTGAGCCGTATCTGACAGAGTTGGTGCATCGTCGTCCCCAAGCTTGGTTTGAAGATGTGGATTTGACCTATCAGTTGTATGAAAAAGTCGGTCGGACTGAGTTGTTGGCAGCGATTGAACTGGCGGTGGAAGCTCGCTGCATTGGTAGTGAATATCTCTTGGAGTTTATAGAACACCCCCATGCTTGTGCACAGTCTCATGTTCTGCTGAACTCCTCTGAAGGAGGCACTGTAAAATGACCTTAGACATTATGCTCAAACGATTAGGCTTGAGTACGGTCCAACGGGTTCTACCAGAATTGACTCCTATCGCTGAAAAAGAGGCTTGGTCCTATCCCCAGTTTCTAGAGCGCCTCGTGTGTGAGGAAATTGCTCAACGCTCAGAAAATAGGATCGCCAATCAGGTCGCTAAAGCCAAATTCCCCTTTCAGGCAACGATTGAGACGTTTGACTTCACCTTCAAAAGCGATCTCAAACGACAAATGCTTGGACGATTTCTAGGACCAGAATTAATCACTGAACACCGCTCATTGATCCTCGAAGGACCGCCCGGAACGGGAAAAACTCATCTGTGTATTAGTATTGCCTACAAGTCAATCCAGAATGGCTTTACAGCCCGTTTCACGAGTGCAACTGCCCTGATTAATGACTTAAGAGTCGCACATGATCTCAATCTTGCTCTCAAACCTTATCTGCAACCCCATGTGTTGGTCATTGATGAGATGGGCTATCTCGGCTATGGACCCGGAGCAGCAGATGTGCTGTTTCAAGTTGTCGACCAACGCTATCTCAAAGGTAAGCCCATTCTCTTTACCACCAATAAGCCTCTCAAGCATTGGGGGAAGGTTTTGCATGATGAAGAGCTAGCGCGCGCCATCATTGACCGGACTCTCCATCATGGCGAGTATATGAAACTAGCAGGAGCTTCCTATCGATTAAAAGGAAGAAAAATTGATCTAGATCTCCCCGCTATTTCAGAACGCCCTACAGCCACTAAAGGAGGTGATGATAAATCAGAAAATTGACAGATGATCACAGGCTAAGCGATCAATAAATTTAGTGGACAAACTTTCCGGAAAAGATCTTCGATCTGCCAGTCAGAGTTTCCGGAATTCACATTCTTTACTCTGAACCAAGCAGAAGAGAAACTACTCACACACTATCGGAATGCTCGCACACAGGTATATTTCATTTTGCAGCTTGGCTACTTCAAAGCTAAACAGCAGTTCTTTGACATTAATTTTGAGGATGTACTTGATGATGTAAGCTTTGTCGTCAATTACCATTTTGGCAAAATGGATGCTAATTGGATAGGCAGTATATCCCGCGATAACATCAGAGTTCAGAAGAGAGATATCCTCGGACTTTTCAGTTACCGTAACTGGTCAACAGATCTGGAGCCACAGATTCAGAATAAACTTAGGATTGTGGCTTAAATAAGATCTAGAATCCAGCTTTCTGAGGTTTAGCCGTGTAATTCCATTTTGGGAGGTAAGCATCAAAAATAATTTCCATTGATTCCTTAAACTCCTGAGTGACTTTT
>JAAUOM010000008.1 GCA_012034865.1 Acaryochloris sp. CRU_2_0 | reverse complement strand
CCCAGTTTCGTAGCTTCGATGGCGGCATAACGACGACGATCCTTCTCGTTCAAAGACTTATAAAGCCGTTGCATTTGTTGTTCAATGGCGTAGGGGTACGGATTCATCTAAAAACAAATAAAGGAAGGATTCTCAGGCTATCACGCTTCATTATATTCTGGATCTTATTTAAGCCACGATCCTAGGCTTGGTTATGTGTAGCGTAAATTATGTTAGAGGTTGTGTGAACTGTCGTTAGTTGATTGACTGGCACATTCAAAGAGGATTAAGTTTTCTGCAAACTGGGCAGCGTTATATCCTATCGGAGGTTACCTTTGCTACCTTTAGTGAGGCTAACCCTGCTTTTGCATTCCTCAAAAAACGACAGGCCATATCTACTCGCATTGAATTTGGTAGAGTGAGCGCTGCCTGATACTTAGTCCCTGTTGAGTTTTCTGCACCACTAAGCAGAATATTCTAGTTATGATTTCGCTTGAGTCAACGTTACAAGATAGATTTTTCCCGAACCCAACGAGTGCTTTGCCATATCCGTATGCAGATAACAGCGGCGATCAAAGCCCCTAGAGCCGATTTGATACTTTGCTTCAGTAATCCAGGCTGTTCATTTTTTGCCGATTTCAGGGCTGCTTGTGCTTGCCGATCGATGTCTGACTTCACTGGCTCAAGCAAGTTAGGAATTTGGGTTTTAACAGCCGTTAGGGGTTGGTTAACATCCAAAACCATAGGTGAGCGATTGGTGAAGCCACGATTGAGAAGCAGTTGAATATCTTCAACAGAGTTGGTCTGGTTTAACTTATCTTCTAGCTGTCTGACCAAGGCAAGATTGCCTTCCCTAAACCTATTGACTTCCTCAATTTTTAATTGGTGAATACGTATGGAATTGACAAAACATAAAGGGATGAGTGCTAATAGCCCAATGGCGATGATCACCGTCATCCAGGTTAATCCCTTCAAGATCCATCTTTCCCTAGGGTGACGATAATCTTGTTCCCCCCAAAACACCATCACCAAACCAATCAGCGGCACAGGAGTGCGTTCTACCAAAGCACTAATACTGCGGAATTCCCATACTGGATTCATCAGATCGAGGGGTATCAAGATGGCCGTAAAATCTAGGAAGGCTAATAATAGGAGGCCATAGCCCAGCCAACGAAATAGGGCGATTGAGCGCGATTGACTGGTATAGGCACGCCATAAACGGTCTATTTTTGATTGAGTCATGGACTTAAGACTATACTATTTTGCCCAATTTTTACTTTGAACAGAGCTATTTAGGAGAAGGTAGCTCTGTTTTGCGTACCATCCACCCGCAAAATAGGCCAAATAACAAGACGGCAAGTAGGACAAAGAGGAGAGCACCTTCGTTACTATGCCAGTATTTAAATAGGGTAGTGTTCCCTTGGGTTGATAGCAGAGCCAAGGTAGCCACGCGAATACTGTTAATAAAAAAACCAATAAAAACAGCGATAATAGGAGTAAAAAACGCATTAATAGGCTTCAGAGGAAACATTAGCAGAAAAATAAACGTAATTGCCAGCATATAGGTGATTAGGTTAAGCCCAGAACAGGAAGGAACCACATTCACACTGCCACCTGGTAGACGGATCTGGTTGTTGTACAGTTCCACTGGGAAACCGATATACCAAAGTAAATACGTCGAGAACTGTGCTGTTAGAGGAGAAATGTCGGGTAAAAATTTCAGTAGGATTTTAGGGATCCCTAGGCAAAATAACATCAATGCTTCTGTCTGATATTGGCCTAAACCCTGAAAACCAGAGGCCAATAGCATGAGTGCGATCGCAGCCACAAACGGGGCAAACCCCAAGAACCATCCCGCAGGAGAGCGCAGACTTTGGAAAAGGATACCCACCAGGATAGAAGCGCCAATGCCAATGGATATGGCATCACTGCCTAACCGCAACTCAGATTTTTTGTCCCAAAGACTAGATAGGGCAGCACACCAAAATACCAGACTCATCGCCAAGTGGGCATATTGATCAGCCCGGATGTTGAGGGTGAAGAAAACAGCCAAGAACAGTCCTCCCAGCCCCAGAATGAACGATGGCGGCATTCTGAAGGTTTTTCTCGAAACCTGGCGGAACCTTTAACGACCATAAACTGCTGACATCTTGCAACACTATCGGCAAAGAATATTCTTTAGGTTAGCAAGTGATAGGAGAAAATGGGGTTTAGAGAAGCATCTCTTCTCTTCTATAGCAGTGTGCCCTGATCTATCCAAGATCGCAGAGATTGGGTTAGCCCCATGCTTTCTGGGGTTGTGAGCTGGTCAGCTAATTGACAAGGGGCATGGTCTCTAAAGCTGATGAATACTGCATTTTCTTCGGCATTGACTGCTACGGGATAAATAGCGATTACATCACGGGTGAGTCTATGGTGTTGCCAATAGGTATAGCCAAACAGCTGATATTTAATTGTTAACTGCCGATTCCTAACTTCAAGCAACGTACTTGTGAGGTTTTGCTTGAGCCAATTCAGACCCAGACTCCAGGCGGTTGTGCCCAAACCCAGCAATAGTAAACCGATGCTGATTCCGCCAATATCCCATGTGGTGAGGGCTTGTTGAGTATAGACAGCGCCCAGGGGCAAGAGCATCAGTACGCCTATGGCTAGAGGCCCCAGCAGGGTCAACAGTGCTGTTCCTACTAAATCTTGCAGGGTTTGAGGGGGGTCTGACCACAGGGAGCCAATCTGTACCCGCAACTGTTGAGGCTGTTCCTCGATTTGTAGACGCACAGAGGTGACATCGGCGATCGCGCAGGCGGGAGGGGCAGCGGTACTCAGGGAAGTCAAAGCCCTTAACGCAGCTGTGGCTGAATCAAATCGATCCGCTAAGGCGGGGGCTGTCATCTTGTCTAGCCAATTGGCGAAGGTAGGGCTGAGGGAGATGCGATGGCCGGAGGCCGGTCGGAGACCATCGCGAAACTGCAACCGCAAATCGGGTTGAGCCAACTCGGCAGGAGAAACCCCCGTTAACAGATGTAATACAGTGGCCCCCAAACCATAGAGATCGGAAGCCGGAACGGCCTGTCCCCCAAATTGCTCTAGGGGGGTATACCCATAGGTACCCACCACCGTAAAAGAGGAGCCTGTGGTTGCTACTTGATTTTGAACTGCCCCGAAATCGACTAAAATCACTTTTTGCTCAGGGGTCAAGATTAAGTTGCTGGGCTTAATATCTCGATGCAGAATCGGTGGCTTTTGCTCATGGAGATAGATCAGGATCTCTAACACTTGCGCGGCTAACTCACAAATAGCGGATTCAGAAAAAAGCTGACCTTGATGAATCAAGGTTTGTAACGAAACACCTGGAAGATACTCTTCAATCAGTCCCAGCCAAGGGTCGGGTTCTTTAATGTGAAAAGAGTGCAGATACTTCGGGATTTGAGGATAATGCAGTTGCTTTAAGACTTGCACTTCCCGCTCAAATAATTTCAGCTCATCCCATTGCACCCCTCGCCCAAAAGCCACCAATTTAACGATGACCCGATGGTTTTGCAAATCCTCAGCCGCCTGATCCACCGCTAACCAGGTTTGTCGAGCGGGATGATTCCTCAACTGCTCTTGCAGCAGATAGCGTTCTTGTAATAGCTGCCCTGTAAACATCACGAGTCATAGAGGTAACGATGCAGCGCTAAGTAGGTTTGCCGATAGCGAGGATTCAACTGCATGGCTTGATGTGAGGCAACAGCAGCTTCTTGCAAGTCCCCCAAGGCATAAAGGGCGACCCCCAGCCCTAGGAAACTCTCTGCATGGGTTTGATCCAACTGCGTTGCTTGCTCAAAAGCCGTTGCCGCTACTTGCGGAGAGCCATTTTGGTAGTAGGCTAAGCCCAAACCATAGTAGGCAAGCTGCAAAGAGGAATTCCAGTGCAGAGCCTGCTCATAGGCAAGCACTGCTTCGTCAAAGTCCTGGAGTTGATAGAGGGCACTCCCCAAATTGCAATAAATCTGAGCCTTCTCAGGGGTATGATCTAGAGCCTGGTGGTACACCACGATCGCTTCTAAAAACTCACCAAGCTGATAGAGAACCCCACCTAGACCATTATAGGCTGCTCCTAAGGTCGGCTGTTTTTGCAGGGCTTGCTTAAAATTATCCTTGGCACCCCCATAATCTTTGTGCTGATATTTATGCAGCCCTCGGTGTAACCAGACCATTGCCCAGGAGGTTTGTTCAGCGTTCTGCGGCTCCACTGCCAAGGGTGGCGGCTGTGCTACGACCCTTTGGATTTGAGTTGGACTTTCTAAGGGATGGGGGGTCGGTGAGGTTCCCAAGCGATCTAACGGAGAAGGGAGGGGTGCAAGCGGATCCGTTGATCCAGATGGATCGACCTGGGGATAACCAATAGAAGAGGGCAAAGCCGCTTCTATTTCGTAGGCAAGGTTTAATCCACGGCTAATCAACGAGGAAACTTGAACCCCAACTCTCGTGTAAAAGGATGGCAGCTCGACATTAGGGTACTGTGGTTGTTTTTTGGAAGCCTGCGCCATGGCATCTAGCCCATTTTCGCTTTTAACTCATGCAGGTGTTGTTGAGCAATGGATATTTCTTGATCAAAGCGGTTGGCCATTTCCGCTAAAAGATCCTGACCCATTTTTTCGAGTTGCTGGGTTTTCATCCGTAACTGATGGAGATCAGACTGGGCAAGATGGCGGAGCTGATATTCGATCTGTTGTAAACGCTCTTGGCTTTGAGAAATTTGGCGGATGGTGCGGACTAAGTCTGCGGTAATGCCTTCTCCTTGTACTGAGTCTGGACTGCTCTCCCAATCATGGAGAATGGCTCTTAACCGTTCTTCATTCCCCGACTCATAGGCTTTATTAACCAACGCCATCAGGGCTTCTCGGCGGGTACGCTCCTCTGGATCGGTAGCCAGATCGGGATGAATCCGCTTAGCCACCTCCCGGTAGAGCTGTTTCAACCGTGCTGAGGGGTGAAATTTGTGGTTGGTAGCCAGCAACGTCATGTATTTGGAGATTTGGGCATTAATTTGATCGAGTTCTTCTTGGCGAATACCGACGACTTGCATATATCGATACTCAAAGGCGTGGAGTTCGGCTTGCACCGTGGCCAACTCTAATTCGCGTTGTGCTAATTGAGTTTCTAGGTTAATGAGTTCGGCTTGCTTTTGCTGCAGCTTTAGCTCTTCTGGCGTCAATTGACGCACTAGACTGCTATTCATGGACACTGGGTTGGCAGGCGAGGGGTTAGTGAGAAGATGAAGATTGTGCAGGATAGAGAAAGCACCCTTGAACAAGGACAACTTAATGGTTGTCGAACCTCAGTTGAAAAGCCAATTTTATCTAACTTAGCTTACTTCCTGGTCGGAATGAAAGAGAGAACCGCCGCCATCAGGCTGAGGAAGACCAAGCTGGGCAGCAGCCAATTCCCCCACTGCACATATAGGGTTTGGGTTTGACGGCGATAGATTCGGGCTGCATGAATGACAAAAGTTTGCGGTTGCGATCGCCACACAGTCCGTCCGTGGGGGTCAACAACCCCTGAATACCCCGTATTGGTTGCTCGCACGGCCCAGCGATCGGTCTCGATTGCCCGCATCACATCATGGGCGTGGTGTTGAGCCATCATCCGGGTATTGTAGGGATCGTTATTGGAGGCGGTGAGGATAAACTCACCACCCTGAGCCGCTTGCGTTTGAAATAATTGAGGAAAAGCAGAATCAAAACAGATGCCGACAATAGCAGGTCCCCAAGGAGTGGTAAATTTCTGGTCTGGCTTGCCCAAATTCATTTGAGTACCGACAGGGGAGAGGCGATTGATGACTTTTCCTAAGATCGGTTCGAAGGGAATGTACTCTCCTAAAGGCACCAGTTTGATCTTGTTGTAGCGGCTAGAAAGGGTACCATCGGGTAGAATCGTAACCAGACTTTGCGTAATTCGCTGCTGATCGGGCATAAACCCCCCTAACCAGGCCAAAACCTGTTTCTCCTGGATGACTTCAGCTAAGGGCGGTGTTTGCCATAGGTAGGGGAATGCCCCTTCAGGGGTCAAGACGGCGTCAACCCCTTGATCGGCAAGCTGTCGATACCCAGATTCATAATTTTTGCGGCCTTGGTTCAAGCCTTGCTGAAAGAATTTAACCCGTGTGGGAATATTGCCTTGGACAATACCAATCTTGAGGGCATGGGCGGGTTCAGGGTTGAGGGGCAGCAGGTAGAGGCTCAATCCCAACAGATGAAATCCTAAGAAGAGAGCGATCGCACCCCCTCCATATCGCCACCGATACCGCAAGCTTGTCCAACCTTCGGCAATACAACCATTCACTATCATCAAAGCAGCGGCAATCGTGGTCGGACCTGAAAGGCGACCTAGGTGCAAAATCACCAGATTCCCAGGACTTTGGGTATAGGCAATCGGCGTCCACCACAGGGGCGATTGCGTCCACGCCCACTCCAACAAACACCACAGGGTCATGCCAATCAGAATCCGGCTATAGGCAGGCAGCTTTAAGGTGACCCAGGCCATGCCCCCAGACCAGAAGGCTGCAATCATAGCACCATAGAAGGTGACAAATAGCCAACAGCCTGTTGCGATCGCAAGACTCGCCCCCCAAGACATCCCCATCCATGTCATCGGATGTAAGCCCGTTAGCCAGGATAAAGCTGCTCCCTGGTATCCAATTCCCCAAACCAGCCCCAATCTTGCCGCCAAACCCACCTTTCCCTGAGTTCGTTTGACGAATATCCACAGGGGCACCAGTGTCACCCATGCCAGCCACCAGGCATTGATGGGAGCCGGAATGATTCCCATCACCAACCCACTTACCAGCACAATCCCATACTTCCGCATTCCCAAAGATAGAGATTTTTTGACCTTTAAAGATTGAACAGTATTGCCTACGCTTATCCTCATTCCTGGTAACCAGTTGATTGTTGTTGGCAGTGTAGCCGATGTATTTTTCTTGCGCTGATACCAATCTGCACTGCACTATGCAGACAGCCTAAAACCTTGACGATCCAGGGGCAACTTTTGATTCAAAGAGAGCGTCTTTTGCCTGTCTCCTATGCGTTGATCTAGCCATCTATGGTTGACTCTATTGTGTTTCGTTGGGCTGCTATACCTCTCATTCTTGGATTCTCTGGAACCAACATCATCCACCCCCAGTCTCCACAGTCTGCCGTTCTCGCGGCTAACCCTCCAGAAATCCTGCGCACCCACAACGAAGTGCGCTCCCTCCCAGGGCAGCTAGATCAGGTGCCAATGTTCAACAGCAATAGTCCAGAATGGGTGAAGAAGGAAGGCATTTTGCTATCTACATTCCCTCCTACTGGGAAAGCGGTGCCCAATGCCCACTTAAATGTTCCTTTTCAGGGATCCTTTACTCTTTTTGCCCATCATTTTGTCCATACCCCTCCCCAACACAAAACGCTGTATTTAGGCATCCTAGTCTACAATCCCACAGCTCAGCCCGTAAAACTGGAAATTCCAGCTGCTGCTAGCTATTTACTCGAACCGGAAGCACCTTTTCAAAACAAGCCCCCCTTGCTGGAAAATCCTACGGGTGCCATCTTCTCTGGCCCTGGGATTCGAGCTGTTGATCAAGTGTTGCGCAACCAACGCCAGTCAATATTCCCCGCCTCCTTGACTATTCCTGGCCAACAAAGTCGAATGCTCCTCAATTTGCCAATTCCCGTCAGAAATCTGCCTAAAGCCGTGAATGGCCGCTCTAGCTTTATGCGCTTACACAGTTCTGGCCCCGTCTATCTGGCTTCCTTGCTACTCTATGCACAAGACAGTGGCTCCGGTCAAGCGCGTCCCCCCACCTTGGCTGAATGGCAACAACTGCTCAACTCTGGGAGCTTGGCTGCACCCAGAGATAAAACCCCCACCCCTCCTAATCAAAGCAAAGGTGTCCTCATTTATGGTCGGGTGGCAGGTGTGCAAGTGGGGTCGAAATGGCAGGCCACCCTCGTCGATCCCAATCGTCAGCATCTGAGCTTACCTGCTGCGGGAAAGTCCATCTCCTATGTCATCAATACCTTACAAGGAGGACGGTTAGGGACGCCAACCATCCAGGCTGCTCCCCTCCTGGTGCGCTACCCTGATACCGCTTACCGATCGCAAGCGAACTATGGGGTTCATTACGATCTGTCCTTGCCGTTATTGAATACGTCTGCCCACCGACAAACGGTAACCCTGACCTTAGAAACGCCCTTCAAAGAAGATAAACTCTCCAAAGGAGGATTGGTTTTCAGACAGCCACCCTGGGACTATCCCTACTTTCGAGGGACGGTGAGGCTCCGCTATACCAATACCCAGAGTCAACCCATCACTCGTTATTTCCATCTTTGGCATCGGCGCGGCCAACAAGTTGAGCCGCTGATTTCTCTGCAACTGGCCCCTCGCCAGCAGCAACAGGTTCGAGTGGATTTTCTATATCCGCCTGATTCTGTACCGCCGCAAGTGTTAACGATCAAAACCTTACCCAGGGGGTGAGGGAGAAGGCATCAGGAATGATCTACAGTTGAGATAGCCCTCAATTCTGTGCTAATGATCCGCAACACCAGAGGATTTTATGGACGATAACAATTTTTTGAAGCAAATATTGATGATTGGCGTGGGAACGACATCCTTTGTCGCTGAGAAGCTGCGAGAAGTCAGTGATCAATGGGTGAAGGACGGACGGCTGAATCCCGAACAGGCCAGGGCTTTTGTGGATGATCTCCTACAACAAATGCGTGCTGATCCCGGCAATTGGGAAGCTCAAATGGAACGACAAGTGCGGAATATGATGCAGGATTTGGGTCTGGCCAGACAAGCAGAAGTGGATGAACTTCGCGGTAGGATTGATCGACTAGAGCGACAAGTGCGAGACTTAGAGAATAAGCTGTGGCGCTAGCCGTTATCATAGTCTTCGTTATGTAACAATCATGGGAGGCGCAACTTGCGTAATATTTTTATCAGTGTGGGGATTGTCCTGGTTTGTAGTGCGATCTTGCTTGTAGCCCAAATCACCCAAAGGGCACCTGAAGCCTCTGCCGAAGCGATCCAGCTCCCTCCTGCACAAACCATGGTTGCTGATCTTCCTGTCCCGCAAGAGAGTCCGTCAAATATGACCCCAAATCCTGATGCCGAGTATATTACGACCGAATCTGGTTTAAAATATCGAGATTTACAAGTAGGCTCTGGTGAACAACCTCTGGTGGGTCAGATGGTTGTTGTCCACTATACGGGCACCTTAACCGATGGCAGTAAGTTTGATAGTTCTCGCGATCGCAACCAGCCTTTTTCTTTCCCCATTGGCAAAGGTCGAGTCATTAAAGGTTGGGATGAAGGCGTAGGTTCGATGAAAGTGGGCGGACGTCGAGAATTAGTGATTCCCGCCAAGTTGGGATATGGATCTAAAGGGGCTGGCGGTGTAATTCCCCCAAATGCAACCCTGATTTTTGATGTGGAACTGTTGCGAATTCAATAATCTCAGTAATCAAGGTTCTAAAGTATCCTTGAGAACGGTACGAGCTGCTAAGTGATTGCGGGTAGACGTCAAAATTTCGGCTTCCCGCTCCAATCGCGTTCGCGTATCTTGCATTTCTAGGAGAGATTGTTGTTCTAGGGCTGCACCATAAAAATTACTCGCCACCCAATAGGAAAGGTCAAGGGGTCGGCTGGGAATGTCTTCGGGAAGGTTGATCTCTTGTTCAGTCAGTTTTGCCGAGAGTCTGACCACATCTTTGAGCAGTTGTTTCACCTGGGTAGTGAGTCCTGTGAGATCTTCGCCTCCGCCCAGAACTTGATCGTCTATCCATTCCACTAACCCCACACGATAAGGTTTTTCGCGGACGTAATGCAGAACCTTAAATCGCTGCTGACCAACGGTTAAAATCATGATCCGATCATCGGGCAGACGCTCATGCTTGGTAATCTGGGCACAACAGCCCACGCTGGCGGCTTTGCTTTTATTAGGATCCCACATGAGTACCCCAAATTGATGATCGCCCTCCAAAATCGTATTCATCATAATCCGATAGCGATATTCGAAAATATGCAGCGGTAACGGTCGTCCTGGGAACAAGACAACATCCGGTAGCGGGAAAAGTGGCAGCTCACAAACTGCAATTGAAGAGGGGATAGCCATTATGGATGGGGAGGATAGAATAATATATGCATTTATTCACTCTAGCCCATGTCCCCTGTAGAATTCACAAATGACTAATCGAAGCAAAGTTTTTGAGGAACAGGCTAAAGTTTGACTTCGATGTCCACCCCAGCGGGTAAATCCAATTTCATCAAAGCATCAATGGTTTTAGGGGAAGGTTGATAGATATCGACAATGCGGCGATGGGTGCGGGTCTCGAAATGTTCACGGGAATCTTTATCCACGTGGGGCGATCGCAGCACACAGTAAATGCGTCTGCGGGTTGGTAGGGGGATAGGACCTACCGGAGAAGCATTCGTGCGTTTGGCGGTCTCGACGATCTTGTCACAAGAGGTATCGAGTAAACGATGGTCAAAGGCTTTGAGTCTGATTCGGATCTTTTGTTGTTGCAGAGTGGTCATAGCGTTATGAATTTTAAGTTGTCGAGGTTCAAGAATCAGCAGCTTTTGATTAAGCTGCTAGGGATGAGTGCATCTGACTAGCACTCATAGGCATACGGTTGCCAAGATACCAAGCCCAGAGGGTTCATGATCGAGGACAACCGTATGCAAACACAGACAAGAGGAATGCCTATTTCAGAATTTTGGAAACAACACCCGCACCGACGGTACGGCCTCCTTCACGAATGGCAAAGCGCATTCCTTGCTCAATGGCGATCGGGTTGATCAATTCCACGGTCATTTTAATGCGATCGCCTGGCATCACCATTTCTGCTTCACTCCCATCATCAGCCGTGAAGGCACTGATTGTCCCGGTGACATCCGTTGTTCTCACATAAAACTGAGGCCGATAGCCAGGGAAGAAGGGAGTGTGACGGCCACCTTCATCTTTTTTGAGAATGTAAACCTCAGATTCAAACTGGGTGTGAGGGGTAATGGAACCCGGTTTAGCCAATACCATGCCCCGCTCAATATCCTCTTTTTGCACCCCCCGCAGGAGTAGGCCAACGTTGTCACCCGCCATCCCTTCATCCAGGGTCTTTTGGAACATTTCTACACCCGTCACAGTTGTACTGCGGGTGTCTCGAATCCCCACCAGTGCGACGGTTTCGCCGACAACCACCTTGCCGCGCTCAATTCGGCCAGTGGCAACAGTGCCTCGACCCGTAATCGAGAAGACATCTTCAACGGCCATTAAGAAAGGCTTATCCACATCCCTTTCTGGTGTTGGGATATAGGCATCCACCTCATCCATCAAAGCATAGATCTTATCAACCCATTCATTCTCCCCTTTTTTCAGGGTAGGGTTACCATTGAGGGCTTCCAAAGCTGACAACGCCGAACCTGAGACAATCGGAATATCATCTCCTGGAAAATCATAATCGCTTAGGAGTTCCCGTATTTCCAGCTCCACGAGTTCTAGTAACTCTTCATCATCGACTTGGTCTTGCTTGTTCATAAAGACCACAATATTGGGAACCCCAACTTGTTTTGCCAACAAGATATGCTCTCGCGTTTGAGGCATGGGGCCATCGGCAGCAGAGACCACCAGCACCGCCCCATCCATTTGAGCAGCACCCGTAATCATATTTTTCACGTAGTCAGCGTGGCCAGGACAATCGACGTGGGCATAGTGACGCTCCCCAGTTTCGTACTCAACGTGGGCCGTATTAATGGTAATTCCCCGTTCCCGTTCCTCAGGAGCCGCATCAATGTCATCGTACTTCCTGGCTTTCGCTTGACCGATAGCAGCCAATGACATGGTAATTGCTGCGGTCAAAGTGGTTTTGCCATGGTCAACGTGACCGATGGTGCCAATGTTGACGTGGGGTTTTGTTCGTTCAAATTTTGCACGTGCCATGTATCAACTATATCCTTTTCGATGAATTATGCGTTCCCTTTGTTTTTTGCAATGATGGGTTCAGCCACACTCCGAGGAACTTCTTCGTAGTCACTAAACTCCATTGTAAAGATACCTCGGCCCTGAGTCATAGACCGGATATCTGTGGCATAGCCAAACATGGTTGCCAAAGGCACTTTGGTGGTTACCTTGGCAAGCCCTTGGGCCACTTCTTGCCCTTCGATCTGGCCTCTGCGCGAAATGAGATCACCCAATACAGGGCCTAAGAAGTCTTCTGGCACTTCAACCTCAACTTTCATCATCGGCTCTAGCAACGCAGGCGAAGCTTGCATCGCTCCTTCTTTAATTGCCATTGAGCCAGCAATTTTAAAGGCCATTTCAGAAGAATCAACATCATGGTACGACCCATCGATTAATGTCGCTTTGACATCAATGAGGGGGTAACCAGCTAAGATACCAGATTCGCAGGCTTCTTTCATCCCTTGCTCGGCTGGACCAATAAACTCTTTGGGAACCGCCCCCCCTACAATTTTAGAGATAAACTCGAACCCTGTTCCTGCTTCAGCGGGTTCGATCTCAATGACCACATGGCCATATTGACCTTTACCGCCACTTTGACGAATAAATTTACCTTCGGCGGTGACGGCTTTGCGGATGGTTTCACGGTAGGCCACTTGCGGAGCACCAATATTGGCTTCCACCTTGAATTCCCGCAACATGCGATCGATGAGGATCTCTAAATGTAGTTCACCCATCCCGGCAATGACCGTTTGATTGGTCTCTGGATCGACGCTAACTCGGAAGGTTGGATCTTCTTGGGATAAAGATTGCAAGGCTTTGGACAGTTTATCCATATCCTGTTTGGTCTTGGGCTCTACCGCCACAGAGATCACGGGTTCAGGAACAAAGAGGGACTCTAAGACAATGGGATGGGCTTCATCACACAGGGTTTCTCCGGTAAACGTATCCTTAAGCCCTAAAGCAGCACCTAAATCCCCTGAGCGCAGTTCTTCCACTTCAATGCGATCATCTGCTTTCATGATGATCAAGCGCGAGACCCGCTCTTTCTTATTTTTGGTGGGATTGAGGACATAACTGCCTTTGGTCAGTACGCCTGAGTAAACCCGAATAAACGTGAGTCGTCCGTAGGGATCGGACATGATCTTAAACGCTAAAGCGGCTAGAGGTGCTTGATCGTCGGCGGGGCGTTCGGCTTCGGTTCCGGCCAATAATGTGCCGCGAATAGCGGGGACATCAATGGGCGCGGGCATATAGTCAATGACGGCATCTAGGAGTAGCTGTACCCCTTTGTTCTTAAAAGCAGAACCACACAACACGGGCACCAAGCTACCTGCGATCGTGCCTTTGCGGAGGGCCGTTTTGATCTCTGTCGTCGATAGGGCTTCACCCTCAAGGTACTTTTCCATCAAGCCATCATCGGATTCGGCAACGGCTTCAATCAGTAACGTCCGGTATTCCTGGGCTTGCTCTTGTACAGCATCAGGCAATTCTATCTCTTGGATATCCGTGCCTTGATCGTTGGTGTAGAGAAAGGCTTTCATCTTCACTAAATCCACAATCCCGGCAAAATTATCTTCGCTGCCGATGGGAATTTGGATGGGCACCGCATTGGCTTTCAGCCGCTCACGGATTTGGTCATAGACTTTATAAAAATCTGCCCCGGTGCGATCCATTTTGTTAACAAAGACAATGCGGGGAACCTGATAGCGATCTGCTTGTCGCCAAACGGTCTCGGATTGCGGTTGTACCCCCCCGACGGAGCAAAAAACAGCAATCACGCCGTCGAGAACGCGCATGGATCGTTCAACTTCAATGGTGAAGTCTACATGACCGGGCGTATCAATGATGTTAATTTGATGATCTTGCCAGGTGGTGGAAATGGCGGCAGCTGTAATAGTGATGCCGCGCTCACGCTCTTGCTCCATCCAATCTGTGACCGTATTGCCGTCATGAACATCTCCGGCTTTATGAACCACGCCGGAGTAGAACAAAATGCGCTCAGTTGTTGTTGTCTTGCCCGCGTCAATATGAGCCGCAATACCAATATTGCGTACTTTATCTAGCGGGACGGAACGTGCCACAGCTACCTCCTTCGCCCTAGCAAGTTATTCGCATGAAGGTTTACTTATGTTCTCTGTAATGATTCTATAACCTTTTTTTGGAGTGTCTTCACAAAACCTAGAACTAGAGATGATTAGTATCGATAATGGGCAAATGCTTTATTGGCCTCTGCCATGCGATGGGTTTCTTCGCGTTTGCGGATGGCAGCGCCCGTCTCGTTGGCAGCATCAATCAGCTCATTGGCTAATTTGCTGACCATGGAGCGTCCAGGGCGTTGTCGAGAAAAACGAATAATCCAGCGCAGGGCTAGGGCAATGCCGCGATCGGATCGAACTTCCATGGGGACTTGGTAGGTGGCTCCTCCCACTCGGCGCGCTTTCACTTCTACAAGGGGAGTAACATTGCGAATTGCGCTCTCAAAGACTTCTAGGGGATCTTGATTGGTTCGCTCTTCAATGATTTTGAGGGCATCATAGAGGATGCGAGAGGCTAGGGATTTCTTCCCATCCTTCATCAAGCGTCGAATGGTCATATTGATCAAACGACTGTTATAGACCGAATCAGGGGGGACAAGACGTTTTTGAACACGGATACGACGAGACATGAGATATTCCAGGTAAAGGGGAGCCAAAAAAAGCGGAGTTAGGGGATAAATCTTGCTTTTGGTAGAGATATGCTGATTCTGAAAGGGGCGCGATTCACCACCATTCTCAGTTAAAGCACAACCTTAGGAAAAGGCGATTTATGATGACGGTGGATTGTTATGAACAACTAGCCCCTAGGAATTGCCAAGTTGGGCAACTCAATCGGGGTCTATTACGCTTTAGGGCGTTTAGCGCCGTACTTAGAGCGTCCTTGACGTCTGTCCTTTACTCCAGCAGTATCTAACGTGCCGCGAATAATATGGTAGCGAACACCGGGTAAATCCTTGACCCGACCACCTCGAATCATGACCACAGAATGCTCTTGCAGGTTATGACCAATCCCAGGGATATAGGCGGTCACTTCAAAGCCAGAGGTCAAACGCACCCTAGCAACCTTGCGCAGGGCAGAATTGGGCTTCTTTGGGGTCGTCGTATAGACGCGGGTACAAACCCCCCGGCGCTGAGGGCAACTTTTGAGAGCTGGAGACTTCGTTTTTTTCTTTGTGTTGGAACGTTCGCTACGAATGAGCTGCTGAATAGTTGGCATAGAGGGGCAGCAATATAAATTAGGACTGTGTTTTCTTCCAAATCCTAACTATATAGATATTTACTGCTGAGTGTCAACTTAGCCACTTAAACCTGGTAGGTTCAGATCGCCTGTTAAATCTTCCATCCGCTCCCGCATCATTTCTGTGGATTTTTGATAAGCATCTTTCATGGCTTCGGTCACTAAGGCAGATAATCCCTCTAAACCTTTATCGACGGCTTCTTGGGTAATCACCGCCCGTAGGGGTTCTTGGTTCCCACTCATGACGACCTTAACCACACCACCACCTGCTTCACCTTCGATCTCCATCTGTTCGAGATCTTCTTGTAATTGCTTTGCGCCTTCTTGAACTTGCTGCGCTTTTTTGATAGCTTCAGCAAGCTCTTTCATTTTGCCGAGGCCGAAGCCAAATCCTTGTCCTTGTCCTTGTGGCATAGCTTTTATAGTTGGTTAATGTGCTGGAATTGTTCGTTACCGTCTCTTCCTAGAAGGAGTCTCGACTCGAACTGTTTACTATGATACTGAGAGTCTACCCCAAGGGGCGTACTGGGAATCTATTTTCTATAGGATTTGCGGGAATTCCCCTAGCATTTTTACCTCTGGATGTAGCAATAATGACCAATTTTCCTCAACTTTCTGTTGAATATAATAAATCAAATTAAAAATATCGTTGGCCGTAGCATTGCCGCAGTTGAGGATAAAGTTGGCATGTTTTTGTGCCACTTGGGCACCCCCTAAGGTATACCCTTTTAATCCAGACTGCTCGATTAACCAACCCGCTGTGCGAGGCAGGGGATTGCGAAAGACACTTCCACAACTGGGCCAATCATAGGGTTGAGTACTCAAACGATGATCCAAGTGAGCTTGAGTAGTAGCTTGTACCTGTTTAATAGATGCACCCGCTTGGAGTTGAAAGACGGCCAGGATAACTGGCTGTGGATGTTTTTGCAAGACAGAAGAGCGATATTGAAAGGCCATTTCCGCCTGATCGATAATTTGGATCGAGCCATCTAGCTGGAGTATATGGGCTTCAATCAAGCAGTCAGCCGTACAGCCGCCATGGGCTCCGGCATTCATCACCACTGCTCCGCCCACGGTTCCAGGAATGCCGACAGCCCATTCTAAACCGGACCAGCCCTGTTTGGCGACTTGCCATGCGAGACGGGGTAAAGGCTTACCCGCATGTACTGTAACCCTATAGGTAGACAAATCTAAGGTTTGTTGACGCAGGTAGCGAGTGGAGATGACTAGACCGGGTAACCCTTGATCACTAATTAATAAATTCGATCCTGCGCCTAAAAAGGTAACGGGTAGTTTTTGCTCATGAGCCCAGGCATAGCTAGCCTGCAATTGCTCCAGGGTTTTAGGGGCAACAAACCACTCTGCAGGCCCACCTACTCGAAAGGTTGTCATTTCTGCCAGACTGACTTGGGATTGAATTTCACACTCACTATCGGCTAAAGGGATGGCCACTGCAGGTTGAGTCATTGCAGGACGACCTCTGGAGAGGGGGAACAAGGTAAGGATTGATAATGGGCCAGCACTTGGGGAATAATTCGATTCAAATCGCCTGCCCCTAAGAATAGAACTACGTCTCCCGATTGCAAATGTGCCTGTAAGAAATCGACAACATTGGCGAGGGTTCGTTGGCAGGTCACGGTAGGGTGGTGGAGAGCGATCGCATCTGCAACCCCTTGCCCCTGAAGATTGTCAGGATTGGCTTCGCCTGCACTATAAATATCCGTAACCACTACTAAATCGGCCTCTGGAAACGATTGACTAAACTCCGCCAAGAACGTTTTGACACGGCTATAGCGGTGGGGCTGAAAGACTGCAATAACACGACTTTGCAGATATTTTACTGCCATTGCATTCGCTTGCAATCGAGCAGCAGCTAAGGTGGCTTGGATTTCACTGGGATGGTGAGCATAATCATCCACGAAAGTGATCCCTTGGGCTTCACCGTAGGTTTCAAACCGACGCTTGGTTCCTGTAAAGGTACTCAGGGCATCGGCAATTACCCTAAAATCTAAGCCTAGGTAGCGACCCACTGCCACTGCCGCCAACGCATTACTCAAATTATGTTGACCCAGTAATTGCAACTGTAACTGACCCAGAATTTTTCCATGTTCTAGGACTTGAACAGTTGTGCCATCCCCCGTATAGGCAATGTGTTCCACCGTGTAATCTGCTCTAGCCGAAGGATCTACCCCATAGGTAATCAGTGGTACAGGGATTGCTGTTGCTAACAGCTGATCAGTGATGGTGGGGCAGTCCACACAAACAATCATCGTCTGACAATGTTCAACAAACTGCTGGAAGATCTCCACGACCTGCTCCAAGGCGCTGTAGTGATCAGGATGATCCAGCTCAATATTAGTGATCACCCCAATCTGAGGTAAGAATTTAACGAGGGATCCATCGGATTCATCCGCTTCGGCCACTAGATAGGAACTTTCACCAATGCGAGCATTCCCTCCCCAAGCTGCTACTTCGCCGCCGACAATAATCGTAGGGTCAAGTTTCGCTTTGAAAAGCAAGTAGCCAATTAAACTGCTGGTGGTTGTTTTCCCATGGGTTCCGGCAATGGCAATACTGTTGGGGAATTCTTGGATGAGGGCGGCTAGAACATCCGAGCGATGAAAAATGGGACAACCTGAGGCTACGGCAGCCTGATATTCTAGATTATCGTCATGAATAGCTGTTGAGCAAATAATTTGGGGAACAGTGCAAGGTAGCGGTGATGGGGAGAAAGTGGCCTGTGGCTTGGGCTGTCTAGAGTTGTTTTGAGGAGGATGGGCAAAGGAGTGAGCATTGATGGAGGTTCGATGAGATCCTGCGGCTTGGCACAGTTGTTCAATATTAGCGGCTGATTGTTGAGAGAAGATATGAGCGCCAAGAGCTTGTAGGTGTTGGGTAATGCGATTGGTTCGAACATCAGAACCCGACACAGGCAGTTGGCGCTGCAGGAGAATATGAGCCAGTGCAGACATCCCGATACCGCCAATGCCAATGAAATGAATGGGACGGCCACTTAAATCGACTGCACTTTGCATGGCTGCGTTGCGCTCCTTCTCTGCCCACACCTAGTTACACGCGACATCATACCAGGAACTTTTGAAAATGAGAGCCTTTCTCCCTGAATCGTTGATATGGGCAATAATTGCAATGGGATGCAGGTTCCTTCCCGCAGAGATGGGGCATTTATGATAGAGCTGCAGTTGGCAAGGATTCGCATTGTTTTAGTTGAACCTGCAGGATCCTTAAATGTAGGGGCAGTTGCTAGGGTGATGAAAAATATGGGGTTGAGCCAGTTAGTGTTGGTGAATCCTCAGTGTGATCCGGGCAGTACTGAAGCTCAACGGATGGCAGTTCATGCTAGTGATCTCTTAACTCAAGCAAGGTGTGTGGATACGTTGACCGAGTCATTGGTGGGCTGTCAACGAGCCATTGCCACCACAGCTCGTCCCCGTCATCTCCCATTGAATCCTCAGCCTCCTCACCAGATTCTGCCTTGGCTGTTAGAAGGGTCATCGGCGCTAATCTTTGGTCCAGAAGATCGAGGTTTAAGTAACGAAGAACTCTATCATGCCCAACAATTCTTGCAAATTCCGACCAGCACTGAGTATGCGGCACTGAATTTGGCTCAGGCTGTGACGATTTGCTGCTATGAATTACGGCAGCTAGCCCTAGAAAAAGCCGCACACCCACCTGATTCCTCAACCCTAGTGGGTGTCTCAGAGGACAGGAGCCAAGAGATTGATCTAGCCCCTATCCAAGACCTAGAAGATTTTTACAAATCCTGTGAAGATTCCTTGCTGGATATTGGTTTTCTTTATCCCCATACTGCAGCAGCTCGCATGGGCAAACTTCGACAGATCTTTAACCGTAGTGGTCTTTCTGCGCAAGAAGTGGCAATGTTACGGGGAATTATTCGTCAGGTTCAGTGGAAAATTCGATCCAATTGACTCGAACAAATTGACTAAAAGGCTCGTAATCTATTAAAGTCGGGTGAGCTTAAGGCTTGAGAAGTCTCTTCAGCATTCTCAATCATACTAGCGAAGGTTCGGGTCTTAAGGATCATCCTGATTCGTCATCTTCTAAAACCCCTTTCTTGAGTGAGGAGAAAGTAGTGTTACAACGCTCCAGAAATCCTTTGACTTCTCGGCAACAGCGTCAACTCTGGCAACAGCGACGCAGAGCCTATCAAAGACGGCGAGCAATGCAAAACAACGGCGGCTTCAGGCGCAACAAACACCCGCTCAGATATATCCTAAGCAGTCGCCTCTACTGGATCAGCATCGATCTGCTGCTCAGGTTCATCAGGCGCTCACTCCAGAGTCCTTACGAACCCGTTTGCCTCGCAGGTCATCCTCTTCTCGATCAACTTCCGCTAGATCTGCAACGGTTGCAATTGCCTCCGATTCCCAACGTTTACGGCGGGTTAGGGGCGGTTCTAATCCTTGGTACTTGTGTTCTTATCTGGCTCGATTGATCATTATTGGTTCGGGAGTCGCTGCGATCGCAGGCACCATCCTGACCATCATTGATCCCGATCAAAATAATCTGCAATCTCATCCCCAATCGTCATCCTCGGTTGCCTTGCCCTCCTTTGCTGGTAGTGTTTTCCCAACTCAAGTACCTACCTCAACTCAAACCTTTTCATCCCAAGACAACGCTCCTACTTCCTTATTTTACCGTTGGTCTCAAGAATCCCAGTTGATGCGTTTAATCCGAGAAGGGCGAGAATTGTCTGAGGTCAAACAAGAAGTTCAGCAATTGGCTGCGTCCCAAACGGGACTCACACCCGCCATGTTCTTCCTCAATCCAGACACTGGCGATTATCTGAATATCAATGGCGATCGCAGCGTTTCTGCGGCCAGTACCATCAAAATTCCTGTGCTGCTAGCCGTCTTTGAGGATGTCGATGCTGGGAAAATTCGCCTAGACGAATCCTTGGTGATGCGCAAGGATCTAGTAGCTACTGAAGCAGGTTCGATGCAATATCAACCCATCGGCACACGATTCTCGGCCTTGGAAACGGTAGAGTACATGATTACAATTAGTGATAATACCGCTACCAATATGCTGATTGATCGCTTAGGTGGGGCTGAGAAACTCAATCAACGATTCCGTGGTTGGGGACTAAAGCAGATCATGATTCGAAATCCCCTACCCGATTTAGAGGGAACCAATACCGTCAGTCCTCAAGACATGGCAGCGCTCATGCTCAAACTCACAGACAAGACCTTTCTATCGTCTTCTAGCCGAGAGCAGGCATTGGCTATTTTGCGGCAAACGGTAACTAATACCCTTTTACCCCAAGGTTTGGATGAAGACGCCCAGATTGCGCATAAAACAGGGGATATTGGCTCTGTAGTCGGGGATATTGGCTTGATTGAGATGCCCAATGGCCAGCACTATGTGGCGGCGATATTAGTACAACGTCCCCATAATGATCCCCGCGCTCAGGAACTGATTCGGAAAATTTCCAAACTCACCTATCAGACCTTTCGTCATCCTCAGCAATCTGTACCCACAAACCCAACAGTACCCCAAGATTAAGTGAGGTGTTAGGGTATGCGATTCATTGATCAAACTGAAATTTATGTCAAAGCAGGCAAAGGGGGAGATGGAATGGTCGCCTTTCGCCGAGAAAAATATGTGCCGGCTGGCGGTCCAGCCGGTGGAAATGGCGGGCGTGGAGGTTCTGTCGTCTTGCAAGCTTCTTCTCATCTCCAGACCTTATTAGACTTCCACTATAACCACCAATTTATTGCTGAAGATGGCAAACGTGGGGGACCCAAAAATCTCACCGGCGCATCGGGTCAAGATTTACGAATTGAGGTTCCCTGCGGCACGGTTATCTACCATGCTGAAACCCTTGAGTTATTAGGCGATCTCACCCGCGATCAACAACTGCTGACCGTGGCCTGTGGCGGCAAGGGAGGACTAGGCAACAAGCATTTTCTCAGTAACCGCAACCGCGCCCCCGAACATGCTTTACCCGGTTTACCCGGCGAAGAGTATCGATTGCGCTTAGAGCTGAAATTGTTGGCGGAAGTTGGGATTATTGGTTTACCCAATGCTGGTAAATCGACGCTGATTTCTGTACTGTCGGCAGCTCGGCCCAAAATTGCCGACTATCCCTTTACAACCCTAGTGCCTAATTTGGGGGTTGTGCCTCGACCAACGGGGGATGGTACCGTTTTTGCAGACATTCCTGGCCTGATTGCAGGTGCCCATGAGGGGATTGGCTTAGGTCATGATTTTCTGCGGCATATAGAGCGTACACGGGTATTGGTGCATCTCATTGATGCCACCGCCAGCGACCCTTGGCAAGATTATCAAACAATTCAACAAGAACTAGCTGCCTACGGTCAGGGCCTAGATCAACGCCCGCAGATTGTGGCTCTCAATAAAATAGATGCGATAGAGCCAGCTTTAATCCACCCGATACAAATGGAGCTACAGCAGAGGAGTGGCGTTGCTATTTATTTAATCTCTGCGGTGACTCAACAGGGCTTAGACCCCTTGTTGCAGCAAATTTGGGATGTCCTTGCTCACTTAGCAGCGGATGACGATATGTCCACTTTGCCAGATTCCCTACCCCTGATCTTAAGAGAAACGTAAAATTAGCCAGCAAGAAGTTGAATTGTCATTAAATCTGGGAAAGATTAAGTAATAATACGGTATACACTGGCGTGACTTGAGTTTTTCTTAACCCAAGGTTAAGCGCTTCTAAGTAACGCTGAGCTTAAAGACAGGGGTGGCTTCTAGATGATGCAAGATGTTATCACGGCTGACCAAAATCAACTGCTACTCATTGATGATGATCCCAATTTGATCCTCTTGGTTAAAGATTACTTAGAACTGCGCGGGTATGAAGTGATGACCGCCAAAAATGGCCGTGAAGCCCTGCGGGTTCTTGAACAAACCATTCCCAATTTGATCATCTGCGATGTGATGATGCCCGAAATGGATGGTTATGCCTTTGTGAAGCGGGTGCGAGACAATCCCCAAACCAGCTATTTGCCCGTTCTCTTTTTGTCTGCTAAGGGCCAAATTCAAGATCGGGTGACAGGGCTAAACACGGGGGCTGATGTTTACATGATTAAGCCCTTTGAACCGGATGAATTGGTTGCCCAAATTGAAGCCTCCCTCAAGCAAGCCTCCCGAATGCTGCAAAAGCAGTCAAATCCCTTGGAAGGGGAAGTATCCATCCAAGTTCCCTTTGATGTGGATTTGACCCCCACCGAAGCGAAGGTGATTCAACTGGTGGCTAAAGGCATGTCTAATCGCGAGATTGCCGATGATCTGAGTGTGAGTCAGCGAACTGTAGAAAGCCATGTGAGCAATATGTTGGGTAAAACAGGCTTGAGTAATCGCACGGAATTGGCGCGATGGGCCATTGAGCAACGAATGGTTTAGGCATCTTTTAAGATGGTCGCGATCGCTCTAGCCAAAACAGCCAAAGCATCAAGGTCAAAACTCCCAACTGCAAGATCAAGTTAGACAATGTAGTGGCTACCGTTTTGCCTGCTAACAATTGAAAGAAGAACACCACCGCACCCACCAAGGCAGACCCCGCAAAGGCGACATAAAAGAATCGCCGCAGACCTCGATAAGGAGCCTTGAGTTCTGCGCGCAGTTGCTTGAGTTGAACCTCATCTAGGGACGAAGAAGAGGAGGGCGAGGGATGTTGCTGAGCAGAAGGCTGGGGCATGAGGGTGGCCAAGAAATAGGGTTGATCAAATCGCTAACGACAAGAGTCGCTGAGATCTAGGAGCAGTAAAGCAAAGGCCAGTTAAACCGATACAAATTAGAGCTTTGCGACTTCTGGAGAGGGTGGATTGGTGTCTGAAGTTGGCGATATGGCTTGGGTATTTGAGATAGAGGGGTCGGCATTAGCCTGCTCGATCATCGTGATCAGTTCTCTTTCAAAGGTCAACTGAGCCCGATTGGTGCGCCCGCCCAGATAGAGTTGATCGTTAACAGTCAGCAGCCAGATTTGCGAGTGGGACACATAACTCATGATCACACCGATCATCAATAAGGCAAATCCGCTGTAAATCCAGGGAATACCAGGGTCAGCCTTGATCTGTAAACCCGTACTGCCGACGAGATCAACCACCTGCAACCGAACGCCGTTAACGTCTGTGGACATGCCCGTTCTGATGGTAGAGACCAACTGTCCCGATTGATCGTAGACCACGACAGTGCCTTGTAAATCTGGGGTCAACAAGGTGACCCCAGCGCTGAGATCCGGTTTGGTTGGGATCCAGGTTCCCCACAGCCGTCCCCCACGCGGCGCTTGCAAGGGTGCCATCGGCAGTTGCAATACGGGACTATTATTGAGCTGAACCCGAACCGCAGCAATGGACCAGTCGGCTTGATATAAGCTTACTCCCTCGTGTTTGAGAGGTTGGTTGACATGAATCGTTTGCCGATCCAATTCCTTGTTGTCTTGATCAACAATGGATAAGTCGGAATAAAATTGATCGATCTGACCTGTGGGGGTGTAATCGATCCAAAATCGATTGACGTGTACCGCCCAATCTTTAGGGATTTGGGGTCCAGACCAGGGACCAGATTTGACAATATTGCTGACCTTGGCGGTTGTGCCACTGGCAATCATTTCTTGAGCCATAAACCCCGTTAAAGAGCCCCAAATGGCTCCTAAGAGAATCAAAATCATGCTGGCATGGACAATGATGGGGCCAATACGGCCAATCATGCCTTTGCGGGCATAGATGCTGTGGTTGTCCTCAAAGATTTTATAGCGATTTTTTTGTAAAGCTGCGATTAAGGCGGGTTTTTGGGCTGGATCGAGGCTGGTACTGAGGGCGAGTTTCTCAAATTGGCGAGGTTTGGTATAGAACTTCCAGTTGCGAGCGGCTTTGAGGGCTGGGAATTGGCGGATGAACGTACACGCACTCAGGCTGGTGCCAAATAGAATCAAAATCGAGAGAAACCACCAGGTCTGGTAGACCTGATCTAGCCCCATGGCCAGCAGAACTTTCCAGGTCAAAAAGCCGAACAGGGCAGGATCCTCAGGATAATTGGCTTGATAGAATTCTAAGGATTGTCCTTGTTCAATGACGGTGCCAGCGATACTGAAAAGTGAGATCGCAAGCAACAGCATAATTGCCAGTCGCAAATCTGCTAAGACGGGCAACAATACTTTTTTGAAAAAGGCTTGAGGTTGGCCACTATGAGAAGTCATGCGCTTTGATTGGGGGGGCTGGGAACGAACAATTAAACGGCTGTACTCGGTAAAACATGGGTAAGGAGGGAGAATACGCCAAAAGCCACTAACAATATACCGCTGGCTGGTGTAATCCAGGCAGACCAGCGTCTGATCGCCAGGAACCGCTTGATTACGGATGTAAAGGTGCCAGCGATAACTAAAGGAGCTGTATAGCCCGCCGTGTATGACAATAGCAGACTACCCCCCAGCATAGGATCTTGAGTGGTTGAGATCCAGGCCAATAGGGTCGCTAGTACTGGGGTGCTGCAAGGGGAAGCCACCAGACCAAAGGTGAGTCCCAATAAAAAGGAGCGTATGCTTTTAGGCAAACGAGGAGAAATGAGATCGATCCCCGAAAAACTGGGAACTTGTAAAGGCAGTGCTTCCAACAGGTTGAGACCCATAATAATAGCCATCAAACTGACACCAATCGCCAAGCCCACCCCAACTTGACCATAGACTTTTCCGACAAGGGCTGCCCCAATCCCTAATCCGGCCAAGGTCATGGCTAACCCCAGACAAAACCATATCGATTGGATCATTGCTTGCCACCGATTTTCGGTTTCATACCCCCCGATATACCCCACCGTAATGGGTAGCATCGACAGGGTGCAGGGCGTCAGGCTAGTGAGCAAACCCGCGAGAAAAATAACGCCAACACTGAGGACGCTCAGATGATGGAGTTGGGTGGAGACAATGCCATTGGCAAACTGTTCTAGATGATAGAGCTGAATTTCCAGCACTTCCGACATAAATTTAGAGCTGTCTGTGGACAGCCGACCAACAATTACTTGTTATTGATCTTAACGAAGTCTGCGTTGTTGGCGTTTTTTCAATTGCTGGGTTTTGCGGGCAAGAGCGGCCTTAGAAGAAAGGCTCTTGTTTTGTTTAGAGGGGGAAGATCTGTGAAAAATTCTTTGCCAAAACGAAAACCGCTGTCGATGTCGAATCAAAGCAAGCGGAGTATCCTTTGCAGAGATATGGCTAGAGGATAACGGCCGGGGCGGCTGTGAGTCCAAAGGATGTCTGGCGGTTGCAACGGAGGTATGATCCCCCACTAATCGAATTAGAGAGGGTGTTTGTTCCGCTGAAGGAGGCATAGCCACAACCTCTGCCCCTTGACTTTCACGAGCTACTCGCACGAGTAACCCAGCGATCAAGAGGCTGGCAATCATGGAATTTCCTCCGTAACTAAAGAGGGGCAGGGGTAAACCTGTGGTTGGCAGAACCCCAATAACGACGCCAATATTAATTAAGGATTGCCCCACTAAGAAAATCATTGAACCGATGGCGATCAACCGATGCAGAGGATGGGTGGCTTTCATGGCCACGCGCAGAGCCATGACACTATAGACGCCCAACAATAGTAAAAAGCAGAATCCACCCAGTAAACCAAATTCTTCAGCAAAGACAGCAAAAATAAAATCAGTATGCTGAATCGGCAAATAGGATAGTTTTAACTGAGATCCCCCAAACCCTGTCCCCACCAGTCCACCAGAACCGACTGCCAGTAAGCTTTGATAGAGCTGATAACCATCCCCTAAGGAATCCGCCCACGGATTCAAAAAAGACAGAATTCGGCTTTGCTGATAAGGATTGTGCAGGACACTTAGGGTTGCTAGCAATACCCCACTCAAGGCAGTGATCAGCAGGGATCTGTAGTGTAAACCAGCGGCTAGGGCAATCAGCCACAGGGTCATCCCACATAGGGCGGTTGTACTCAGGTTCGGTTGTACTAAGATCCCCAGCAAGGTGATGGCAAACAAGAATAACCACCAGACTCGCTCTCCCATGGTCAGACGAGACCAGCGATTGAAAACATAAGCACTTTGTAAAATCAGAAAAGGCTTGATTAATTCTGAAGGTTGTAGGGGAAATGGACCGAGATCAAGCCAACGAGTTGCTCCATTGATTTCCATTCCTAAACCGGGAATCTTGGTGGCAAAAATCAACGCTAGAAACAGAAAGAATCCCACCGCAGATCCTTTCATGGACTGACGGAGGGGAAGGTGAATAATGGCGCAAAATCCTATTAATCCCAAGGTCACACCCAGTAATTGACGTTTGGGATAGTAGAGACCATCACCGGATTCAATCAAACCAGCATAATAGGAAGCTGAAAATAAAACGACAAGGCCAATCCCCAGCCAAAACAAAGTTAACCAGTGCAGGAAACGAGCTTCAGAAGCCCATTCTTCTGTGGAATAAAGGGGAAAGGGAATCAGACGACGCATCTTCACGACTCGTAAGCCCCAGGGAGAAGTCGAGGCCAGTATAGCAGACCTACCCCGGAAGTGAAGGGAAATGACATGCTACTGAGCCTCTGCCTCTTGAAACAAGGGCGTACTGAGGTAGCGTTCGCCAAAACTGGGTTGAATCACGACGATTAGCTTGTCTTTATTTTCAGGCCGTTGGCCAATCCGAATCGCTGCACACAGAGCAGCCCCAGAGGAGATCCCTGAGAGTAATCCTTCTTCGCGGGCTAAGCGCCGACTGTAGGCAATGGCTTCTTCATCTTTGACAACCACCACTTCGTCAATGAGTTCCACATTCAATACGGTGGGAATAAACCCAGCACCAATGCCTTGAATTTTGTGAGGGCCGGGGGATCCGCCGGATAAGACCGGGCTGCCTTCGGGTTCAACTGCGATCGCCCGAAAGGAGGACTTACGCGCCTTTAAAACTTCAGCAACCCCCGTCAGCGTTCCCCCCGTCCCCACGCCAGCAATTAAAAAATCCACTTGACCATCGGTATCTGCCCAAATTTCTTCCGCTGTGGTTTGCCGATGAATTTGGGGATTGGCCGGATTACTAAATTGCTGGAGCATATAGGCATTGGGGATGCTGTCCACTAGTTCCTGCGCCCGTTCAATACAACCGCGCATTCCTTCGGTACCGGGAGTAAGCTCCAACTCAGCCCCGTAGGCTCGAAGCATCGCTCGTCGCTCAGCACTCATGGTGTCTGGCATGGTCAGGATCAAGCGATAGCCTTTCGCCGCTGCCACCATTGCCAGGGCAATGCCCGTATTCCCAGAGGTGGGTTCTACCAATACCGTTGTGCCGGGATGAATGAGACCCTGCTTTTCGGCAACGGCAATCATATTGCTGCCAATCCGATCTTTGACAGAGGCAGAAGGGTTGAGACTTTCTAGTTTGAGGACAATTTTGGCCAAACAGCCTTCAGCCTCTGGAATCCGATTGAGTTGAATCAGGGGAGTTTTGCCAATCAGTTCGGCGATGTTATGGGCAATACGCATGGTGAGATTCCCCTCTCAAGAATTGTTTATAGATGAATCACAAGAGTGACAAAACAAGTGCCCTGAGCTTGCTATTGGCTTAGATATAATACATGAGGTCTATTTGTTGTTTGGCGGCGGTGCGATCGCACAAATCCTGCAACGTGTAATGGCAGAAAATGCTATTGGCGGCTTGATCCGCTTCTTGCCAAACTTCATGAACGACGGCTTTTGCTACCGTTAAAGTTGCTGGCAGTGCTTTAATGGTTTGTATCTCTCTGCCCTCAATGCAATTGATGATTTCCAATACCGTGATTTTCCAAGGTTCACGGGCGAGGAGATAGCCCCCCCGTGCCCCCCGTTGGGAACACACCAACCCTGAACGGCGCAGCGTCGCCAGCAGTTGTTCTAAATAGCGATCAGGAATATTCTGTTGAGCTGAAATTTGGCGAATTTGTACGGGATCACCCTGATGATAATGATCCACCAGCGTCAGCAACGCCAACACCGCATACTCACATTTACAGGACAATTCCACAGAGCAAGACCCACTCAAGCAACAATAGCTGCTACCTTAGTATATCCCGGTTCTCCATCGGAGTTTGCGGATTGCCAGCTGAGTCCCGCTAGGGGGAAGTAAAAAGGCAAAAACCTTGAACCATAGGCTTTTGGGAAGTTTGAAAGGGTCGCTAAATGGATGCCGAAATGAATTCGCTTGGGGATGAACCCCAAGCGAATCGCAAACCTGAATCAGGATTCTCCTAATTTAGCCCGATCCCCAGCCAATCATAAAAGATGACAATCCCCTGTTGATAGGCCACCCAAATCTGCTGGCCCGCCATCATTGAGACCAAGGCTCCGATCACCAGAAAAGGGCCAAAAGGAATTTTTTGAAAGCGGCTAATCTTGCCAATTAACTGACCCCCCAAACCCACAATTGATCCAGCAAAACATCCCAAAAATAAGCTTAAAAGCATATATTTCCAGCCCAGCCAAGCTCCAATCATGGCCATAAGCTTGCCGTCTCCCCCTCCCATCGCCTGTTTTTTAAAGATTATAGTGGCCGATATAGAAATTAATTCTATCAACCAAATCCCAGCGATAGCACTGAGGAAACTGAAGATAAGTCCTTGGATCAGACCCGCTAATCCAGCGAGATGCCAGCCTAGAACACTTTGAAACGCCAGCCCAGAAATGACACCTAATTTCGTTAGTGGATTGGGCAATACCATCAGATCAAAATCAATCAGAGCCAGGGAAATTAACACACTCGCAAATAGCCAATATCCCAAAGTCCGCAACTGATAACCAAACAGCAGAAAAATACCCAGGAACATTGAGGCTGTGGCTACCTCAACCACAGGATATCGACTAGAGATGGCGTTCTGACAATAGCGACACTTGCCTTGTAGCCACAACCAACCCAACACAGGTACATTGTCATAGGGTTTGAGCTGAGTCTGACACTGCGGACAGCGAGAGGGAGGACGCAGCAATGACAAACCAGCGGGGAGTCGGTAGATCACTACATTTAAGAAGCTACCTACCGCAGCACCCAAGCTGATGACTAGCCCATAAATAAAGAGGTCAGGCCAACTCATAGGTCTATTGCCAACATGGATTTGGGGTATCCTCCGAGGATACCCCTCTCTTAATTGAATTCTACTTAGGCGGGTTGAGGCTGTTCCAGTCCTTGGATTTCGACTGCCGGAATAAAGTATTCATGGGGTAATAATATGGGTTGTTCAGCAAAAATGAGTTGACCCCGGCCTTTATGACGATCCATCGCCACACCAATGGGAGGGGCAATATCTCTGTGAATCTGACAATAGGCTTGATAAACTTCCCGCGCCGATGCCAGCATTAATTCTGGAGAAGGAAGTTGAACCGGATCAACCTTTAAATCTTGGCCAAGAGGATGATGAACATAGCTCACTCGAATATTCCTCTATTACTTAACTAATTTGAATTACCTGTAATTTGTATCAAGAAACCCTTATTTCAGCAAGAGGAAAGTGGTGATGAGATCTTTAAAATTGAGAGGGATCTCGATCATTTGACTACACCAACACCCCAAGGAGGAAGAACAGGGTTGTGATTAAATTGAGTGGGAAAACTCACATCTTGGGTTAAAGGCAACGATGAGCGAACGACAATTAAGACGAGACCAAATAAAACAGCGGGGCAACAAACCGAAGCCTCGTTCATTAATACTGACCTTAGGCGGTGCGGTTCTGCTGGTGATCGGCGGCTCAGTGGCTTTTTTCCTATTCCAAGGAGAGCAAAAAGCTGGGTCTTTGCCCTTGGGAGCCAAGATCCTTCCCAAGGATGTGATGATGAGTGTGACCTTATCCACAGAGACCAATAAGTGGCAACAGATTTCTCGGTTTGGAACGGCTGACAGCGAGAAAACTTTCCGCCAAGAACTCCAGACCCTAGAAACGCAAGTCCTTGCACCCAATGGGTTATCCTATGCTGCCAATATTCAGCCCTGGGTAGCGAATCAATTGACAATGGCGCTTTTACCCCCTACGGTTGAATCGGCGCAAACCCAGAGCCAGCAAGCGACGATTTGGGTGGTTCCTATTCGTGATCCAGGACAGTTTGAAAAAGTCTTTAAAAACAAGCTATTGACGGCTGCCAATCGAACCCAAAAGCGCATTTATAAAGAAATTGAGATCCACGAGTTTGATGCGAACAATGGCCAACGGTATGGTTTAGTCCTATTCAATACTCACTGGTTAGTTTTAACGGCAGCGGATGCGCCGATCAATGCTGTGGTGGATACTTTTAAAGGTAAGCCCGCCTTAGCTGATGTCCCTAGGTATCAAGATGCCTTGAAGGAGATTGAACGGAAAGATGCGATCGCAACCGTCTATGTCAATGTGCCCGCTGCGGCTGCCCAAATCAGCCGGGTACCGTTGTCTCCGACCAGCCGCCAACGGATTGAGAATATTCAGGCCATGGGTTCAACCATTAGCCTGACGGAGGATGGGGTGCAATTTAAGGCGATTACTTGGCTTAAACCTGACGCCACAGAAACCCTCAACGTCAAGAATGAAGCCAAGGGCATTGCCAACCATTTGCCCCAGGATACACTGATGATGACCTCTGGCGGAAATTTTCAACAAGTGTGGCGCGATTATGCCCAGGGTAATCTGGCCAAGTTAGTATTTCCTCTCAATCCCAAAGCCTGGAATGATGACCTCAATAAACGCACGGGGATTGATTTTAATAACCAGTTTGTGCCCTGGATGAATGGCGAGTTTACTGGAGCCTTAGTTCCTACAGACCCTCAGGGGAATAAAGGAGTGGGTGTGGCTTTCTTGGCCAAAGCTAAAGATCGGACGATGGCCAACCAGGCCTTTCGAGAGTTAGATGATGCCATGCGCGATCGCTTCGATTTTCTGGTGGCAGAGTCAAAAATTGACAACAAAACCGTGATCACTTGGAAAGTGCCCCCTGATCTGCCCTTTGCTAGTCATGGTTGGTTAGATGACGATGTGGCCTTCTTCACCTTTGGTGCCCCCATCGCCAACCGCTTGATCAAACCACCGAAGGAAAATTTGGCTCAATCTGAACGGTTTAAAGGGGTAACCTCCTCTGATCTAAATCCTAACAATGGCCATTTCTTTATCGATGTGCCACGCGTGCTGGGCTTGCTGGAGACCAATCCCCTGCTCCCCAAGTTCACCCCTGAAACCACAAAATTTATGCAGGGCATTGAAACTATTGGCGTAACAACTGCCATCCCCAATGAGTGGAGCACACGCTACGACATTCATGTCAAACTAAAGAAAGGATCTTAAGGGTTCTATCTGATCACTTTTGAGGCAATAGATGATTGATAGCCCCTCTCGATTATCCTTGCTGTCATACAGGAGGTTTCCCCATGGCTGTGAAGTTGGATGATGTCACGATTCGGGAACGGGTGCAGTCGCTGTCGGATTGGACTACAGATGGCCAGTCTTTACAGATGAGCCGTAAATTCAAGGATTTTTTGGCAGCAATGGCTTTTGTGAATCGATTGGTTGACCCAGCGGAAGCAGCAGGTCACCATCCTGATATTTTTATCAGCTATAACCGCGTCGATATTACTTTAACCACCCATGATGCTGGGGGCCTGACGGATATGGATTTCCAGATGGCGCAGACCATTTCTAATCTTGTTCAGTAGTTAGGACTCCCCTAATATTGGTTACCCAAGACGCTGCATGCATGAGATCGTTAGTGCCCAGTTACCTGTTCTGTCTGAGGGTTGGCGGCAAACCTGCGGATGGCAGCCTACGCCTGAGCAACAGCAGCAATGCCAAAAGCTATTTGAGTGCATCTTGCAGGCCAATCAGCACCTGAATTTGACGCGAATTCTGGATCCCCAAGAGTTTTGGGAAAAGCACCTGTGGGATTCATTGCTGGGAATTGCACCTTGGTTGTGCCTGTCTTCTCCTCAACCGATACCGGATTGGCTACAACAGATTTCTGCCGACTTGTCGTTGACAGACCCTGATGCCATGAAAGTGATCGATATCGGAACGGGTGGAGGGTTCCCAGGGCTACCCGTGGCCATCATCCAGCCACACTGGTCAATGACCCTTCTAGATTCAACTCAAAAAAAACTGACAGCGCTAGAACCCGTGATCGCAGCCTTAGGGTTGAAGCAGGTGACAACTTGTTGCGATCGCGCCGAAACTCTCGGCCAAAATCCTGCCTATCGCCAATCCTTTGATTTGGCTCTGATCCGAGCCGTGGGAACCGCATCTGTCTGTGCTGAATATGCACTGCCGTTGGTGAGGCTGCAAGGCTATGCCATTCTCTATCGAGGCCAATTGACCCATGAAGAGGAACAGACCTTAGCAGCAGTCTTGCCATCCTTAGGCGGCAAAATCGTGGCAGTAGCTCAGGTGCCCATGCCCCTTTCATCAGGGGTAAGACATTGTATTTACATCCACAAGCACCAACCCACAGACCCTAAGTTTCCGCGACGAGTGGGTCTGCCAGCCCGCCGACCCCTCTGAATCTCCTCCCGCCTGTTTTGTGTGGATGCTGAAGGACTTGTACCTTTTGGCAAGGCTTGTATTTGTATGTCTCTGATCCACCAATCCAAATGACGAGGGCGCGGTGTTTGCCTGGGCTTATGGGGGTGGCGAGTGCGATCGGTTATCCTTGAGAGTGCGCTGTCCGCTCAACTCAAAGCCGTTAGACGGACAACTCGCTTTTCGATCAATAGTTAGTTAGTCATTTTATATACCAATTAAAGCTCAGGGAAAATGAAAATTAAGCTAGTGACAATCAGTACTATCTTTATAGCGTTACTACTGAGTTTTCATGGTAGTGTTTTTGCTCAATCTAAAACTGTAGTATTAGAACCTCAAACTTGCATATTTGAAAAAGGATTCCGATCAAAATCAAGTCTTTTTTCTACTAATGTTCAATTTATCAATAGTAAGCCCTTTCGCGTTAAGGTTTACTGGATAGACTTTGCAGGTAAGCGTCAGCATTATTTTGATTTAGAGCCTAATCAAGTTCGTTGGCAGCAAACTTTTACATCTCATCCTTGGGTTATTACAGAGTCTGGAGACAATCAGCCCTGCTTAAATATATTTTTGCCACCCTTTCTGACAGATGGAGTTGCAATCATAAATTAGATGAGACTGCTTCATATTTACCAACAAAGGTTTCAGGATATGACAGGGAAGAACTGGAGTGTTGGCCTGCCGACAACAACTGTGGCAACTCTTGCTAGTTTAGTGGGGTTGATGACCTTAGGGTGCACCCTTTCGCCGACGTCTCAGGAGCAGCCACCCACTCAAACTAAAAACAAGGGCTTTCCTGAAGTCAGTGAAGGAGCCAAAGGTGCAACGAATAATACCACCCCTCAAGGGGCTTCAACCCCTGTAGATACGACGCCACAAAATTCATCATCTCACTCGATTGCAGAAGGGTTTTATGCTCTAGGCGGCACGGATCAGGGTTTAGAAGTCGCAGGCAAGCAATATCGATATTTTGATGAACTGGGCACTAAGCCCTGGATGCCAATCTCCGACCTAAAACATGTCAAAAAGGGGGTACTCCTGGACGGTGGAGAGACCTATTGGTGTTTGTCTACCCTGGCTCCTAAAAATGAAGCGGCTATCTGCTCTGCTGAGGGTTGGAAAAGACATCAAGACATTCAAGCACAAGATAATCCGAAAACAGAGGCAAAACCGTCCCAGATCTCTGAAAACGAGCTGGTGCTGGCTGGAATTGCCCTGGGAGATCCAGAATCCAAGGTTTTCAGCAAGTTGGGTTCACCAGATCGTGTCGTAGATGGCAACCCCAGCGACGACCAACTGGAATATCCTGATTTGACCCTCTGGGTGAGTGAGGAGCGTCGCGTCACAAATATGCGTAGCACTAGCGACCAGCACTGTACGCCAGCCGGGGTTTGTCCAGGGATGCAATTTTCCCGTGTGCGTGAAATTTATGGCTCTCCCCTGGTCGCTGATCGAGAAAATGGTCGCTTTATGGAGTATGGTGTGTCCCAGTCTTCGTGCTGGCTACAAATTGCCCTAGACGATCAAATCGTTAAGTCGGTCGGTGTCGCCTGCCAACCTTAAATAAGAATCTATGAATAACTTCGCTATGCGGATTGTTCCCTTACAAATCTGCCTTAAGGTGCAATTTTCTGCAACCATAGAGGGTTGAGACCTCTGTCAAGCACATACCCATGACAAGCACCGACGATAAAGCTATTGTTCAAGACTATTTCAATACCGTTGGCTTCGAGCGTTGGCGGCGCATTTATGGCGATGGCGATGTCAATAAAGTTCAAAAAAATATTCGGATCGGTCACCAACAAACGGTGGATACGGTGTTGGCTTGGCTAAAAGCCGATGGCAATTTATCCGGGCAAACCTTTTGCGATGCTGGCTGTGGTGTCGGTAGCTTGAGTATTCCCCTTGCTGAGATGGGCATTCAAGTGGCCGCTAGTGATATCTCCAGCAAAATGGTAGAAGAAGCTCAAGCCCGTGCTCAGGCACAACTGGGTCAAAACCAGAACCCCACCTTTAGGGTTCAAGATCTAGAAAAACTCTATGGCAGCTATGATACGGTCATTTGTCTAGATGTCTTAATTCACTACCCCGACAGTAAAGTCCCAGAGATGATCACCCATTTGGCCTCTTTGGCCAAATCTCGACTGATTCTGAGTTTTGCCCCTTGGACTGTAGGCTATATGCTCCTCAAAATCATTGGCAACTTCTTCCCAGGGCCGAGTAAAGCTACACGAGCCTACCTGCATCGTGAATTTGATATCTGTGACATTTTGCGATCGCAAGGCTGGATCATCAAGCGTAAAGCCATGACCAAAACCAGCTTTTATTTCTCCCGTCTTATCGAAGCCCACCGACCCAACACTTAAGCATTTCCCCCTATTGCCACCAACTTAAAAATGCGTACCAGACTGGAAAATGACCTCATTGTCATCAACAGTGACGATCTCCCCGCATTTAAAAAGGGCGGATCGGTGGTACGCAATAACTATTTCTGGGCACTGCGAGCCATTGCTGGCCATGCCCCTCGCTATGGCGACTGGGAATATGAAGCTGAGGTGTGGTTAGCCCTCAAACGGGTATTGCTCGCTTTTCAAGAATCCGGTTATCTGGGCTTGAGTGAAACTCAATTGGAGTTCCCACCGGATTTTGACAATATTCCCCCTGTCCTCAGAAGTGTCTCCCGTTGGATCGATCCGCAAACCTCAGAATTGATGCCTTAAATGAATGATCGTTAGCAGTAGCATTTGGGCATAATGATGACGTTAAGACAAGGCCAAGCCGTTGATTTGCATAACGAATACCTTTTTCACTTATCGTTACATTATATTCAATAACCTGAGTTCGGGTTAAGAAGTCGCCAGAAGTCTTGATTCTCCGCGACTTGCTACTATGCTTCAAGTCAAGCTGTTGTCAATAAGCTTTACAGTTGAGAATTTTCTTAATAGTAGGTCTTATTGAGAAAAGTATACTAACTGGTTGCTTGGCTCAAGCTATTTGCAGTGGAGGTTTTAGCCTCCGGCTTAACCCGAACTGAGGTTAGGTAGGTATAGCTTCTTAAACTACGCTCATAATTTTTCAAAAGGAGCTGCGCTTCTGGCAACGTGATCTGTTGCTTTTGTAAGGCGACTTCCGACTGCTTGCGAATTTCTTCAATCAGATCATCAGTATCATATTGGACATATCCCAGAACTTCTTGGATGGTGTCACCTTTAACCACATGGGCAATGTCATATCCCATAGGCGTCAGGTCAATATGGACAACGTTAGTGTCACCGAAGAGATTGTGCAGATTCCCCATTACCTCCTGGTAGGCACCATTTAAGAACATACCGAGATAGTAAGGTTCATTGGGTTTGAGGGGGTGCAACTCTAGAATTGGTTTGGTGTCACGAGAGTGAATAAATCGGTTAATTTTGCCATCGCTATCACAGGTGAGATCGACGAGGGTACCGCGTTGAGTCGGTTCTTCATTGAGGCGATGAATGGGCATAATCGGGAATAGCTGATCAATGGCCCAGGTATCTGGAGCGGATTGAAAAACCGAGAGGTTGGTGTAGTAGAGGGACGCCATCCGCCGTTCTAGATCTTCAAGATCATCGGCAACATCGTCATCTTGGCGGGCGATCGCTAATATCTTGGCACAACAGGCACCACAAAGTCCCTCAATCCTAGCCCGTTCTTTCAGGCTCAAATAGCCAAATCCAAATAAACTGACCGCTTCTTCTTTGAACTGCAAAGCATCGTGATAGGCTTCTTGGTAATTGCTTGGATCAATGGACTGGTAAGTTTCGTAGAGATTGCGAATAATCAGATGATCCTCGGCTTGGGCAGGTTCAGGAGCCAAGTCTTGGGCTTCGCTGCTGCCGAGGACATTCATAATTAAAACGGACTGATGAGATGCGATGGCTCGCCCACTTTCACTTATTAAGGTGGGTACGGGTAGATTCGCTTCTACACAAGCT
Source organism: Acaryochloris sp. CRU_2_0 (assembly GCA_012034865.1). GTDB lineage: Bacteria > Cyanobacteriota > Cyanobacteriia > Thermosynechococcales > Thermosynechococcaceae > Acaryochloris. The sequence continues at coordinate 30,507 of JAAUOM010000008.1, read as the reverse complement.
TCTTTGACTTCGGCAACCACATCATTGGCATAGTTTTGCATGTTGTAGTTTTTGGAGGCCGCTGAATTACTCTTAGAGCCGTCGTAATCTACCCCTAAGCCGCCTCCCACGTCTAAGAATTGCATATTTGCACCTAAACGGGCGAGTTCCACATAGATTTGACTGGCTTCTCGCAGGGCATCTTTGATGACGCTAATAGCTGAGATTTGCGAACCAATATGGAAGTGCAACAATTGCAAAGCGGCTAACAGACCCGCCTCGCGCAGTTGTTCAACGGCAACAACAACTTCGGGAATGGTGAGGCCAAATTTGGCGCGATCGCCAGCACTATTCCCCCAGCGGCCAATCCCTTTGGCGCTGAGCTTGGCACGAATCCCTAAAATCGGCTGAATCTGCAAAGCATGACTGGCTTCGATCACCAGGTTTACTTCTTCTGGTTGCTCAATCACAAGAATCGACTGATGCCCCAGCCGCTGAGAGAGCATGGCTGTCTCCACATAGTCCAAATCTTTGTAACCATTACAGATCAGCAAAGCCCCTGGGGTGTTAAGGGTGGCGATCGCAATCAATAACTCTGGCTTAGAGCCAGCCTCTAGGCCAAATTGGTGGGGTTGACCAAAGCGCACGAGGTCTTCGACCAGATGGCGTTGTTGATTGCACTTGACCGGGAAGACACCCTTATAACGGCCAGAATAGTTGTAGCGGGCGATCGCCTTAGCAAAACAAGCATTCAATCGTTCAATCCGATCTGCCAAAATATCGGAAAATCGGATCAGCAAAGGGGCATGGATATCCCGTTGTTGTAGCGATTGCACCAGATCGTAAAGGTCTAAAGAGCCGCCGCGATCGCCCTTGGGAGCCACCGTCACATGCCCAGCAGCATTAACAGAAAAATAAGGTTCCCCCCAACCCCGAATTCGATAGAGTTTTTCACTCTCCTCCACAGACCAGACTGTTTGTAGTGCAGGCTGAGTTTTTCCATTACTAGTAAAGGGACTATTCTCTGACTTAGGCAGCCGACTATCTGCCGCTAACCTTGACTCTTGATTCTGAATACTAGCTTCTAGTTGTTCTAGTGGATTAGTCTGTGGCTGATTAATCTCCAAGAGTATTAACCTCCTTGTTCACTTTCATATTGAAAGGGCAATGCAACCCTGCCATGAAAACTGTAGTATCGCCTGGAAAAATGCTCTAAGTAGGGACTGGATAAGACTGTCCGTCGTTTTGCCATGCCCAGGTCAAGTTGACGATACAAACTTGCCGCATCTACACCAAAAACTTTTTTAAAGTCAGCCGTCAACTCAGGTAAACCAATCTCTTCCAACTCACGTTCAAGAGGAATCCTTTCAAAAAAGTAGAACCTTTCATGACGATGAGACTTAATAAGATCCCATTCTTTTCTATTCATATTATCTGCTGTATTTCTAATCTCTTGTGCTGTTGTGATTTCACACAAAATTATAGAGTTTAAAAGCTTTGATGGCTGCGACTCTGCACTCTGTCTAGCTCGATAATCCCAATCTAAATCACAGTCTTGGGTAACAATAATTACATAAGGATGAATAATTTGCTGATAAGGCAGCTCCTCTACCTCTAGTAAAGATTCAGCAATAACGGGATTATACTGAACTACATCTGTTAGTATTTCTCCTTGTCTTAGAGAAGTATTTTTATCTGATGGTCGGTAGATAGCTTGTTTTTTCATGTATCAACTACTATTTAGACAAGCTATGATTCCAAAACAATGGGTGGTCTAACTTGTGTCGATCTTAATTTACCTTTGATAGTAGCAACTGGAATACTAGGTAAGTTATTGGTGGGCAAGCGATCTGAGTGAAAATTAGCAATTCCTTCAAGTTCATCAGCGGCTTCTTCTAAAGCAGCTTCCGACAGAGCTGATAGAGATTGGAGATAGACTAAGCATTTTAGCAACAAAATCACCTTATTCTGTGTCAGTCCATCCCAGTCAATTCTGAAAAATAAAGAAGACTCAGACATCTCCACATCAACGGGATGTTGAATGACCAATGTTCTTCCAGTCTCTCTATCTAAGACAGAATTATTTGCAGAAGTCCTTGCTGAAATCTGACTATAGCTCGGTGATGTCAACGGTTTGAGGTTCCATGGCAATATGAAGCGTATCTGTGATACTCCATCTGAAAAGTTTTCCGGCTGATTGGTTAAAGTGCTTAAGTATGCTCCAGACATCTTCATCCCTCTCTACTTTTTGCTCTGTATAAAAATCGGCATCCAGTAAATAAGCTAAATCACCACTATTGCTTTCTGGGTCTTTTACGGTAACAAGTCCATGCTTGAAGTTAACTTGACCATATTCTAATTTTAAAATCAAGTTCTTTATTATGGATTCAATTGAAGGTGCAAGCTCTGAATTGTATAGTTCGGCAGCAACATGTCTTGTCAAGAGATCTGACCACTCTTTATCTTCAAGTCCCAATTTGGAGCGGATAATCAAGTCTTGATACTGAAGTCCAATTCTGGTGTAGAAAGATGGTTGGTATATTCGTTTAAATATCGTTACGGCTTCATTGAAACGCTGTTCAAACTGTTCATACCTTTCGTAGACAGATGTATTCAGACTAATAAAATCTTTACTAATAGATAACTGCCAGCGCTGATCCTCAGATTTAAAGCTATAGGATAAATCTCTCGGCAGCGGTAAGCCAAATTGCTGAATGACTTGAGAAACTTCAGATGGAAATTGTGGTTGCATACTTTCAAACAGCGGGTACTGGGATCTAATCTCATCTTGAAATTCAACTGGCTCTTGATGAGAGATCTTAAGGATGACTGGGAACCGCAATTGACACGCAACTTGGATAAGGGGATTGCGACTGTAAATGACACGCTCAAACTCAGGTAAATACATCAACCTGTTTTTTCTACAAGAAACTTTACTATTGTAATCTCAGCCTAGATTAGGCGGCTAGCTCTCCGCTATTAGTACAGAGAACTATATGATGGTTGGCAGTGTTTTAAAGTTGTGGTTATGATTCAGTAGAACCCAGTTAGGCTAATAATTTAACAGCAAAGCTTTACGAATTAAAAGTATTATCTGTCATCACAACTACACTAACTGAGTTTCAAGGCAGAGGCAGGCACATCATCCCAGGATTCTACGGTTCTCAGTCGTGCTACCCATCCTGCTGCCTTTTGATGGTTCGTCAAATTTTGTTCAAAAGACTCGTGACAAGCTTGAGCCTGTTGTTGATCGCAGCAGGCAATACAGGCGTAGAGTAAACCAGTAGGATCCAGTTGTTCATTAACCCAGATGATGATTGATTGACCCATAACTCTTGCCAGGGAAAAATGACGACATCCAATGTCTCTAAAAAAAGAGGAAGCATTAGCTCCCTCTTTTCTCAAATGCAACACAGCAAAAATGACTCAAGACTGATGATGATAGCAAAGATGCTAATAAGCTAAGCCCATGCTGCGGGTTGTTTCTGCACCTAGGTAAACCCGGATGCTCAAGAAGTCAGTGGGGCAAGCTGTTTCGCAACGCTTACAACCCACACAATCCTCTGTACGGGGAGATGAGGCAATTTGACCCGCCTTACATCCATCCCAGGGAACCATCTCCAGAACATCCAACGGGCAGGCGCGGACACACTGGGTGCATCCTATGCAAGTGTCATAAATTTTGACTGTGTGAGACATTGAATAAGAGCTCCAAAAAATAAATGACGCTAACAGGCGTCTGTTAACGCCCGGTGTTTTTCAAAGACAACTGTATCGTCAAGGATTCTATACCGTGTTTTAGTTTACAGCAGTGTATTTGCCAGTTCTACTAAAACGAGAGGAAACTTCAAACAATGTTACCTAAAGCAAATCCTGAAAACAACGGAGATTAAGCCTTTCTCTGGCACAGGAGCGGTCATCAGCACTTGTGTAAAGAAATATACATTTCTCTGATGATTTAGATCGCCAGCACCATCAAGAGACAGGAGGCTGTACGAATCCGTTTTCGTCAATGGCTAACAGGATTCCCAATCTGGACAAGAGGACATTGATGAACCATAGGGGTGCATGGCACAAACTAAGAAGCTATCGCCATAGGTTTTGCCATGGTAATGGTGACAGCCTATACAGGCTGGCTGTTGATCTAATAATGGATTAATCCTTTGACTGAGGGGATAAGCAAGTTCTTCGACGGTATGCTCAAATGCCAATAAGTCAGCGACAAGAGGACTGAGGAGATCGTCTAGGCTTTGTTCAACCTCGATCAGAGTTTGATCAAGGGCATCGGTAACTTCATCTAAAAATTGTTCAGTTTGCACAGCAGCGTGTGCCAACATCTTCTGAATATCGTTAGGCAACCCATTCATGCTTAATAAGGTCTTTTGGTAATCGTTAATGGCTGTTAGGTTTGAGTGTTAACCGATCTCTTCATCCTGTAAACGGCGTAGCTCTTTCTCTAGCTCAGCAACCTGTGTATGAAGATCTTCATCTGTAGAAGGGGTATCCTCTTCATCCCCTGAGATCAGCTCAATGGTCTGGGGATGGTCAGGGTAAGGGACTTCTTCTACAGAGACGGGCGTGGGTTTAGGGTTAAATTGCTTGAGCCACTGATTGGCTTCTTCAGTACTTATTTCACCACGGCGGATCATTTCATTGGCGAGTTGTTGGGCTCGCTCTTGCAGTTCAACCACTGTGTTGCCAGCTTGCTCCCCTGCATAGGAGGCGACACCAAGCCCAAGGTAAAAGGCTTTTTTGAAAAAATCAGGAAGATCGTTCATGACTCGGGCTTTTGATATCCAAAGCTGGTTGGGAAGTGATTAGGGGTTTGTAGTAGAAGCGGGCAAGGTTGATGTCTGGCTTTACACCCTAATGTATCTCTATACAAAAGCGACCCGGAGTCCACGCCTATCACAAGCATCCCGTATTGCTGCTACCTTCCGGTTCTGACAAGATTTAGGCGTTGCGATCGCATGGGTCCGAGCCTAGACTCAGTCTAGCATTGTTCCTTCGGATTAGCCCAACTAAATACTAGAAAAGGGCATCAACGACTGGCCGTGTTTCGTCTTGATGCCCTTTTTTAGTTCGCTCCTCACACAGTCGTGATTATATATAATCTGCCCATAGTTGTCACCTGTCAGATAACAAAATACAAAGGATTGATAAGGACGGTAGATTGATGAACATCATGCTAGGCTGACAGTAAAATAGGTCTGACTAGGACTTAATGGCGGGATGTAGCGCAGTTTGGTAGCGCACTTCGTTCGGGACGAAGGGGTCGGAGGTTCAAATCCTCTCATCCCGATTCAATTCAAACCAATACTGGAAAAGAATTTGGGAGTTTTTGTAAGGGCTAATAGCCCCTTTCTCATTGTCAATAAGTGAATGTATTCTCAAGCCTTACAGCAGTTAAACTTACCAGTGGTCAAACCGGGATATCGTCCCCAAGCCTTAGACACCAGTCTTGAGACCGATGTCTATGAATTTGCTCTTTTGCGGCAGAGAACCAATAGTGATCGCCTGCAAATGAGTGCTGCTCTTACCAGAGGAGCCAGACAGCTTTGCATCTGTGGATTGCGCCAAACTCATCCATCCCTCTCAGAGATAGCTGTGGCACAAGCGATCTCCCAAGCCTTCCTGGACGATGACTATTCACACGAATTTATCCCGACTGGAAGCGAAATGACCTGGATTCAAGACTCAATCTCACTCGCGATTCAACTCCAAGCCATTTTGGCCGATCTTGAGATTCCTTACTACATTACTGGGGGAGTTGCCGCTGCTACCTATGGAGAACCCCGAACGACCCGCGATTTGGATATTGTCATTGCACTTTCTCTAAGCCAGCTTGATACCATGGTTCAACGCCTAGAACACGAAGGATTCTATGTACCTGGGGTTGAAGAGATCCGTTCTGGACAGTTGCGAACCCTAGGCATTACCCATCAAGAAACCATTGCTCGTGCTGACTTGATGTTAGCGGGGATAAGCGACTTCGACCACGCACAATTTAACCGACGACGAGCGATCGAAATTTCTGGCAGAGGTACCTTATACCTGGCTTCACCGGAAGACATCATCTTAAGCAAACTCCGTTGGGGAGGACAAAGTCAATCGGAGAAACAATGGCGAGATGTCTTAGGCATACTGAAAGTGCAAGGTCAAACCCTTGACTTTCAGTATTTAGATCAGCAGGCAGAAACCTTAGAACTGACTAATATGCTTGTCCAAGCTATGACTGAAGCCGGACTATCATGACTCTTGAGAAATCGATAGGATGGGATATGAAGCTGAGTTCTTTGCCATGCCTTTCATTAACAATAGCGATCTGGGTTGGTAGCCTAACTTTTGATACAAAGACAAAGCAGGTTGGGCATTGGTAAACACTTGTAGGCCAATTTGATGATGCCCTTGCTGGTGAGTCCAGCTTTCAGCCATCTGTAGGAGCGCTGTCCCTAATCCTTGCCGACGATATTCAGGAGCTACAACAAGGATAAAAATATGGGTATAGGTATCTCCTGTCGTTTGATCCACGGCTGTTCCCAGCCATAAACAAGCGATGAACTCTTGAGGATTTTGGAGGGACGCTACTAACCAATAAGGGGTTTGTGGGGACCAATATTGATCAATAATCCCTTGGAGATGGTGATAGTCATTGCCGGGATACAGTTCTGTATAGGTGCGTTGCATAAACCGCAGCAGCAAATACTGTTCCGATGTTGTACCTAAGCGTGTGCTAAATCCAGGGATAAACAGTCTATTCACGATCCAGCTTTGGATAGTCGGCATAGAGGCGATCGCACAAAAAACACCGCCATCAGCATCACTTCGTTACACAACCTCAGGCAATGATTACTAATAACCTTGGCTCACTAGCTGGGTAAAATCTGTGAGGGTACACCACTCATCTCTTTGATTGGCGCGGGTTGAGCCATATCGCTGGGCAAGAAAATTCTGGCGCTGACGGCAACCAAAGCCACAATAAAGATCAAGACAATCAAGAAAGGAGCAATGGTTTGTCGAAAGAAGGTCATGACTGTACTACAAGAAGACGGGTCTCTCTATCCTACCGTTGTCAAGGGAAGGATAGGATCCAATTTGTGATCTTCGGGATAGATGATCTTCAATCTAGATGGGTACTTTTACTAAGTAGCACTATCTTGCTATGTCATACACGAAAATCCGATTCATTTTGGGGCATAATTCTGAACAGTCTATGGCTCAACTGTCTGATGAAACTGACCATGAAGTACACACATCTTCACAGTTTCAACACCATTGCTTGTTAAATTTTTTCTGTAACCATCTCTCTACTCAATTTCTTTATCTTTGAGAAAAATTATGGCCTTGGTCATTGGCGAGTTTGCGCCTGAATTCACTTTGCCCAATGAAAAAGGAGAGTCTATCGATCTTCGAGACTTTCGAGGACAATGGGTGGTTTTATATTTTTATCCTCGTGACAATACACCGGGCTGCACAAAAGAAGCCTGTGGTTTTCGGGATCAATACCAGATCTATGAGACGAATCAGGTGATTATTGTGGGGGTGAGTGCGGATAATGCCAAATCTCATCAGAAATTTATTAACAAACAAAATTTGCCTTTTATCTTGCTGTGTGATCTAGACACAACTGTAGCAAAAATCTACGAAGCCTTCGGCCTTAAAAAGTTTATGGGAAAAGAGTATGAAGGCATTTATCGACATACTTTTTTAATTGATCCCGAAGGGAAAATTGCCAAGATATATCGCAAGGTCAAACCAGCCGATCATGCAATGGATGTCCTTAAAGATCTGGATTTGCTGCGACAACAAGGAACTTATAGCAGTCCTACGTCAGTTATAAATTAAAGCCTTTGCTGTGTAATTTTTGTCAGGTCATTTTAATTCACGATTTATTTAGGATTGCTATAGATGGTAATTGGCAATTCATTGTGCGCCCTAGGTACCATTGGACAGCGATTGGTTATGAAACGCTTTGCTTATGTTGCTCAAACTGCTTTGGGCTTGCTCTTTCGGCGTCCTTTATTAGGGGTATGCTTGATTCCTCTTCGTGAGGATGGGCAAATTGTATTGGTAAAACGCAGAGATAACGGTTGTTGGAGTTTACCGGGTGGTATGGTGGATTGGGGAGAAAATATCCAGCAAAGTATTGTGCGGGAACTCAATGAAGAAACCGGATTAACCCTCAGAGGAATGGGACGATTGGTAGGTGTTTACTCAGCCGCAGATCGTGATCCACGGATTCATTCGATTTGTTTGACGTTTGAAGTAAACGTTCAAGGAGAGATGCAGGTTAATGATCTCAATGAAATTTCTGAAGCTCAAGCCTTTGCCCTGGATCAAGCTGCCCAAATGCAACTAAGTCATGATCATTTGCAGCAATTGCAAGACTATTCTCAGGGACAATTGGTAATTCGCTAAGTTCCTGAATCACAGTTGTACCAGGTCAGTTCCATTCAAGATGATCCCTTGCTGGTGATCCTAAGTGTTGGCTGTGAGATCACCCATAAGCTCCGATCCTACGGTGGGTTGAGAGCGCAACCCACCCTGCGTTGAAGATCTTGAGATAGAATCGCTGAGGAACTCTTTACATCTAAATACCAAGATTTGTAGAATCAATGGTCAATCAGCTCTCCATTGCCGTTGCCCATCTCGGCTGTGAAAAAATCGCATTGATACCGAACATATGTTGGGGTTGCTTGTGGAAGCGGGTTATGCCGTTGATACGGATGAATCCTTTGCAGATTATGTTATTGTTAACACCTGTAGCTTTATCCAAGCTGCGCGAGAAGAATCCGTTCGCACCTTGGTGGAACTGGCAGAAGCCCATAAAAAATTGTGATCACAGGCTGCATGGCTCAACATTTCCAAGAAGAACTACTGGAAGAGCTGCCTGAAGCGGTTGCTCTAGTCGGGACAGGCGACTATCACAAAATTGTAGATGTCATCCAGCGGGCAGAGGCAGGGGAACGGGTCAAGGAGGTTTCCCCAGAACCTACCTATATTGCCGATGAAACCGTGCCCCGGTATCGAACCACCACCGCAGGAACGGCCTATGTACGGATTGCTGAAGGGTGTGATTATGGGTGTGCCTTTTGCATTATTCCCCATCTGCGGGGTAAGCAGCGATCGCGCTCCATTGAATCCATCGTCACTGAAGCCAAACAGCTAGCCGATGAAGGGGTACAAGAGCTGATCTTAATTTCCCAAATTACTACCAACTACGGCTTAGATCTCTATGGCCAACCTATGCTTGCCGAACTCTTACGGGCATTGGGTCAAGTCGATGTCCCCTGGATTCGCATGCACTATGCCTATCCCACCGGCTTAACACCAGCCGTGATCGCCGCTATCCAAGAAACGAAAAATGTCCTGCCTTACCTAGATTTACCCTTGCAGCATTCTCACCCTGAAGTCCTGCGCGCCATGCATCGACCCTGGCAAGGACATGTGAACGATCAGATCATTGAAACCCTGAAAACAGCCCTACCAGAAGCCATTCTGCGAACCACCTTTATTGTGGGTTTCCCAGGCGAAACCGAGGATCAGTTTCAGCACCTCTGTGACTTTGTCCAATGCCATGAATTTGATCATGTGGGTGTGTTCACCTTTTCTGCTGAGGAAGGAACCCCCGCCTACGATTTACCCCACCCCCTGCCCCAGGCGATCATGGATGCTCGCCGCGATCGCTTAATGGCTCTGCAACAACCCATCTCCTGGCGACATCATCAACGCCAAATTGGCAAGGTTTTCCGGTTTTGATTGAACAAGAACATCCCAGTTCAGGCCAGTTTATTGGCCGTTCAGCCCGCTTTTCTGCTGATGTCGATGGCTTAGTCTACATTCATCCCCACCCCGATCACTCCTTTGCCACTTCTGCCTGCTTGGGTTTAATAGCAGCAGTGCAAATTACTGATGCCGATGCCTATGATTTGTACGGTCATCTCGTCCCACCCACACCTTATCTGAATCCCAGAGTTTAGCCTGATCAAAGCCCTCCCTGCACCCGTTGCTAAAACCCACCAAAATTTCATAATTACTTGATTTATAGTGCAATTTGTAACACTTTGTTGCAGAATAGAAACAATAGAGTGACCATAATCCTGTTCATTCTGGCCAACCCTATACCCGTTGGTTCTGTGCTGCCCTCTTGAGCCACTCCCTTTTGAGTGGTATTAGACTGTTTAACTTTATCCTGTGACGAGCAGACACTGATAGTCATGATTCAGATGCTGCGGTGATTGCTCGGCAGATGTTCTTCTGTACGAGCGGCAGTACCCCATCCAAAACCCTCTAGGAGAGTTCATGACCCTTTCGTTTAGTCAACTTGGTCTTTCACAAACTCGTGTTGATTGTTTAGAAGCCCTTGGTTTTAGTACGCCTACACGCATTCAAGCTGAGGCAATTCCTCATCTATTGACGGGTCGAGACATCATTGGCCAAGCTCAAACGGGAACCGGAAAAACAGCAGCCTTCTCTTTGCCTATTCTTGAGCAGCTTGATGCCAATTCTAAAGTTCCCCAGGCTCTCATTTTGACACCTACCCGTGAGCTAGCAGTTCAGGTGAGTGAGGCCATTTACCAATTCAAAGCCGATCCGGCTTTACGGGTCGTTGCCATTTATGGTGGCCAATCCATCGATCGGCAAATTTTCCAACTGCGCCGAGGTGTGCAAATCATTGTGGGTACCCCTGGTCGGGTTTTAGATTTGCTCAGTCGCGGTGAGATCCGCTTGAACCAGCTCAGTTGGTTTGTCCTTGATGAAGCCGATGAAATGCTGAATATGGGATTTATCCCCGATGTCAGAAAGATTCTCGCTCAAGTTCCCAGTCAGCGCCATATGGCATTTTTCTCTGCTACCATGGCTCCAGAAATTTACAAGCTGTCCAAACAATTTTTGCATGATCCCGTCACGGTCACTGTCGAGCTGCCTAAAGCTGCCCCCACCCGAATTAATCAGATTGCTTACCGGGTTCCTCGAATTTGGGCTCGCTCAACGGTCCTCCAGGCAATTCTAGAATTAGAAGATCCTGAATCTGCGCTAATTTTTGTGAGAACTCGTCGGGAAGCGGCGGATCTTACCCAACAGTTGCAAAGTGCTGGTTATAGTGCTGATGAGTACCATGGCGATCTCAGCCAAAGCCAGCGAGAACGGCTGCTTGAGCGGCTCCGTCAGCGCCGGATCCGTTGGGTTGTGGCCACTGATATCGCTGCGCGCGGACTGCATGTGGATGATCTTAGTCATGTGATTAACTACGAACCACCTGATAGTGTCGAAAGCTATGTGCACCGGATTGGTCGTACCGGACGAGCAGGTAATGAAGGGACAGCTATTTCCTTAGTTCATGCTTTAGATCGGTGGAAATTACACGAAATTGAACAACATATTCGCCAAGAAATTCCCACCTTACCAACCCCCAGCCGTTCTGCCATTGAAGGTCGGCGCTTGGAGAAACTCACGGAGGAATTGCACAGTGTGCTGATGGGTGAGCGTTTAGCCTCCTTTTTGCCAACGGTGTCTCAACTGGGTGAGGAATACGATACCCAGACGATTGCAGCAGCAGCCCTGCAAATGGCCTTTGACCGCTACCCTCCGATCACTGCCAACCTAGATGATTGGTCCTCTAAGAAGTCTGGGAAAGGCCGCAAGTCTAAGCCGGTTTCCGACAAGCATCAGAGTCCTAGCCGATCTGAAATATCGGCAACGCCCTAAAAATAATAGGAGTGGTTCTGACATCGACTGGGAGAAGTTTATTGACGGCTTCCCATGAAACAAATTTTTCAGCAGTTTGGGGGTGCGATCGCCTTCTATACCTGCTTACCCCTTCCCCCAACTTGGACTTTAGACTTTGAGCGTATTGCTCGGTGGGCACCCTTGGTGGGTCTCTGCCTAGGCACTAGCTTGGGTCTGATCGATTACGCGCTCGCCTACTTGCAGATGCCAGTCCTGACCCGCAGTGCCCTAGAGGTGGGACTGTGGATAGGGCTGACAGGAGGGTTACATCTGGATGGAGCCATCGATACTGCCGATGGCTTGGCGGTGATGGATCCAGACCAACGCCTGCGGGTGATGGCAGATAGCCAAACGGGGGCCTTTGGGGTCATGGCTGGAACTATCATCGTTTTGCTGAAACTCTGTGCCTTAAGTGAGCTGTCTCATTTTCGCTTGCCCATCCTGGTGACGGCTACGGTTTGGGGACGCATGGCTCAGGTGATGGCGATCGCAACCTATCCTTACCTCAAATCAGAGGGGAAAGGAGCGTTTCATACCCAGAATTTTCAAGGATCTAGAGATTTCTGGCCGGGAGTGTTCGGTCTTGTCGCCACTGCCCTGTACCAATATTATTGGCCACCTGTGACTGGACAGAGAGTTGTGTGGGGCATCCTTAGTGGTAGCAGCTTAGCATTAGGGGTCAGTTACTGGTTTTACCGCCAATTTCAAGGGATGACTGGTGATGTCTACGGTGCTATCGTAGAATGGACTGAGGCACTGATCCTATGCTCTTGGACGCTGATGTAATCAACAGATCTTGTTAAATTTACATCTCTTGGCGTGAGCACAACCGAGACTCCACGCTATAATGCTCCTCAACAGAAGCTTTGCCAATAACAAGATGTCAAAATTTCCCATACCCAAGCTTTCGTAGAAAGCAGAACATGGGGAGGTTTAACAGGATTTAGCAATGCTGTTAATGTCAAGACCTAGTGAGGTGGCGCTCAGGCCGTTTCATTTAGGCTTCTGCCTAGGGGTCTCGTGAAGCTCTTTGTAAAGATTTTCCTTCCTACCCCCTGAGTTTTGGAATTGCAAGAATCACTCTTTGCTCTTGCGAGAAGATCTAAAATTTTCTCAAGCAATCTTTCCATATCCCTGGCAACAAATCTACGATCAGTTTCCAAATATCAATGCAGTCGCCGAACATCTAAACATCTATATCGATCTTGAACAAACAAGACTCCCAATCTCTTTTGTTAATACGAGTTAAGCCCCAGACATGAACCTAGTTGTCTGTTGGCTCAGTTTTTTTGAGGAATTTGAATGCCCAAGCAAATCATTATTGCCGAGCAGTATCGCATTGCTGCTGTTTTTTCAGAAGATCAAATCCAAGAATTGATCGTTGCCACGGGTAGCCATCAGGTCGGAGATATCTATCTTGGCATTGTCGAAAATGTCTTACCCGGCATTGACGCCGCGTTTGTCAACATAGGTGATGCCGAACGCAATGGCTTTATCCATGTTAGTGACCTAGGCCCAGTGCGCCTTAAGCGTAATTCTGGTGCAATTACCGAATTATTAACACCCCAACAAAAAGTTTTAGTTCAAATCATGAAAGAGCCCACGGGAACTAAAGGCCCACGGCTCACAGGCAAAATTTCTTTACCAGGTCGCTATCTGGTCTTAATGCCCGCAGGTCGAGGTGTCAATTTATCCCGCCGCATTCGCTCAGAAGATGAACGCAACCGCCTGCGAGCCTTAGGTATTTTAATCAAACCTGCTGGCATGGGTCTTCTGGTTCGGACTGAAGCAGAGGGCGTTTCTGAAGAAGCCATCATTGAGGATTTGGAGGTATTACAGCGACAGTGGGAAAGTGTGCAACAACAGGCCGCGTCCACCCGTGCTCCGGCGCTATTAGATCGCGATAATGATTTTATTCAGAGGGTTCTTAGGGATGTCTATAGCAGTAATGTCAACCGGATCGTGGTTGATTCTGCTTCTGGCCTCAAACGGGTCAAACAACATCTGGTGAACTGGAACGATGCCAATAAACTTCCCCAAGGTGTCCTAGTCGATCAGCATCGAGAACCCACCTCAATTTTGGAGTACTTCCGGGTAAATGCTGCTATTCGAGAGGCCTTAAAACCTAGGGTTGATCTGCCTTCCGGCGGATATATCATTATCGAGCGTACTGAGGCTCTCACTGTTGTCGATGTCAATTCTGGATCCTTTACCCGCTCCGCCACTGCTCGGGAAACCGTCTTGTGGACCAACTGTGAAGCCGCTGCTGAAATTGCCCGTCAACTCCGCCTCCGCAATATTGCTGGCGTCATTATCATTGATTTCATCGATATGGATGCACGGCGGGATCAACTGCAAGTTCTAGAGCACTTCAATAAAGCCTTGAAAGCAGATAAAGCCCGCCCTCAAATTGCTCAATTATCGGAATTAGGACTCGTCGAACTCACACGCAAACGTCAAGGACAAAATATCTATGAATTATTCGGTATGCCTTGTCCTGCCTGTGGTGGTTTAGGGCACTTAGTGAAGCTACCAGGTGAAACCCTGCCAACCCTGAGCGAACTAGATGAGTTTGAGACTAGCCCAATTGAGACCATGAGTGCTGCTGGGGCTTCACTGCCAATTTTCTCAGCTCCCTTCAACGAGCCATTGCACTTTGATGCCACAGAGGATCTGCAAGAACTAGATTTAACCAACCACCCTAGCTACCAAGAAAGGGGTAATCGTCGCCGTCGTCGTCGCTCCAGATTGGGCGACAATTTAACTCAAGATTCCTTAAGTCCTCGTCTCCTTCGGCAAGGATCTTCCCCGGATCCGAAGCCTGGTAAAGTGATCATCAGTGATACCAATGGATCGACCCAAAGTGGCAGTAACGACCGTTCTCGAAATCGCCCCAGTAGTTTCCGCCAACGCCAAGAAACCCCTCCAGAAGTTATTTCAGTGGCAATGACCCTAGAGGAACAAGATATCTATGCCTTCATGGGTATTTCTCCGACGGTACTCTTCCCAGGAGAGATCAAAAAGCCCAAATCGGCCATTGTCGAAATTTTATCCCCTGGCGACTCTTCCAGTGAAATTGTATCAGCCCAAGCTCCATCAGCCACAGTATTACTATCTGGTTCTGGTCAGCTTGAGCCATCTGAGGTGGAAATGCCATCTCAGGCAACAACCGTGGCTATGGTGTTCCCCGCTATTGAGAAGCAGGTGTCAACTTCCATTGAGCTTCCTACCGAAGACAAACCGGGAAAGAAGACAGTGGCGAATGCATCAAACTCATCTCCTCGTCGTCGACGGCGTCGATCCTCGGCAACTGCGGGCAAACAATTGTCTTTGCAACCCGATGAAGACGAGTGAAGGTTATAAATGCAGTGGATCTGATCCTAACAAGACTTGTTGAAAGATCTGCTGGACTTGCTCCCAGGCATCAGCCGCTGCTTCCGCTTGATAGCTCACGCGTTGATCGCAAAAGAAACCATGCTCAGCAGGATAGGTAAAAATCTGATGCTGAATCTGATAGGTCAGTAGAGCGGTCTGGATTTGCTCAACATCCTCCGCAGGGATCAGAGCGTCTTGGGTACCAAAAAAGGCATAAATGACCCCTGGAATGGCGGCAGTCAGCGTCAAGGTTGCAGGGCCACCCCCAGGGGTCATAGTGGTAATACCCGCACCATAGAAAGAGGCCGTGGCTTTAATCTGCGGCAGTGTTGCTGCGAGATAGGCAACATGCCCGCCAAAACAAAAGCCAATGGTGCCAAAAACGGGTTTAACATTATCTTTTTGACTTAAATAGGCGAGGGTTGCTTGAATATCGCTGAGGAGTTCCGTTGCCGTGGTCTGATTTTTATAGGCTCTCCCTTGTTCGAGTTCAGCAGGGGTATAACCCACTTCAAATCCTGGGGCTTGGCGTTGATAGAGCGCCGGGGCAATGGCCACGTATCCCAATCGGGCAATGCGTTCCGTCACATCCCGAATATGAGTATTCACCCCAAACACTTCTTGGAAAACAATCACCCCTGGATAAGACCCTTGCTCCGCAGGTTGAGCCAAATAGGCATCTATGAGTAACCCCGCATTGGTGATGGCAATCCTGTCTGTATGAATCTCAACCACCTTCCCTTCTCCTGATGTGATATCTCATTCCTAGTGACTAAAGAACATTAATTTATGTGAGGCCATCACCCTAGAACAGCACATCAGGCTTTGCAATGATGAATACATATATTGTCGTTAGCTCAATTTCGATTTGGTGGTTTAGCTGTTAATGATTCTCCTCAACTCCTATGATAGAGGGATTGCTGCTTTATCATCCTTCTTGGCCTATGATGGTCCAGTTTACTATTCAGCCTGACAGCGAGATTCCGGCTTCAACGCAGTTATTTAATCAAATTTGCTTTGCGATCGCATCTCGGCAATTTCCCCCGGGCTATCGCTTACCCAGTACACGGCAATTGGCCATGCAAACGGGATTGCACCGCAACACCATCAGCAAAGTCTATGAACGCTTAGAAACGGCTGGTTTTGTAGAAGCCCAAGTGGGTTCTGGCATCTATGTCCGAGCCTTGGGTCAAGAATCCTTACCCATTTCGGAAGCAGAAACCGCTACGCCAGTCTCCGAACTGATTGAACAAAGTTTAGATGGCTTCTTGCAACGCGGCTATACCCTCAAACAAGTAGAAGAGCTGGTTCTCAATGCCATTACCGAACGTTTGCGGGCTAGCACCAGCGTCATCATCACGGTTCCTAAACACGATTGGGGAGCGGGAGAAATTATGGTGCAGGAACTTCAGCAATCCCTATCCATTACCATCCAACTCGTATTCCTAGAGGAATTAGCGGTCAACTTAAAATCCAGCAGTGCTGCTACGGTTGTGACGGTTCGTTATTTTGCCACCCAAGCGGAAGAAATCTTGGGGGCAGTCCAAGCCGATCACAGTGATCCCAAGGCATTCCGCATTATTCCCATTGATATCTATGACTACTCGGAAGAGCTAGAACTGATTAAGGCATTACCCGAAGGTAGCCGTTTAGGGTTGGTTAGTCTCAGTTCTGGGACGTTAGGGGTGGCCGAGGTGATGATTTACAGCCTGCGTGGGGAAGAAGTATATGTGATGAGCGCTGAGTGTAAGGACGCCTACAAATTAAATGCCGTCATCCGTCATGCCCAGACCATTATTAGTGATCAAGCCAGTTGCGAAACCCTAAAAGCGGCTATTTTAGCGGCTGAACCCGATTTAATTCGGCTCCCTAAAATTGTCTGCTGCCGCAACTATATTGACCCCCAGTCCATTGAATTACTCCAACGAGAATTGGGGCTAGATTCAGGAGTCTAACGCGCCCGATCCTACTCTGCATCACTCTAATTCTCAATAGTGGTCGGCTAGGGGGGCAATCTATTGACGGTATAAGCTGAAAAGACATACCCCTAATCGGGCAACATTGAGTCGCAAAGACGTAGGATAGGGGAGTAAAGGGTTCTATCCTTATTGGTGAGAGTGGGCAGCTATCGTTCAATTCCAGCCAACCAAGCAAAGCGACCAGAATCACGATTGCATGAAGAGAAATAGATTATGAATGTCAGCTTGAGCCTAGCCCTCAATGATGACCATTTAGATGCCTCCCAAGAGACCCAACAACGACAATTGTCCATTGCTGTATCTGCCGTGAGTGAGACGGGGGTTGGCAAGGGTGAGCGCAATGCCCCCCTGAACCTATGTTTAATTTTGGATCACAGTGGGTCGATGTCTGGACGACCTTTGATGACGGTGAAAGAGGCGGCTCAAAGTTTAGTGGATCGACTGAATCCGGGCGATCGCATCTCGGTCGTGGCCTTTGATCACCATGCCAAGGTTCTGATTCCCAATCAAACCGTCGAGGATCCCCAACAAATTAAAGCCCTCATTCAACGGTTAGAACCTAAGGGAGGCACCGCCATTGATGATGGCATGAAACTGGGCATTGAAGAATTGGCGGTGGGCAAGCAAGGGACGATTTCTCAAGCTTTTCTGCTCACAGATGGCGAAAATGAACATGGGGATAACAAACGCTGTCAGCAATTTGCCGAATTGGCAGCCAGCTATAACATCACCCTCAATACCCTAGGCTTTGGTAGCCATTGGAATGAAGATGTCCTAGAAGGAATTGCTGATGCAGGTGGGGGCAGTCTTTCCTTTATCGAGAAACCCGAAAATGCCGTGGATGCCTTTAATCACCTGTTTACCCGCATTGAGTCCGTGGGTTTGACCAATGCCCATTTTCTCTTTGTCCTCAGCCCTGGGGTTCGTTTAGCCAACCTCAAACCCGTCGCTCAAGTCACTCCGGAAACCGTGGAGTTACCCATTACCCAAGAAGGTGAGTTCGCGGTGGTGCGCCTGGGTGATCTGATGACCCAAATGAAACGAACCGTGCTGGCCAATCTTTATATTGATCAATTGCCCTTGGGTCGGCAGACGATTGCCACGATTCAAGTGCGTTATGATAATCCTGCCCTCGGCCAAACGGGGCTGCTTTCGGAGAAAGTTCCTGCTGAAATTACGGTTACCGAAAGTTATCAGCCCCAGACCAACCCGGAGGTGCAGCAAAATATTTTAGCCTTAGCCAAGTATCGGCAGACGCAAATTGCCGAGACGAAATTACAAGCAGGCGATCGCGCAGGAGCTGCCACTATGCTGCAAATGGCAGCGAATACGGCCTTGCAGATGGGGGATGAAAACGCAGCTACCATTTTGCAAGGGAGTGCGACACGCCTGCAAAAAGGTGAAGCTTTGTCCGAGGGCGATCGCAAAAAAACTCGAATTGTCTCCAAAACCACGTTGCAAGCTCCATCCTAATCCTAAACGACTGGCCATGCCCGAGCATGACATAATCCTGTTCACCCCATTGACGCCACAGAGCCTATGACTTTCTTACTTGTTCTAGTCGCTTTTGTGATCTTAGGATGGGGCTATTATCGTGCCCAGCCTGCAGGTCAGATTGGCGTATTGGTTTGGCTGCAATCCGTTGTGCTGATGGGTCCTTGGCTGTTATTTTTTGGCCTCCTCAGCCTGGGTATCACCTTCAACCTGGCTAGCGTCCTGTTTTGGATTGTAGTGTCTATTAGTCTGTACATTATCCTCGGCAAGCGCCTCCGCCAGATTGCCAACCAAGAATCCAACCATTCTCGTTCTGTGCCTCCCCCCGATAGCCCTGAGACTCCTATGGAGAACACCTCTGCCTCCATCGCCCCTCCCTCCTCATCCCATACCCCTGCTGAGTCCTTGCCATCCATCCCAGAGCTTCCCTTAAAAAATTTGGTTCCCCCCCTGTTCCTGCTGCGGATCTCAAAGTGATTCAAGGACTCTTTGGTATTGACACCTTCTTTGCCACGGAAACCGTTCCTTATCAAGATGGGGTGATTGTTCAGGGCAATCTGCGGGGAGATGCCGCTGTTGTCCATGCTCAATTAACGCAACAACTGGAAACCTTACTGCCGGAGCAATATCGCCTCTTCCTGCTGTCCAATACCGAGGGTAAACCCATCGTCATTGTCCTACCGCGTCGGAATGACCCCAAACCAGGGGGGTGGACTCAAAACCTATTGGCGGTCATTCTCAGTATTGCTACTTTTACCTCTTGCTTGATTACGGGTGGTTTTCTTTTATCGTTTAACCTTTTAGATCATCCTGAACGCTTCCTAGATGCTCTGCCAATTGGCATTGGCTTAATGAGTGTGTTAGCTGTTCATGAAGGCGGACATCGCTTTTTAGCCCAACGCTATCAGGTCAAGTTGAGTTGGCCGTTCTCCTTCCCAGCACTCCAAATCGGCTCTTTTGGCATCTTCAATCGATTTGAATCTCTATTACCCCATCGCCAAAGCCTCTTTGATATTGCTTTGGCCGGTCCAGCTGCAGGCGGTTTGTTTGCCCTGATATTGCTGATTATTGGCTTCTTGCTGTCGCCTTCTATCCCTGTCTTGCCGCTAGATATCACTTTTTTGCGTAGCTCCATTTTAGTGGGGACATTAGCCCACTTGTTTCTAGGAGAGGCTCTACAAACTTCCCCGGTGCTGGTTCACCCTTTAGTGGGTGTAGGTTGGATTGGCTTAGTGATCACAGCGCTAAACTTAATGCCAGCGGGATCTCTAGATGGGGGTCGGATTATTCAGGCCATCTATGGACGCCAAATTGCCCGCCGAGCCACCTGGATCACGATGATTTTATTAGCGATTATTGCCCTTGCGAATTCTATTGCGTTGTATTGGGCGATTATTATCCTATTTCTACAACGCGATTTAGAACGACCTAGTTTAGATGAATTGACGGAGCCGGATGATACGAGAGCGTTGTTAGGGCTAGTGGCACTGTTTTTGATGGTGGCAATTTTGATGCCCCTTGCTCCGGGTTTGGCTAGTCGTATCGGGATAGGGGCATAAAGGCGGGGAACAGATCCTGGGTATCAGACTTTACAAGGGGGCAGAAGAGTATTGCAAACTTAAGATTTTGGGATCAGTGGGGGCTAATTCGCCATGATTTAAGATCCAACAGCGATCGGCAATACTGACCAATTCTGCCGGATCGTGGGTGACAATTAACAGACTCCAGTGTTGTTTGAGCTTGGCTAGTAAAGTGGCCAATTGCTTGCGCATAGACCAATCTAAGCCTGCGGTGGGTTCATCTAAAAGCAATAGATGGGGCTGACGAATCAACTGTACAGCTAGGGAAAGACGCCGCTGTTGACCACCACTCAACGACTGGGGAGAGGTGAAGAGAGATAAATCTTCTAATCCGACTTCTGTCAAGGCTTGATAAACTTGTTCTGAACCCAATTCAGGATGACCTAAGCGGAGTTCCTCCAAAATAGTGCCACCACAAAAATGCCGTTCTGGAAATTGAAAGACCAAACCCGCTAACTGTTGTAAATCATGAGGCTTGAGTTCCTGTTGACGCCAATAGAGAACCCCAGCCGTTGGTGTCGCTAGGCCAGCCACAATTTCTAGAAGGGTACTCTTGCCCGATCCACTCGGACCAATCACCAATCCCATTTGCTGGGGTGGTAGTTCTAGGTTGATCTGTTTGAGGATAGCAGTGGAGGTCGCTGCTGGATAATAAAGGAGTTGTTTTAATCGAAGCATAGTTTTAGCGTAATCCCATCCACTACAATCAGGAGCAGAATTGAAGGTGAGGAATCTTTTTGCCCAACTCTATTGACTAGAGGTTCCAACTTTGGAGTGTGCCCGTACTGAACCAGAAGTGGAGGGGTTGAAGGGTCAAAAAAATTCAGCGCTACTATCAATCAGTTGTATTATTTGTAACCTATGGATATTCAGTTCCGCGAATTTAATCCCTTTGATGTATGGATATGGTTAGAGTTTGAGACGGTTCTGTCTGGGCAGGAAAAACAATATTTAGAAGAAGTTTTTGATTCCTGGTTTTTTCTGGGGAAATTAGGGGGTTTTAATGCTGAGAATTTGCAGGTACAAGATGCGGGCTACGAGTTAAGTTATTTGGACTATCATACGGAGTCTGGTAACAACCTCATGGCTCTAATGCACAATATGAGTGAGATTGAGCATGAGGGATGCTGGGCGCGCTGCTGGTTTGATTTAGGCACGAGTGATGCGATCGCCCTCGATGTCTTGCTCAACGCCCTCCAGCAATTTAACCAAGAATTTATTGAGATTAAACAAGTGTTAATTGGGGGTGAAAATGAGGATTGGCTCCTGCCAGAACGGAGCGATCGCGATTCTTTTTACCCAGACACATGAACTCGGATCCCAGGCCGATCAGAAGCCAGAGGATTACCGAAACATACTGCTGACCGAGCTATCTTCATGGACTCGCCAGATGGTTTCTCCCACTAAACTAGCGACGGATAACACCCGTAATTGGGAGAAGTGCCGCTCTGGTGGGATCGGTGTGGTATTGGTAACCAACACTTCTTCAAACAGTCCCGTCGATAACCGCTCTACGGCAGGGGGAGAGAAGATAGCATGAGTGGCACAGGCATAGACTTGGCGAGCACCTTCTTGGCGCAACAGCCGCGCCGCTTCAGAGATCGTCCCGGCAGTATCAATCATGTCATCCACCAGGACAGCCGTTTTCCCCGCCACATCGCCCACAACATTCATCACTTCCGCAACATTGTGAGCCTGTCGCCGTTTATCGATAATGGCCAGGGGGGCATCGTTTAGTTTCTTGGCAAAGGCGCGGGCTCTGGCTACACCGCCCACATCTGGAGAAACAACAACTAGATCCGGGAGCTCTTTGCGGGCTAAATAATCTAGGAGGACGGGCGAACCGTAGACATGATCCACGGGAATATCAAAATAACCTTGGATTTGAGCTGAGTGTAAATCCATCGCTAAAATGCGGCTGGCTCCGGCTTGGGTAATCAGATTGGCCACTAATTTAGCAGTAATGGATTCCCGTCCAGCCGTCTTCCGGTCTGCCCTGGCATAGCCATAGTAGGGAATCACCGCCGTGATTTGCCGAGCGGATGCCCGCCGACAAGCATCAATAATAATCAACAGCTCCATGAGATTATCGTTGACCGGGTGGCAAGTCGGCTGAATCAGATAGACATCACAGCCGCGAATCGATTCTTGAATTTGGACGTAGAGTTCTCCATCCGCAAAGCGCTTGCGCACCATCGGTCCGAGATCGACCCCTAAATAGCGGGCAACCTCTTGAGCTAGGGGAACGTTGGCAGAACCAGAGAAAATTTTAAGACGATTATTCTCTGCAACTAAGGGAAGTGGCGGTTGCAGAGTAAGAGTAGCGGAACGGATCACTGCGGGTCCCCAAAACACGTTCTAGGCAATCTTAGCATTCCCAATTGCGCTTATCGATAGTCAAATTGGTGAGTTTTAATTAAATTCTTCACCCGTATTCCTGGGGCTACTTTTAATGCTTCTGTTGAGGTTGAATGAGACAAGCAAGGGCGGATAACCGCTTGTCCCTAGATAAAAATTTTTCCACAGATCACCCTAAGAGCGTCCAGGGCGACGCTTTTGCAAAAAATCAGGAATGTCTAGATTAGAACCTCTAGCGGGGGGACGCTGGCTAACAGCCTTGGGTGTAAGCTTTTGAGGGGTGGTATCAACCGTGGCCTTGGGCTTAGGGGTATCGGTCTTGCGAGAAGGAGATCCACCCTCTGAAGTAAAGCCCGTGGCAATCACAGTCATTTTGATTTCCCCTTGCAAGGCATCGTCAATGACGGCTCCAAAGATGATGTTAGCACTGGCATCTACGACTTCATAGATGGTTTCTGCGGCGGTGTTTACCTCATGAAGAGTGAGATCTTGACCACCTGTAATATTGAAGACTACACCTTTTGCACCCCGGATCGAGGCATCTAAGAGTGGAGAATCAATGGCGGCGATCGCCGCCTCTTTTGCCCGCGATTTTCCAGAACCAATACCAATGCCCATCATTGCCGAACCAGCATCAGCCATAATGGCCTTGACATCTGCAAAATCAACATTGACCAGACCAGGGACATTAATAATATCAGAAATGCCTTGAACCCCTTGCCGTAAAACATCATCCGCCGTCTGAAAAGCTTCCTGTACAGGGGTTTGCTCTGCAATCACCGAGAGAATTTTATCGTTGGGAATGACGATCAAGGTATCCACTCGACTTTGTAAAGCTGTAATCCCTTCTTCCGCTTGGTGACTACGGCGACGCCCCTCAAAAGTAAACGGGCGAGTCACAACACCGACCGTTAAAGCGCCTATTTCTTTGGCAATTTCAGCAATAATTGGCGCTGCACCCGTTCCTGTGCCTCCACCCATCCCACAGGTAATAAACACTAAATCCGAACCTGCCAAGGCCGCTGAAATATCATCTCGTGACTCTTCAGCAGCTTTTTGACCAATGGCTGGGTTGCCCCCTGCCCCTAAACCGCGCGTCAGTTTTTGGCCCACTTGCAAGCGTTTAGCCGCCGAAGATTGGGTTAAGGATTGGGCATCGGTATTGATAGACCAAAATTCAACACCCACCACATTACCGGAGATCATACGGTTGACTGCATTGCCTCCCCCCCCTCCTACACCAATGACTTTAATGGTGGCTGCACCCCGCCTCACAATATTGTCGTCTTCCATACTCACATCCTTATAGGGCACCGCCGATGGGGCACTATCGCCTTCAAAGTCAAAAATATCTTCTAGGCTATCCTGCGAATTGAACTCAGTGGCATCCCCAATCTCTCCCAATTGATCCCTAGGATCTGTATTGAGGAGATCATGGTTCTCATTAGTAAAGAAAGTGTCTGTAAAGGATTGATCTGGAGGCGTCATTGGGGGATTATGGTGAACAACAAAAAAGGATTGGGCAATCTTTGTTACTCAACTATAGGACAAGTTCCTCCAAAAACCAATTCAGCGATATTCGTAGCAAATCTAGGAATTATCGCTAGGCAAAACTCATTTCTCAACAATATGTGTCGAGAGAAGTGCTGATTATGGTTGATTACGGCTCAGGCTTAGATTGGGTTTGAGAGGAATTCCGCAATTCTAGAACAGGATTTTCTGGATTTTCCAGATCAATGTATACAATTTGTTGAGGATCCACTGATTTCGAGAGCGTTCGTAACTCATCCAACGCTTGCAGTTGGCGTTTGAATTTGGGGCTATAGGGACCTAATCGAATATTCCCCAATTGAGTTTGTAGCACCAGTTGATTGGCATCTGCCCATCTGAGATGTTGAATAGTTACCGGACTCGCCTCTATTAATGCATACATCTGTTGCCAGTCTTTCTGTTTTTGCGGATTGATAGTAACCCATTTGGCCGATGATAGAACGGGATTAGCTTGCTTCGGTTGACGGGTCACCTGCGGGACAGGCTGTAAGTAAGAGGAGAGGGTCAAGGCAGGCAGTTGCTGAGCTTTCTTTAGCTTCGGATAGCTATCCACTGGCAGAACAACGCCACGCCGATCTAATAACCAAACATTGGCAGGACCTAAGGTTAAGGAGTCAGATTGATCTCGGTTGAGGACTAACACACAGCCTTCACATGCCGTTATGGCCACAGGGGGTAACTCGTGCACCACCACCTTCACCTTAGGCGGAAATAGTTTCCGGCTGACCACAACTTCATTGAGATGGGCATTGGCTTTGAGTTTGGCAATCAGCGCTTGGGGTTTAAACCGAATTAAAGAGGTGGGGAACTGGATCGCCATTAAATGTTCGAGGGTTCGGCTATCGATCTGTTGATTCCCTGTTAGGGTTACTTGATGCGAGGAACGAATTTGCCACTCAGGCTGACAGACAGCCCAACTTAGACCAATCGTGAATCCCAAAGTAACTAGGGTTCGCCATGCACTGCGTCTAAATCGCTGTCGTCGCTGCCGAATTAACTGTTGCTGGCGATCGCGAATATTGACGATTTGAGGCTCTGGTGTGGAATCGGTCATATTTACCGAATGCTGAAGAAGCAAGGATTGTCAGGCAATGCATTCGTCAAGGTTGACGCATTCACATTCATAAAAGAAGAATTGTTCGAGGGTCTACTCTATTAGAAACTGAGGGATTACCCCTGGCAAGGGGGTCACTGTGATTTGACTGCCCTAGGGCAATCGCAACCGGGGAAAGGGGGCAGATGGGGTCTCGCTAGAGTAAAGCTTGTAGCAGTTGGCGAAGGGACTGTTGCCAGTGAGGAGCGAGGTAGTCTAATTGCTGCGTAATTTTGCTGTTGCTCAAGACAGAATAGGCAGGGCGTTGAGCTGCTACAGGATAATCAGCGGTGGTAATGGGTGTGATCTGCTCAACTTGGAGGGGAAAACCGAGGGATTGGGCTTCGGCAAAAATGGCTACGGCGAAGTCATACCAACTGGCAACGCCCCGATTCGTGAAGTGGTAGGTGCCAGCTAGGTCTGCTCTAGCCGTTGGATCTGCTGTGAACCAATGCTGAAGAAGGGCTGCGATCGCACCACCAATATCCCCAGCCCATGTTGGTGTGCCAACTTGATCTTCAACCACCCGTACCTCTGAGCGTTCTCCCCCCAAGCGCAGCATCGTCTTCACAAAATTACCCTTGCCATATTGCCCATAGACCCAAGCCGTTCGCAGAATAATATATTGCTCACACCTTTGCCGTATTCCCTGCTCACCCAGCCATTTTGAGCGACCATACACGCTCTGGGGATTGGGTTTGTCTGCTTCCGTATAGGGATGACTTTGAGTGCCATCAAAAACATAATCAGTGGAAAGATGCACCAACATCGCCCCCAAGGATTGAGCAATTTCGGCCAACCGGGTCGGGGCCTGTTCATTAATTTTATGGGCTAACTCCGGTTCAGTTTCAGCCCGATCCACAGCAGTATAGGCCGCTGCATTCACAATCACTTCCGGTTGCACAGGAGCGATTAAGTCATAGAGACGCTCAGGAACCGCCAAATCGATCTTGTCTCTGCCCACCGCCAAGAGTTCACCCACCCTTGGTAACAACACTTGTAACTCTTGACCCACTTGACCTTGAGCGCCGAGGAGTAAAATTCTCATATCCTAATATTTTTGCCTTTATTACTTTTGCCTGTTCACTTTGCCTGTTCAGCTTTAAAGGGGATCTCCTCTAAAATCTGGAACAGCAAAGACGCCACTGATAGTTCAGGGGTAGACTGCTTAGCAGCCAAGGCAGAAGTTATCAGAGTTCTGAGAATTCCGCGTTCGTTCACCACTTTTAGCACCTCAGGATTGAGAATGACAGCAGGATACTGGGCGATGGGTGAATCAGGGCTTATTTGCAGCAATGGAGCCGGATCATCGGCAGTGTAGAGCACCACATTGGGGTTCCAAATGTTGGCCAGCAGTTCGGCTTCTTCCACGGTTGTGGTGGATACCACACGCCAGTGATGGCGTTGCAGGGCTTGAATGATTTCAGGCACAGAGGAAATGAAGGCAACTGGATCCGAGCTAGGGTCTAGATGGAGAACAGTCAATTTTTTAGCTGGGGAAGGTAAAGGTGGAGGGGTTATCCCACGTTGATCACAGGGAAACCGGGTGTCCTCAGGGCGGGGGAGCTGGGTTAGCCATTGATCGAGCCATTGATCTAAGGTTTGATCGAGGGTGCCTAAGGTTAAGCAGTCTTTGGCTCCCGCTTCTAAGGTACGCTGACAATCTTCTTCTCGGCCAATGAGTAGGATCGGTTGAGGGTAGTCATTCTGGCTGAGTGTTGCTAATATCTCCTCGCTAGAGGATGGGGCTAAGGTTGCTTGCAAGAGTATGGCTTGAGGATGGAAGGTGTTGATTTTCTGAAGGATATCCGGCATTGAGCGGGCAATTACAGTTCGTAGCGATCGCTGGGTTAAATGTTGAGTTAAGGGGTTAATCAGTTGAGAATCACAAGCAGCAATGAGGACTAACCCCCTGGTATTGTCTGTCGTTTTGCTCTTCCAACCTGGATCAGTGGGGAGCCATAGGGTGAAGCGATTACCTGACTCAGGGTTGGATACAAAGCTAATGTCCCCGGCTAATTGCTCCGCCAAGCGTTGAGCGACAATCAACCCTAATCCTGTTTTTGCTAAAGTCTCTAATGCTGGATGAGTCCAGGTTTGTGGGAATTGAAAAACCCTATCCTGCTGCTGGGATGGAATCCCAATACCCGTATCTTGGATTGTGAAAAGAACCCACTCTTGCCATGCTTCGACCTGTAATTGAACGGCGGATTGGCCATTGCTCAAATTGAAGGCATTGTGTAAGAGATAAACGAGGATCTGACCCAGTTTCAGCTCATCCGTGGTGAGGGTGCTGTAGGGGTCACCCACAAAGAGCTGAACGCTCAAGACCGTTGTATCAGTAGTCCCCTGTTCTAGGGCATAATGTCGCTTGGCTTGGGCGATCGCATCCTTGCAGAGGCGATCCAACTTAACGGTTGTTCTAGACTCGGCTTGGGGATGCGAGTGAATCTGAGTTAAATCCAGTAAATGATTGACAATACTCATCAGTTGTTGACTTTTCTGATGAATCAATTGCACATATTGCATCTGGCGCTTGGATAGAGTGCTAATGCCTTGATGGCTGAGTACATTAGATAAACTGAGAACAGCCGTCAGCGGCGATTTGAGCTCATGACTAATTTCTGCCAAAAGTTCTGGACTCAGATCTGCTCGCACAGGGGTTGTCGATGGGGGTGGCTGTGCTGGCAGACTTGTCAAACCTGGGTTTGGCGGAATAGTAGGGGACAGCCCTAGATTGGGGGATAAGGAACTTTTCAAATCCGATGAAAATTTGATGGCAACGCTGAGGGGAGTGTTTTGGGCAAGAAATTGAATTAATCGCGGGGCATCCAGTAGACCCAAATATTCCCCTGTTGAGGCTTTGACAATGGCCCAAGAGAGGCTACTCCCTTCAGCAAAGGTCTGCAAATAATGCCAGAATTGCTTCAGTGAATAGGTTTCAGGCACACACTGCAAAGGATGATGATGCAAATTAACCCAGGTAGCGATGGGTTGATCCGGAGATAGGGCGTAGTCTAATTGCTGCTCTTCCAAAAACAAGTGGATGAACTGCGATAGGGGCAGCAAACCTACAGGTTGCTGTTGCTCATTCACAACCACTAACTGAGACAGATCTAATCGGCTAGTTGGAGGCTCACTTTCAGAGCTAGGAGTAGAGGTTGAAAATGTAGGGGTACCAGAGCCAGAGTGATCCTGAAGCACATCGAATAGCTCTTGGATAGGAGTCGCAGATTGACACGTTAATGTCTTCTGCAAGAATGCTCTGACAGTTGTCTGCTCAAATAACACGGGAACACTCTCAATGGACGTTCTATGAAGCCATCCCTCTTGTATGGATGGCCAGAGATCTAAGAAATTCTTGTCTGTTGTTGATTCGAGGGATAGATCTACTCATTGCCCTGTCCTTTTCCCCCGGTCTACCGATGGGTCTTCGCCGTCAGCAAAAAGCTGAACTTCGTCACGTTAGGCTGTTGTTCCGATGCGCCGCGGGTGGGTCGTTGACCACTCAAATTATACCAGACGAAACTAGAGCAGGATTTGCGCAATGCGTTGATGGAGTTTCATCTCGAGATCAATTTTTTAAACTGGGATAAGTGCCCAATGGCGTTGTTGCATGAAGAGGAGTTATGGATGGGTTAGTCCTATGGTGGGGTAGTGCCCTAAAGGTAGGGATGGTTGAAATTCCCTGCCAGCATCAATTTCATTGATTTACTGCTATGCAGAAAAATGCAAATATCTGCCCATGAGATAGCCCAAAGTGCCGATTATTTCGTTAATGTCTTGGCTTTGTAGCTGCAAATACATGAAAAAAGCCAGGATACTTCAGGTCTACAAGGTTGGCTCTAAGCTCTGAAAGCTTTGTATGATAGAGGTTATGTCCATCTTACCTGAATAGGACTACCCGTCAATTATATCTGACCCCAACCTGTGTATCCTTGCAACGCTTTGAGGCATTTTCATGTAGGTATTCCATCTCCTATGAAATGCATTCCTCTATATCCATTGGGTTTGCGCCTGCTGCCCAATCTCGATCTTCCAAGGCATCCCACAACCATGAACGACAATCGTTCCTACATAAGCATCCTAGCAAGCCAATACATCAATGCTGGAAAACCGACTGAATGGTTCGAGCATCTCTATGCGGAAGCGATCGCTGGCAACGCTACGATTCCCTGGGCAGATATGCAACCTAACCCCAATCTCATACAATGGCTCGACCAAAACCAGATTGACGGTCAAGGCAAAACAGCCTTGAAGGTAGGGTGTGGACTGGGAGACGATGTTGAGGCATTGTGCCAGCAAGGATTCAAGGTCGTGGGATTTGATATTGCAGCCTCAGCCATTGACTGGTGTCATAGGCGATGGCCGAGTTCTACGGCGCAATACTGGGTCGCAGATGTGTTGAACCCACCTGAATCTTGGACTCAAGCCTTTGATTTTGTTCTAGAATCCTATACGCTTCAGGTGTTGCCACCGCCCCAGCGTCAGATCGCAATTCGGCAAATTGCCAATTTTGTGGCACTTGCAGGGCAACTTCTGGTTATTTGCCGAGGTCGGGATACACAGGAAAATTCTGGACAAATCCCTTACCTCCTCACGGTAGATGAGATTATGGCCTTTACAGATGTGGGTTTGTCACTGGAAAGCTTTGCAGATTATTTTGATCAAGAATCTCCCCCTGTCCGCAGATTTAGAGCAGAATTCAAGAAGTACAGCAGTTTTGATAGATCTTTACGACAGAGCGGATAGAAGGCAATTTCATGAAGGCAATGGTGATTACAGGCAATGGCGGCACTGAGGTGTTTCAGATGATGGAACGACCGGAGCCTGCGATCGCTGAATTGGATCTGCTGATTAAAGTTCATGCCACCTCTATCAATCCAGTGGATTGCAAAATTCGGCAAATGAGTCGGATGCCGCGTACTTTTCCAGCTATTCTGGGCTACGACGTGGGTGGCACGGTAGTGGCAAGGGCCGATATCTCTAGCAAACACTCATGACTTCTCAGCGGTTGGGAATAGTGTACGCAATTTTGGCCTATGGAACCTGGGGATTTTTCCCCGTGTATTGGAAACTATTAGGTTCAGTGTCTGCCCTGGAAATTTTGAGCCATCGCATGATGTGGTCTGGCCTGTTGTTGCTGGGAATATTGCTTATCCAAAAACGCTGGCAAGACTTGAGTAAACTCCTCTCACAACCCAGACAATTCCTGCCACTATTAGGTTCTGCCAGCATTCTGGCCTTTAACTGGGGACTTTACATTATGGTGTCAACAGCGATCGCGTGATTGAAATCCAAGCCTTGGGTATTTCATTAATCCCCTTATTTCCGTACTTCTGGGGGTGATTGTTTTGGGTGAACGACT
>JAAUOM010000055.1 GCA_012034865.1 Acaryochloris sp. CRU_2_0 | reverse complement strand
ATCCGTCAGATCGGTGGCGTATGTTCGATTAGACATAGTCCCAGTCCCACGCAACTTATAATGTCACGCTAAAGCTGCAGGGACAAGGATCGAGTGCATTTTTATCTTTACTTTATAAACAGCCTCTTATTATCCTTTGCTGATTAAGGTATACCTCATAATTAAGTTGCTGACTGTTTGAGCTGAGTGTTGTCAATCTAACCCCTGCATAACCCTGGGCAAGCATGAATTCAAAGAATACTGTCCTCATTTGGGGATGGAAATTCAGTAGAATAAAGTGTCCCTGTAACTTCTAGCCATGGCACAACCGCGAACCCCTCATAAACGCAAACAAAAACCCATCCTGACTTGGCCTGATCAGACGGAACTACTGGGGCTAACCTTAGTCCTACGGCCTGTGGAGGAGATCGCCATTCCACCTCAATACACCACCGACCTGCATTCTTGGTTTTTGGATCAAGTCCGCCGCCAAGACTTTGAACTGTCCAGCTACTTACACGATGGTCAGTCGGAAAAGCCTTTTACGATCTCTGCCCTGCAAGGATCAATTCAATCTCAAGGGCGATCGCGCCTCCTCAACCCTAACCAAACCTACCAGTGGACGATCACAGCGCTTTCTCAACCGGTAGTGGCATGGCTACGTCAATGGCTGCAAGCCCCCCCCACAGAAGTGACCTTTCGCCATGGGGGTGTCCTCCGTATCTTGGACTGGGAAATCTCTCATACCCCTACTACCTATGCCCAATTGCTGGCTACTCCTATTCCAGATCCATCTACGGTGACCCTCACCTTTACCTCGGTTACTAGTTTTCGGCATCGGGGTAATCATTTACCCTTACCCATCCCTGAAAATATGTTTCACAGCTACCTGCGCCGCTGGAATCATTTTTCGGAGCAGGTGTATGAACAAGAGGCATTTCTAGCCTGGGTGGATCGCTCCGTGGTGGTTCTGCGCCACCAGCTTCAGTCGAGCAAGGTGATGGCGGGCAAGCGAGGCTCCGTGACGGGTTTCACGGGTGCAGTACAGTTTGGGATTGCGGCGGCTGCCCGCTCAGACTTGGAGTGGGTGCAGCTTTTTATGGCTCTGGGTCATTTAGCCCCTTACGCTGGCACGGGACACAAAACCACTTTTGGACTGGGACAGACCCAACCGGGCTGGTCTGAGAGTGCCCCGACATCGGCGACCGTTGAAGATATCCTAGCCCAACGCATTGCTGAACTCACGGCATTATTTATGGCTCAGCGTCGAAGAACAGGGGGCGATCGCGCTTCTCAAATTGCTCAAACTTGGGCAACAATTCTGGCACGGCGAGAATTGGGGGAAGGTTTGGCGGCGATCGCTCAGGATCTAGAAATGCCCTATGAAACAGTCAAAACCTATGTCAAACTGGCTCGCAAAGCCTTGAAATGATCTGTATCAGGCAAACCCGATGGAAGTCAAAATCAAAACCTTAACGCCTCTGTGGACTGGTGGTGTGGAAGCGGGGAAGTGCGATCGCATCCACGAAACTGGCATTCTCGGTAGCCTGCGCTGGTGGATGGAAGTGTTAGTGCGGGGCATGGGAGGAATTGCCTGCGATCCAACCGAGCAAAAATGCTCATCTAAAAATGGACTTTGTGAGATCTGCAAAATTTTTGGTGCAGAAGGGCAGAAACGGAAGTTTCGACTAGAAGTAATTCAAGACAACACTGAGCCTGACAAGGCCGTCACCTCAACAATTCAAGCTGAGCGTTCAAATAATAAGAAGGATAAACCTCCGACTTGGTATTTTCCTAAAGATCTCAAAGACAAGCCAAGATCAGGCACATTCACTATTCAGATTCAGAGTCTGCATCCAAACTTTAAGCCAGAAGTCATCGGTGGATTAATTCAATTCATCGCTTATTGGTCGGCATTGGGAGCACGGCCCCAAATGGGTTTTGGTGTGATTCAGGTAGAGGGAAGTCGTATCAATACACAACCTCTCTGTGACTGGCTCATTACAATCCCTAAAAGCGAGTCTCCCAATGAGGATATGCCTTCGCTACAAAACATTTTCCTGGCAAAGATTCAACCCAAAAACCCAAACTCTTTGTTTAAGGAGCAAGACACTTTCAACTTGAAGTATGACCTGCGGCAACTTTTCAGAACGCAGGAAACTACGTCCCAGCAGCAAAATCAAAGTAATAAACCCATTACTAAAAAATATAAAGACAGCAGCAACAACAAAGAGAAAGAAGAACAAGAATTACGGCACTTCCTCATGGGTGTTGAGAAAGGCGATCGCCAAGCTGCCAAAATTAAAGTTTCTCGTTCCTATAAAGATAACAAGTTAATGCGCGTTTGGGGTTGGGTTCCTACAAAAGCAGAGGTTTATAAAAATGGCTGGGACAGAGAAAAGATCGTAGATGTTATTTATCAACACCTGAAAACCCACTATATCTTGCATGGTTGGCGTGAGATGAACTTAGTAAGAGATAAAGTCAAACTGAATGAAAGCAGCGCCGAGTCATTTCTATATAGCTTATTAAAAGTCAAAGAGAGCAGCAATATAGGGAAATAATTGGAGATAAATCAATGGTAATTCAAGTTCAATCCCGCTTTTACACTCCAGAGGAATATCTGGACTTGGAAGCAATAGCAGAAGACAAAAGTGAGTATCGTGATGGAGAGATTGTACCCGTGACAGGTGGTAGTACAGACCATAATGAAATTGCTGGCAATCTCTATGCCCACCTAAAATTTGCTTTGCGGCAGCAGCCCTACAAAGTTTTCATTGGGGATGTGCGACTTTGGATTCCGACTTGGCGACTCTTTACCTATCCAGATGTGATGCTCATTTCAGGAGATCCCACCTATTATTCAGATCGGACAGATACGGTCACGAATCCTCAGATAATTGTCGAAGTGCTATCTAAAAGTACCCGCAATTACGACCAAGGCGATAAGTTTGATGCTTACCGTACCATCCCTGAGTTTCAGGAGTATGTGCTAGTCGATCAATATCAGGTGTATGTTAAACAATTTACCAAGACGGCAGAAGGATATTGGTTTCTTAAAGAGTACCGAGAGGCACAGCAGACCGTAGTCTTTTCGTCGGTTGAGTTTGCGATTCGCCTAACCGAGATTTACGAAGGTGTAACCATGCAAAATGCCTAGAGGTGTATGATGCAATATGACTATTCTGCAACCCATGATTCCTGGTTGTGTCAGGCAATGGAAACGAAAGATAAGGCAAAGTCTCTAGATGGTTGGCGCGATCGCTATGAAAAAATCGATCGCAATCTAAAATTTGATCAGTTTGGCTTCACTCCAAAGCTTGATGATCTTAGACACTTCCCCTCTCTCAGTTTCATGCTGCACGTCCCCTTCAAACAGCGAAAGCCTTACCTGAGCAAAGACGATCGCGCCTTTCACCTGCTTGATAACCCCGTCCGCAAAGACAAGGTGTTTCAAACCCCGATGGTTGCCCCGACAAGCTGGAAAGGGTCATTACGGGCAGCATTATGGCAGCTAGAACATAAAGAGGATAACGAACAAATTATTCGACTTTTTGGTAACGAGCGTGAGGAGGAAGATCATAAGAAGCTGAAATCAGGTCGCCTCTATTTTTATCCATCCTTCTTTGACAATGTTGACAAGGATAAACAACTAGAAGTGATTAACCCACACGATCGCCAAAAAGGTACTTCCAAACGAGGACCAATTCAAATTGAATGTGTTCCGATCGGAGCAACAGGCCAATTGGTAATTCTGTATGTACCGTTTTGGACGGTTGAAAAGACTCAAGTCACTGAAGAAGAACGAAAAAAGGAAGTTGCTGACGATTTAGAACTAGTTGCAGCAGGAGTAGAAGCCATGCTCACGGTTTACGGCTTTGGAGCAAAGACCAGCAGTGGTTTTGGCGTTGCAGATGTTAAAGGGAAGGGAGAATTAGCGATTCGGGCAGATTTGCCAGCCTTAAATGAACCCGAAATCAAGCAATCTGAACCTGAGCTACCCCGCTATTTGATTGCACATGGACAACTTCACCCAGACTTTCAAAGTTCTGACGGTAGCCTCAAGTCTGAAGCTGAATATCTGAAAGGGAGACTTGGCAAGAAAGAGAAGCAGCTTTACGATAAGGCTGAAAAGTGGTGGGAACGTGAGGGTCGCCAGTTGGCAAAAGCCACTACACAAGAGCCAGTGCCTGAACCGGAACCACCGCCGCCAAAATCATCTGTCTCAGACAGAGAATTTAACTCTTTTGAATCGCTGGTGACAACAGCAACCGAACTAGCACAACAGCTTGGAGGTGGCAGCAATGCCTAAATTAGATACAGTGAGCACTCGCAAGCAATTACTGGAGGCAGAACTTCGCCGCTATGTAGCAATGTTACAGGAAACCTACGATCCTCAATCTGTGTGGGTGTTTGGCTCAATGGCAACCGGAGCAGTGCATGAATGGTCTGATATTGACTTAGTGATTGTTAAAGAAACTAACCAACGTTTTTTGGAGCGAACTAAAGAAGTGTTGCGGTTGCTGCAACCAAAGGTGGGTCTAGATGTGCTGGTCTACACACCCAGCGAGTTTCAGCAGTTGTGTCAAGAGCGGGCATTTGTGCGAGATGAAATTGTGAATAAAGGCAGGGTGCTATATGAGCGCAGAGCATGAGCGCTGGCTGGTGTTTGCCCGCGAGGATTTGCGGATGGCGGAATTGGCAATGACAGAAAAACTGTACAATCAGGCCTGCTTCCATTCTCAGCAATGTGGGGAGCAAACAACCAAAGCTCGATTGCTCAGGAGCAGACTCCACCCTGCACTCATCGATTGGGAGATTTGGTAAATTTGCTTAGTCCAAACCCTCTGGCTGTGATCGCCCTAGATGTACAACTCCTCGATCGCTTCTACATCCCTACCCGCTATCCAGATGCCTTACCTGGTTCTTTGGCAGAAGGGTTGCCAGAGTCCAGCGACGCTCAGGAAGCTCTAGCGATCGCACGGCAGGTATTTGAGAGGGTTACTCAGGAATTAGCGCAGTCTGAAGGAGATGAGGAACAATAAACGCGATTAATTTGAGCGAGCTGAGCGATCGCGCCCAAGAAATAGCCAAAAATTTAGATACTTCTTCGCAGTAATTATGACAAAAACACAAATAGAAGCATTCACACAATTAGCGATCGCCCTTCCAATCGACACTATCCAAGCCTTTTGTCAACGCTGGCAAATTGCAGAATTGTCAGTCTTTGGATCGATCTTGCGTGATGATTTTGATGTAAACAGCGATGTCGATTTTTTATATGTCCTTAAACCAAATACTCGCTGGAGTTGGCGCGATCTGCTCCAGGCTGAGGCAGAATTAGCCCAATTGTTAGATAGAAAGGTTGATTTAGTTGGCAAAATAAGTATTGAGCAGAGTCGCAATTGGCTGCGAAAACGGAACATCCTTTCATCTACAAAAGTGGTTTATGACACGACAAATAGAGGTGAAACATGAGTGGGTCATTCTGGCGACCATCTGATGAGCAGCGGCGGATGATCTTGTTGATGGAAGCTCTTGGATTAATTCATGATTTGGGTAAAATGAGCGATCGCTTTCTGAAGAGCCAAGAACCGCACGATTCAAGTAAACCCAAAGTGGAATATGAACACAATTTACTATCTGATCCATGCGCTATTGATACTTACACTCATTACACCGATATAGCCAACGATCCAAGTGCAGAATTTATCAAAGGAATTTTGAATACGGCTACACAGATACCTTGTGCGTTTAGTGAAAGAGCAGATCTAACTACACTTCTTAAGAAAATTGAATTGACATGGAATAACGAGCAATACAACTTTGCTGAGCTAATGCCACTTTTGCTCAATACTGGGCTGGCAGTAAATCAAACAGAAACTTGGAGAAATGTGATTGGTAAATCAATGCAGCCTGGACTGCTTGTAGGCTATCTACATGGCATTGCTCACATTGAAAAAGAAGGAGAGCCTGACCAACACAAGCAATCCTACAGCAGCGTATTTCGTGCTACACCTTTTGGCGTTGAGGAGCAGGTTGGTACAACTTCAATTCAAGAATTGACAAATGCACTCAAGAATTTACCACTAGACAACATCGAACAAATAACTACTGACCAACGATCCGACTGGTTGATGCAGATGAAAGCATTGATGAGTAAAGGTCTGGCAGA
Organism: Acaryochloris sp. CRU_2_0; assembly: GCA_012034865.1. GTDB lineage: Bacteria > Cyanobacteriota > Cyanobacteriia > Thermosynechococcales > Thermosynechococcaceae > Acaryochloris. The sequence continues at coordinate 22,558 of JAAUOM010000055.1, read as the reverse complement.
TAACCGTCGTCCTCATAACGAAATCTCTCTCTGGGACTGGGGCTATACCGTTGCCACATTCACCAAAGCTGCTGTTGTCTATGTTTTCAAAAACGATTGGCTCTCTGACATCAAAAATCTACCCTTCTGCACTCTGAGAATTAACTTAGATATTCTCGATCGCTATACCCATAGCGATAAGATAAGTGATTTATTAGGAATCCAACAAGTTCTGAATGATGCGTTCAAAGGTGTACAAACACTGCTTGAAGAAACTTACGCTTTTGGAAATCAATTTTATCGAGATGAAACAGGTGCTTACTACCTGCTACCTAACATCTTTGATGACACAGAGAAAACAGCACTAAGAGAAGAGATTCAGGCATTATTTCCACCTGATTTACGTCCGCAAGTCCATTTCAGCGATCCAATTAAAGCAGGTGATTTAGATACAGACAAATCGCGTTCACGAGAATTAGTCGCTCAGCCGCGTAAGAAGGCGTTGGAGCAGAAACCAGTAAATGCTGATAATAATCTCTACTTGTTTGAGACAGAGTGGAAAGACGGTCGTCCCAAGAATTCTGAAATTTGTACGGTCTGTGGGATGCGACCTGTTGGTTATCCACGTCAAGGTTCGCAGCCCAAAATAGAGAAGCCACTACTTAAATGGGCAACAGAGCAGAAAGCAAAAGATCGAAAGATTTGTCGTATTTGTTTAAATCGTCGTGATCGCCGCTCGGAGCAATGGGTTAAAGACATTGCCCAGCAAAGCCCACAGAATACAGTTTGGACGGATGAAGTTGCTGATGATAACGGTCGCCTAGCATTATTTGTTGGCAAGCTAGGATTAGAAGGCTGGCTTGATGGCAGGTTGCTTTCCACTATTCATGTTGCAGGCGATACCACAAAAAATCCCTCTCCGGCTCGGTTATATCGCATTGCAGAAACCGCCCGTGCCTTTTGGGAAAAGGTGACCAGTGAAGTAATGCCTAATGCAGTTGGGCTGTCCCCTTTTCGTCTGGAGTTACACCCACAAACAAATAATTTAGACGAGTTGGGTGATTATCATGCTTATGACCTAGACATAGATGGCATAGTCCTGAGTGTAGTTTGGGACAAGCCACGCCAGAGATTTTTGACAACAGATAATTTGAGCTATTTCGCTGCTCAATTACCCCCGAATGCACGAGATACTTGGATCAGCACGTTGGCAGGAAGGACATTCCAAATCTTGGAACCCTCAAGCTTTTTACAGTCTAGCCGTAAAAAGGCTGAAGTAACTATCAGAGAAGTCAAGGAGATTGACAGCTATCAACCCGCGATTCCTCTACTGGCTGAGCCAAGTCTGTGTTTAATGTTGGTTCCTGCCAATAAAGCTCTGGAACTAGCAACTCAAGTGAAAAAAGAGTATGAGCAACAAATGGGGCGGGTGCGCGATCGCCTTCCTTTAAACATAGGACTGGTCTTCTGCAATCGCCGCACTCCAATTCGCACTGTTTTAGAAGCAGGTCGAGCAATGCTCAATCTATCAGGTCAGGTTGATACGAACAATAGTAAAGGCTGGGAAGATTGGCGATTGATGAAAAAGGATAACTCTGGTAGTCCGTGTAAGTTGGAATTTGACAATGGCATTACCTGGCATATCTCCGTGGTTGCTGGAGATGGCAGCAAAAAGGATGATTGGTATCCCCGGATGTATCAGGGCGATCGCTGGGAGCAAAAGCAACCGAAACACGTTTGCGATCTGGCAGTGCGTAACACTCAGATGCCGCGAGATAGAGGTGCGAAGATATGGGTTAGACCAAGCCACTTCGACTTTGAATTCCTCGACAGCACTGCCCGTCGCTTCGAGATTTACTACGACGAAAACGGTCGCCGCCCCCGTCGCACTCGCCCCTTTTATCTACAAGACTTGGATCGCTTCGACACCCTCTGGACCATTCTGCAAAACCTGGAAACCTCCCAACGGCATCAAGTGATTTATGCGATCGAAGCTACCCGCGAGATGTGGTATGGGCTGGATGAGAAAGAGCTAGAGGATGAAGAGAAAACGCCAGAAAAGCCTAAAGTATTTCGTCGGTTTGTTGCTGACACAGTAGCAAATGCCACCTGGACAAGAGACACAACTGAGTGGTGGCAATCTCGAAAAGAATGGCGCAGAAAACTAGTTGAGGTTGGCAATGCATCAATTGATGAAAGGGTATCGGAGGAATTGGATATTGCCAAACAACTGATCGATGCTGGTGTACGAGGCGAACTGGCTGACCTAGCAGAACTACATATGGAAATTTTAAAGGAACGAAAGAGCGATAAGGAAACTAACAATGGCAACGTATAAACGGCAACGCTATCTGTTTATGACCCTTGATCCGGTGCATATTGGCACTGGGGGCTATCGTCTGGGACGGGTAGACAATAGCATCGTGCGAGAACCGGGCACCAAAATTCCCAAAATTCCTGGGACAAGTTTACATGGGGCAGCGCGATCTTATGCTGCACAGTTGTATGAAACCCCAGAAGCCGCAGGGCAAGATCAGAAGGGCATTATCAATCCTGAAAATAATCCAGTTTGCTACACGTTTGGCTATCTGAATTCGGGTAATGATGACAATCCGCCAAATAATAATCTGTCAGATAGCAATCCACCAAAACCCAAGAAAAAAGAGGTTGCTTTTTCCGGTGTGGTGAATATCTTTGATGCCCATTTGCTGTTGTTTCCCGTGTATTCGATGATAGGACCTGTGTGGGTGAGTACTGTAGAACGTCTAGAGGATGCAGGGTTTATAGTCAGCACTCCACCCAGTTCCTGGAATACTGATCAGGCTGTGTTGACCTGGAATCGCACCGACTCGCTCAACTTGGGCTGGCTGATGCTGGGTGTTGCGGGAGAGGTAACGGTAACACCACCCTTAAATTCAACTTGGCAAAATGAACAACGCTGGAAAGCTGTCAACAAAATTGTTCTCGTCCAAGATGCACTCTTCAGTCAAATCGTGAATAGCAATCTAGAAGTGCGGACATCCGTCGCCATTAATCCTGAAACTGGGGCAGCCGAAGATGGGGCACTTTTCACTTACGAAGCCATTCCCCGCGCCACATTCCTCTCCGCTGAAGTTGTCCTGGATGATTATGGTGCTGGTGAAACGGAGGACGACAAGAAGAAAGAGAATGGTAAGCGCAAGCGTCCATTTCCCAAAGACAAAACATACAAAGAGATTGATGATATACCCGGTGGTGCTTGGGAGTGTCCATTGTGCGTGGTGAAAGCTGGCTTTCGGATGATTGAATGGTTGGGAGTTGGGGGGATGGGTACACGCGGTTTTGGACGGATGGCGATGATCGGCAATCCGGTAAATGTTGAGCTAGATGCCCTTTTTGGCAAGGAGGAAAGTCATGAGTAATAGTGCAGTGACTAATCTCGATCGCCTCGCCGCCCAACACGCTCAGGCAGTCATTGCTGACACAAAAGATAGAAAATCTAGCGATGTAGAAAACACCGTCACAAAAGCTTTAGGTGTATTGCAAGAGGATGGTGTTTACGCTTGTTTTCTCTACTTACTAGCAAAAGAACAGGCAAGTAAAGAGGATAAAAAGAAGAACAAAAAATCGGCTGGAGAGATATTAGTAAAATATATGCTCGATCTACTTGATAGCTTGAAAATTGGATGGGATAAACCATCTAGTGAAAAAGCTGAAGATATACTTTCGCACTTGACTCAGAACAACAAGAGGGAGAATGAAAGGATTAGTTTAGAGCAACTATTACTAACCAAAGAAACGCTGGAGCAGATGTTGATCTATGCCCGTTATGGAGCGAAGGCACGGCAAGATCAAGAGCCAGAGAATGGGCAATCGGATCAGGAGAAGAAATCGTGACTTGGACTGCCTATCAAGTTGTGTTTAAGCTAAAGTCTCCTATGCACATCGGCTGCGGCAAAGTGGGCAACGTACAGCGTACCCGCCCCTATGTGACTGGACGAGTATTTTGGGGCGCACTCACGATGCGGCTTACCCGTGACGCAACCAGTGGATCTGCAACCAATTCCAGCCAGTACAAGGTGTTTGGAGATCAGGTAGATAGCCAGTTAGCCTACACCTACTTTTATCCCACAACAGATCCCGGTGGCTTGATTGAGTGGCCCTGGGGAGAAAATGAAAATCTATTTCGTCGTCGGTTTCTGAGCAGCTATACCAGCACTGCATTAGTTTATCCGCAACAAGCAGCAGATGAAGGGTTATTGCATGAAGTAGAGTTTCTCTCACCACGCACGTTAGACGAAGGGAAACATGTTTATCTGATTGGCTACGTGTTTGAGAAAGAGAACTGTACTCTGAATTGGCAAGATGCTTGTCAAGGGTTGCAGTTTGGTGGTGAACGCGGCTATGGCTGGGGTGATGTGAAATGTGTTGAGATTAAGCCGCTTGAGAAACATGATGACAAATATGATTTGTTCGATGGACAAGCAGATTTGATTGATAATCAAGATCAACCTATCATTCAAGCAGAACGACTGTTAGCTCATGCCTCGTCAACAGGTATAACGGCAACGGGTGAGATAGAACCAATGGTGGGTCGGGAATGGCGATCGCACAATCCAACCAACCGCTACGCTGGACAGCATATAGAAAATTTTGACGATCTCTGTTGGGTTCCGGGTAGCATCGTGCAGCAGTCGGACTTTACAATCAAAGAATTTGGTATTTGGGAAAAACCAATCACTCCATGACCTAGGGGCTAGCCTGCAACGCTTGTTCTGAAAATGGCACAACCGCGAACTCCTCGTAAACGCAGGGGCGATCGCGCTTCCCAAATCGCTGAAACCTGGGCGACGAGTCTAGCACGGCGAGAATTGGGGGAAGGATTACCTGCGATCGCGCAGGATCTAGAAATGCCCTATGAAACCGTCAAAACCTATGTCAAACTGACCCGCAAAGCCCTGATCAGTAGGTAGCCCTTGTTTTAAACCCGTAACTCACCTGTTTCTTGGAGGGTATGGAGGCGTTGGTAAATTCCTCCATAGCGCAGTAGTTGTTCATGGTTGCCGACTTCCACAATGTGGCCTTGATCTAAAACAATGATTTGATCGGCCTCGCGCACGGTACTGAGGCGGTGGGCAATAATCAAGACAGTGCGGGTGCCCAAGATGGATCGCATGGCTAGCTGAATCTTGCGCTCAGATTCATAGTCAAGACTAGAGGTGGCTTCATCAAACACCAATACATCGGGATCGACAATCAGAGCACGGGCAATGCCCAAGCGTTGTCGCTGACCGCCAGAGAGTCTCACCCCTCGTTCCCCGACGACGGTGGCATAGCCTTGGGACAGTTGCTCAACAAATTCATCGACTTTGGCGATCGCACAAGCCGATTGCACCTGTTCCCACCCCACTTGCGGGTTGCCATAGGTAAGGTTTTCCAAAATGGTGCCATTAAAGATATCCACCTCCTGGTGGACAATCGCTAATCTACGGCGATAGCGAGCCACATCCAAGGTGCGAATATCTTGGCCATCCATGAGAATTTGACCTGTCTGGGGTTCAAAGTAGCGGAACAGCAATTTGACCAAGGTAGATTTACCGGAGCCAGATCGACCCACTAAAGCCACAGTTTGTTGGGGTTTAATCCTGAGGTTAATGTCTTGTAGTACGGCTTGGTTGGCTCCATAGCTAAAACTGACATGCTGCAACTCTAGATGGCCTGAAAACCGATAGGGATTATCCTGCACAGCCTCCAGGATCAACCCAGCAGCATCCGCGCCGCTGGGCTGTTGCATGAATTCATGCAGGCGCAACATGGAGGCATATCGACGGGCAAAGAATTCGGCCACCATACTCAAGGGTTCAATTTCGGCGTAGGCCATACTGGAAACCGTGAGCGTAGTGACAAAGTGCCCTAGGGAAATCTCTCCCCGTGCCGTTGCCATCAGGGTTAAGGCCAACACACCAAAGACACAACATTGGACAATAGTTCGCTGCCAAGTCGCCAAGGTGACGTAACCTTTGTGGATGCGAAACAGCACTACCTGCATTTCTCGCTCTAGCCGTTGCTGTTGCCGTTCCAGTTCGCTGGCTTCCGTAGCAAAGGCTTTAACGGTCTTGATATTGGTGATAATTTCCGAGGTGCGACTCTCTGTGTTTTCAATATAGCGATCTAAGATTTCTTCGCGCTGAATAAGCTGCCGTAAATCCCAGAGGCTAACCGTGAAAATGATCACAAAAGACACAAAGAAAATCAGAGCAATCGGCCAGTCAATTAACCAGATGATCACGAAAATTCCCAAGACTCTCATGAGTTTAGGGATGAACTGTCCGGCAATTTCTGGATAGGACCAAGTATGGTTGGTAATCCCTCTAGCAATCCGACCGGAAATCCGACCCGGATTGTTTTCATCATAAAAATCTAGGGGTAAGGTGAGAATTTTTTCCAGGACTTGACGGGTGCGATCGCGCCTTGCCCGCAGCGGTATTGCCCAGTGAAACCAACTGCCAATCCAAGGTTGAATCGGCGCTCGTACCACACTCACCCCAAAAATCATCCCCAACAACGTCCATAACGACAGGGACTGATTCAAGGGTAGATGAGTGATGGCGGCAATCTGGGCAATCAACCCTTGCAACGGCGCATCCAGGGGTTGGTGGGAGAGAACATTAAGGATCTGACCAATCACGTAGGGCACCACCAGATCAAGGATCTCAAATAAGCTGGCTGCCACGATACTGAGCAGAGAAATCCCCCAGTATTGCCGATAATATCGGACAATATCTTTGTACGTAGCCATAATTTTGAATCCTAATCTTGCAGTATATGAATCCAGTTCGCAGACCCTCTTCATATACTACAAGATAATACAATCAACTGCCTATCTCAGCAGAGCGTTGTCCAGCCAATCACAATCCAAAATTACCCGGTTACCCTTCTCTTCAGCTCCAGCCCCAAATTCCTCCCCATCTCCCCTATCTTCCCCATCTCCGCCCACCTCCATCCTCTAGACCAATAAACACAAAAGGCTACCCGAGTCCACCTCACACCGCATTACTGATACTAAAGTGATCTAGCAGACACCGTTGTCCCTGCCAGATCACCCGACCTGTAATAATCGCCCAACCATGCTCAAAATCGGCTTGTGCGACAAATTGCCAACCCGAATTCTCGTGAGGATTATCTAAACCAAAGTATTTAATCCCCTGATAGGCGGTCATTTTACCGCAGCGACCCAGCATATCGGCAAAGCTCTGTTCCAAAGCCTCCCGCTGAGTGGACTGCAATAAGGTCGGGGTACATCGTCGGGAAAACTCTTGCGTATCCCAATTGGAGACGATTTTGGGAATAGAATCATCGATATAGGTCAAAGATTCGTGATAGTGCCAAGCTTCTTTCCAGGATTTTGGCATAAATCCCCGCAGGAAGCTGGGAATGCGCCAATAGGGTTGAGAGTCAGCTTGAATGTCTGCCCGTAACGCCAAATATTCAGCCTGATCATGCCAAGATCTTGCTTCCATGGGTTGAGGCTGCTTATGCTCCATCAACAGTTGCAAATCCCTGAGTTCAGGTAATTTAGGGGCGATGTGTTTTGGAGCAAGGGACTGTTGTTGTAAATTAAAGATAGATTCTCTAGTCGGTAAAACAAGGACCACCAAGAAAAAGTAGAGAATTGCTATGGTAAGAATAATACCCAACAGCAATCCCCCTAGAACCATTAAAATTGCTTCCATCGGTTAAGGTTTCTATTGAACGGGAATTAGATGCATTCATGCCATACCCGCGTCTGGGTCCCCCACATCTTAGAGTGCCCATTTTGCCAAAATTGACGTCTGTGATACAGAATTAAGATACCAATTTGAGGTATGTACCACTAGCTTGCAGAACGGACTGCCAAAATGCTGCCCTGACGCGCTGGTACCTGAATCACAATAGAGGGCGTAGGGGCACTGGTAGCCGCTAAAGTAATCGATACCTCTCCATAGAGGGGTTCGAGTTGAGAACCCTGCCCTGGTAAACTCCTCAGGTCAAGGGTGGCTGAGAAGGGTTCCACACTACAGTTGAGGGCAATAATCAACACATCCCCGTCCACAAAGCGGCTAAAGATATATCCTTCATCCTGGGCTAACAATACTTGATACTGGCCAATCCGTAAGGCTGGATGGGCAAGCCGTAGGCGAATCAATTGCTTGTGGAGGGTCTGTAGGGATAAATCCCAATCGGCTGGGTCAGGAAAGCTGCGACGACAATCTGGATCAATGCCACCGGGTAGCCCCACTTCGTCTCCGTAATAGATGCAAGGTGCCCCCGGGAAGGTAAATAGGAGCAAGGTAGCCAGTTCAACACTACTGCGCTCTAAGTGCACCATAGACAATAGCCTAGCGGTATCATGACTCGACAGTAGGTTGAGTTGCGTCAGTTGAATGTCCCAAGGATACCGAGACAATAAGTCTTGAATGTGTTGGCAATAGTCTGGAGCTCGCAGTGGTGGGTAGGGGGCGTAAGCGGGTTGGGTTGTATAGGTTAAATCAACGCGTTCACCCGCAGCAAAGGCAATCGTAGCCTGCCGAAACGGATAGTTCATGACTCCGTCGAATTGATCACCCTGTAACCAAGGTTGAGCATTATCCCAAATTTCACCCACGATGTAGGCTTCAGGATTAATGGCTTTGACGCGATCGCGAAATTCCTGCCAAAAACCGGGCACTTGAATTTCATTCGGTACATCTAACCGCCAGCCATCGATCCCCTGCCGCAGCCAATACTCAGCAACTTGCATGATGTACTCGCGCACATCTGGGTGGTCATGGTTAAATTGCGGCAAGGCCCGGTTATCATTCCAAGCCAAATAATTTGCAGGTTTATCGCCCTGATAGGCCGCCACAGGCCAGCCTTCAATCCGAAACCAATCTACCCAAGGGGAATGGGGACCATTCTCTAAAACATCATTAAAAAAGAAAAATCCTCGACTGGCATGATTAAAGACACCATCCAACACCACCTTAATTTGACGCGCATGAGTCGCCACCAGTAAGGCGTTCAAGGCAATGTTCCCACCCAGAATTGGATCAACCTGATAATAATCATGGGTGTGATATCGATGGTTACAGGTCGATTGAAAAATTGGAGTCAAGTACAGCGCTGTAATCCCTAAATCCACCAGGTAATCAAGGCGATCAATTACCCCCCACAGATTGCCACCTTTGTATCCCTGTAGTGTCGGTGGAGAATGCCAGGGTTCCCACTGCACTTGGGTGGGCAAGGTTGGATGGGCATTGCGGGCAAAGCGATCGGGAAAAATCTGATAGAAAACAGCATGTTTAACCCAATCTGGTGTACTTATCTGCATCGTGATGACTAGACTCCCGGTGATCTAAAGAATCCCCCATCACTCACGTAGGGGGTATCAAAAGGCCATAATCGCAGATATGATAGCCAGCACATAAAGAAAACTATCACTAACCTTAACAACTTTTTCTATAGAGGGGTGATTGAGCCAGTCTCTGTATGATTCTATTCAATCCGAAGTCGCCTATACTGAGAAAGGTAGACTCAGCTAGTATTATTGCAAATCTTATTAGAATTGATCCCCATTTGCTATTTTTTGAGTGCAAAAATAAAATTATAGCGATGGGTCTACCACGACCTCAACAACACCATCATATCGATGCATCCCACGCCATGAAACATGAAAGATGACGTCGTTGAAGCGGCCCATGAGCGGCAGCGCCTCTCTGTTTTACACAAGCAACTGATGATCAGTTTGAAATTCCACCACACGCAGACCTTGGAGCAAATTCCCTTAGAAATGGCCGTACAAGCTATGATTGAGGTCTGGCAAGCGTGTAACCCCTCTAAACCCTCATAACATTAGTGGGATTCAACCTGATAACCCAGTTCTGCGAGGTGCATTCTTGAGTGTCGCCATTTGGGTTGAACTTTGACAAACAACTCCAAATAAACTTTTCCTGAAATTAATTTTTGAATCTCCTGGCGGGCTTGAGTGCCAATGGCTTTGAGCATACTGCCTTGTTTGCCAATCACGATCTGTTTTTGCGAAGTGCGCTCAACGTATACCGTAGCCAAAATTCTTGTCAGTTGAGGTGATTCATCGACTCGATCAATGACAATGGCCACAGAATGGGGAACTTCTTGCTGAGTCAACTGTAAAATCTGCTCTCGAATCAGCTCACCCATAATGAATCGTTCCGGCTGATCCGTCACTAAATCTGGTGGATAGTAATAAGGTCCCACTGTCAATTGATCAATTAACTGAGCTTGTAAGGTGTCCAGTTGGGTGATCCCTAAGGCGGAGAACTTACAGACAGGCCACTGATGATCATGGGCGAGGGTTTGATAGGTTTGATCTAAACGGGTCACCTTGCCAGACGCCTGGGGCTGTAAATCTTGTTTATTTAATCCCAAGATAACGGGAACTTGCGTATGTGTCAGTAAATTGGCGATGTAGCGATCGCCCCCCCCTAAGGGAGTTGAACAGTCCACTATAAACAAAACCGCATCGACGGCATGAATGGCCATGCGCGCATTTTTAACCAAAATTTCACCCAACTGATGGTGCGGTTTATGAATGCCGGGGGTATCTACAAAGATGATCTGGGCCGTCGGTGTTGTCAAAATTCCCCGTAGGCGATTCCGCGTCGTTTGCGCCACAGGGGAAGTAATGGCTATTTTCTGGCCAATCAATTGATTCATCAAGGTTGATTTACCCACATTGGGGCGGCCTACAAGAGCCACAAACCCCGATCTGAACTCAGGTGGAGCCAGGGGAATAGCAGAAGGATCAGAAGTTGCCAATATTATGGATCAGTACCTCAGAAGATTGGGGTGCTAAATAGCATAGCGTTATCCTGCGTTGCTTGGGTTAAAAGGGAAGTTTATCAATGGCTTGGGTCTCGCCAATGACCACCATTACTGACCCTTTTTTCAACTTGAAGCTCGGGCTAGGATTGACATCAAAGTGTTGATCTCGGCAAATCGCTAAAACGTTAAGGCTGTAGCGACTCCGCAGTTGGAGTTCACCAATGGATTTATCATCAAACTCCTCAGGGACAGCAATTTCAACAATGCTATGTTGTGGATCCAGCTCAAAGCGATCTAGGATTGAAGGCTTTGTTAATGCCCGCGCCAAAGTGTATCCGGCTTCATATTCAGGGAAAACCACTTGGTCAGCTCCGACTCGTTTGAGTAGCTTGCCATGAATCTCAGTAGACGCTTTAGCAATGACCTTAGCAACCCCCGCTTCCTTGACATTTAAGGTCGTAATAATGCTTTCTTGTAAATAGTTGCCAATGGCGATAATAACGGTATCAAATTCATAAATGCCAGCTTCTTTCAGGGCGGTTGGATCCGTAGAATCTAATTGGAGGACATGGGCTGCCCATTGATTGTTTAAGACCTCGGTGACCCGTTTTTCATCAATATCGGTGCCCAGGACTTCATATCCAGCTTGGTGCAAGGTTTGGCAAGCCGCTCGACCAAAACGCCCTAAACCAATCACTGCAAATTGATGATTTTTCTGCTTTAGTCCCGGAAATAAGCTAAATGATGGATTCACAAGTTTAAGTCCATAACGTCAGTTGTTTTAACCCACTAGTAACGATTCTTCTAGATAATGCACAGTGCTAGGACGAGGATCCCCTAACATCGCTGCCATCAGCAATAAGACACCGACTCGGCCCATATACATGGTGGCGACCAACACTAATTTAGAGGCTGCGGTGAGATTGGCCGTAATCCCCGTCGACAAGCCCACGGTGCCAAAAGCCGAAACCACTTCAAACAAAATTTTAATAAACTCTACCTCAGGGTCAGCAAGAGACATGAGCGTCGTGGCCATGACGACGGTCAAAAAGGAACCAACCACCACGCCAATCGATTTTAAAAGCAATGATAGCGGCACCTGACGTTCATAGAGGACGACATCTTCCTTGCCTTGGAGAATCGCTTGAGTACAGCTACTGAGAACCCGAATCGTTGTGGTTTTGACCCCACCCGCAGTCCCGCCTGGGCTACCCCCCACAAACATGAGGGCAATGATCATAAATAAGCCAGCATTAGTCATTTGGCCAATGTCAATGGTATTAAAGCCAGCGGTGCGGGCTGTGACCGACTGAAACCAGGCCACTGTTAGCCGATTTCCCAAGGAGAAGTCCTTGAGGGTCTGAGGATTCCGAGATTCGATTAAGAAGACCGCTAGGGTTCCTAAGGTGAGCAGGATCAAAGTCGTGCTGGTGGCCACTCTAAAATTCAGGGAGAAGATCATTCGCTCTGGCTTGCGGCTGAAACGATGGCGAAGCCAGAGGTAGGCTTCAAAGATGACTTCATAGCCAATTCCCCCAAAGATAATCAATCCTGGGATCACCAGATTCAACAGTGGCGAAAATTGGTAATCGACCAGGTTGTTAGAGAATAAACTAAAGCCAGCATTATTCCAAGCGCTAACACTATGGAAAGTGGCATACCATAAGCTGTGCTGCCAGCCATGTTTGGGGACAAATACACAGAGCAGCAAGAAGATACCAGTAATTTCAAATAATAAGGTGGTGGCAATGATCGATCGCACCATCTGGGTGCCGCCCTGGAGTTTAGTCCGATCCAAGGCTTGTTGCACCGCCATTTTCTCCCGTAGACCAAACTTGCGCCCTAGCAACAGCAATAAAAACGTGGTAGAGGTCATGTATCCCAATCCCCCAACTTGGATGAGGGTCATGATCCAGAATTGCCCTAAGGGTGAGAAATAGGTGGCGGTATCCACGACAATATGACCCGTCACACAGACGGCTGAGGTGGTAGTGAACAGGGCAACAATCCAGTCGTTCCATTCACCACTGGCCGTTGACATCGGCAACATCAGCAGCAAGGTGCCTACAGTAATCACTGCTAAAAAACCGAGGCAGATAGTTCTAGAGACGGTCATAGGAAACAGATCATCCTAAAAAAGAGTTCCGTGGGCATAGAGACGGGTGATGCTAGGGTCGCTACTTTAAGCAACGGATGGATCACTAACATGGAAAATCTGATCATGACGAGCTGACACGGTTGAGGGTAGCTGGATCCGCACTGGCACAGATTTGGGATTGTTGGATACGGTGAATGGCTTCACCCAGGCGATCGCACTCCGCAATTAAACTAATTCGTAAATAACCTTCCCCATGATGCCCAAAAGCGCTACCCGGTGTCATCACAATCCCGGTTTCTTGCAGCAATTGCAGCGCAAAATCAGCGGAAGTCCGCTCTACAGGACAAGGTGCCCACAAATACATCGTGGCTTTGGTTTTAGGAATCTGCCAACCGAGTTTAGCCAAGCCAGAAATCAGGAAATCGCGGCGCTGGCAATAGCGTTGCTGCACAGCCAGCAAGTGACTATCTGGGAGTTTGAGTGCCGTTTCTGCTGCGGCTTGGATCACGGCAAAAATGCCATAGTCTAGATTGGTTTTCAGGGTACGGAGACCTTGAATAATTTGCGGATTGCCTACGACAAACCCGACTCGCCAGCCCGCCATATTGTAGGTTTTAGATAAGGTGTGAAATTCTACACCTATCTCTTTAGCCCCTGGAATTTCCAATAAACTCACAGGCTGATAGCCATCAAAGGCCAGTTCAGCATAGCAGAGGTCATGGACTAGCAAAATCTGATGTTTACGGGCAAAGGCGACAATATCTGCAAATAATTCCCTGGGAGCAACGGCGGTGGTGGGATTGCTAGGGTAGTTGAAATAGAGAATTTTAGCCCGGTCGGCGATGTGATCTGGGATACTCCCTAAATCAATCAACCAATCATTTTTGGCTGTTAAGGGTAGACCGTAAATTTCAGCCCCCGCTAGGGCAGGACCGCGAAAATGGGGGGGGTAAGCGGGATTAGGCACTAAGACGATATCCCCTGGATTAATATAAGCCAGAGCCAGATGGGTGAGACCTTCCTTGGAACCCAGTAACGGTAACGCTTCAATTTCAGGATCTAGGGAGACCCCATACCGACGGTAATACCAATCTGTAATGGTATGGCGGAAATTGGCATGGCCTTCAAAGGGGGGGTAGCCGTGATTATTGGGGTCTTTGAGGGCGGAGATCGCAGCCTCAATAATCGGCTGAGGTGGCGGCCCATCTGGATTGCCCATGCCCAAATCAATCAAATCTAACCCTTGCTGACGAGCCGTGGCTTTGAGTTCATCTAAACGAGCAAAGACATAGGTGGGTAAAGTACTCAGACGCTCGGCGGGTGTAATCCAATCCAGAGTCATGGGGTAACCTCATCGGTGCAGAACCCCGTTCTGAGGTTTTCAGGGAGCGCGATGGTCTCCGATCGGCCTAAGTCCTTCGGACAGCAAGCAACGGCCATCGCAACTCCCACTCCTGGGCAGGGAGAGATCGCCGCCGTGGTCGAGACCATCGCTGCCATCAACGTCTCTGGAGTGACAATAAAGGGCAAATAATGCAGGTCAGAGTCGGGGCGACAGGCAAATTCGGCGGCGGCTTGTAATTGACTCAGGGGTAAATCACCCATACTCAAATCTGCCAAGGTTGTGGGCAAACCAATGTCTCCATAGAATTTTAAGAGCTGATGGCGAGCCGTGGCTGCTAAATGATTCTGTTGCAGCAATTCTTCCAAGCGCAATTGCACCAAAATGCCATAGGCCACTTTCTCGCCATGTAAACTGGAACGGGTACAGGGTAATTGGGTCAAGCCATTATGAACCGCGTGAGCCGCCACGGTTCGGCACTGAGCTCCGCCTAGACCCCCCACGACACCTGCCATGAGGACAGTGGCATCCACCACCTGTTGCCACACCTCACTACCGGGTTCGGCTAAAGCCGCCGCCGATTTCTGAAACAGGATATCCCGGAGAACGCGAGCCTGTTGAACCGCCGCGATGGTTAAGGTGTCCTGGGATTGACCACTACTGATGGAGGCTTCATACCATTTAGCTAAAGCATCACCAATCCCGGCAATCAGCGTCCGCGCCGGAGCCTTTTTGACCAATGCATAATCTAAAATCAACAGATCAGGGCAGCGAGGCAGACTAACATCGGACTGAAAGGCTCCGGTCTCTGTATAGAGATTGGATAGGGCTGTCCAAGCAGCACAAGTGGCCGCAGAGGTGGGAATCGTGATCACAGGACAGTGGCATTGATTGGCAAGGAGTTTAGCTGCATCTAAGGCTTTACCGCCACCGACACCAATAATCACATCAGCTTCATGGTTCGCCACCGTTTGCCGTAGTCTTTGCAAGCTGGTTTGACTACAGTCTTGGCCGTAGGTGGCTACGGCCACTGCCAAAGTTGTAGAGAAGGCCTGCAAGTAGGGTTGGAACACCCCCAAACTTTGGTCTCCCGCCACCACCAGCGGACGTTGACCATATTGGCCGATTAACTGATCCAACGGAGGAAGACCCTGCTCAACTCGCAGGATCTGTTGAGGGGCGATGGCTTGTGCTGGCATCGCCAAGGGTGTGGACATAGAAGATGGAGCAGACGTAGGCATAGGCAGAACTTACCGAAGCAGGGAGTCAGTTCCCACAATTCAAGAATTTATTCTCAAAGGAAAGTTGATGTCTAATTTGATTTTAACTAGAGGACGGCTCAAATTTAGCAGTTGCCAGGGCAGCTAAATTGTCTTCATTAATGGTGATTTTCAGATTGGGATCGGTGCGAACGGTTAAAGAGCGTTGGACTTCTCCTAGGGGGATGAGTTGGGAGATCCCAGCCTTTTGATGGAGAATCGTGCGGACGCGAATGGTGAGTTGATCAGTCCCTAAACCAAGGCGGCTGGGCGAAAACAAGTTCTCGGCAGCTTGGAGCAGAGTTGCCTCTAACTCAGCGTGAGTAATCTTAGGCGAGACGGAAATCACCACTTGAGAACCCGACAAGTCGTAGACCAGGTTGTATTTAAGCGCACCGGGAATCAAGGCATGGGTCAGGGGGAAAAAGCTGAGGGCTAACAAACTCCCCGTGATCACCCCTAAGAAACTGGTTACCCCCACAAACCGAAAGCGAATACCCCATTTAAATACAAAGGCCAAACCCGTAAAAATCCCACTGGCCAACATCAGCAGCGCAGTCCACTGACAGTATTGCCAAAACATTTCGGGGGTGGGCATTAGTCAATCTCCTCATTGCTGACCGCTTCATAGCTTGGTTCTGCACTTTGATGTTCTAAGGCGGCTTTAAGAGTATGCCAGGTGAGGGTGGCACATTTGATGCGGACGGGGAATTGGGCAACCCCCTGCATCACATTCAACTTTCGATGTTCACGGGGAAATTCACCGTCTCCTTTCATCATGTTTTGGAAGACTTTCACCATCTCTAAGGCTTCGGCAATGGTTTTGCCTCTCATGGCATCGGCCATTAAGTCCGCTGAAGAGAGGGCGATCGCACAACCTTCTCCCTCAAATTTGACATCCTCAATGCGATTTCCGGTTGCATCTAAACGCACCGTCAGCTCAATCGTATCGCCACAGGATGGATTATGGCCACGCTGTTGACGATCCACCGGATCAGTAATCCCTCGATGTCGAGGCTTTTTGTAATGTTCTAATATGACTTGTTGATACAGATTGCGTAAATTATCCAGTGCCATAATTTCAAAACTACTGTTTGATCTGTAAGGAGTGTCTCTCTCCACTCTAGAGGGATAAGCAGGAGCTGTCTCTAGAATCCTGACCGTTGTCTATCCTATCTCACTTGCAAACCAACTGAGCAGAAGGGATCACTGTTAAAGCGGCAGAGGACGTATTAGAGTGTTGTTGAGATAAATAAACTTAATTGGTGATGGATTCCTTTCGAACTAGATTCTTTCGCACTAGACTGTAGAGCAGGCATGATCTCATGGGAAACTCACAAGGAGAACAGATGAAGTGGGCGAGTGCATTGTCAACTCAGCCTTCTTTAGAGGCTGCCCTAGATGAAGTCATTGCATCGGCTCAGGACGCTTTAAATGCTAAGGCCGATTTAGCCATTTTGTTTATCTCGACGGCCTTTGCCAGTGAATTTCCGCGGCTCCTACCCCTGCTGCAAGGGAAATTAGCGGTCGAGCATTTGATTGGCTGTGGGGGGAATGGGGTAATTGGCCCTGGTTTAGGGGGAGAAACCGCTGAGGTAGAAGAGGAGCCTGGGCTGGCCTTGACCCTCGCCCACCTCCCGGATGTGAATATCCAAACCTTTCATATCTATGAAGACGAGTTACCCGATCCAGATAGCTCTCCCCATGCCTGGACTGAGCTGCTAGAAGTTGACCCCAATCATCAGCCCCACTTCATTTTGTTTGCTGATCCGGCCAGTTCTAAGATTAATGATCTCTTGCAAGGGCTGGACTATGCTTACCCCAGTGCCGTCAAAATTGGCGGCCTCACGAGTGGCCGCACCGCTTGGAATGGGAGTGGGCTGTTTTGTGAGGATCAACTGTACCGTGAAGGTACGGTTGGGGTAGCCCTCAGCGGCAATATTATTGTTGAAACCATCGTTGCCCAGGGGTGCCGCCCCATTGGCCAACCCTACCGTGTTGCTGAAGCCGAACGGAATGTCGTCTTACAAGTCGAAGAGCAATCTGTTCCTGTGGAAGCCAACTCTTATCCAGGGTCGGTGCAGTTGCAGACGCCCTTAGAGGCTCTCCAAGCCCTAGTACAAGACTTAGATGCAGAAGAACGAGAGTTGGCCCAGCATTCTCTGTCTATCGGCATTGTCTGTGATGAGTTTAAGCAACATCTGCAACCGGGTGATTTTTTAATTCGCAACTTGATTGGAGTTGATCCTCGGATTGGGGCCATTGCCATTGGCGATCGCATTCGTCCTGGGCAACGCATTCAATTCCATTTGCGAGACGCTCAAGCCTCTGCTGATGACCTAGAACAATTGCTCCGCCAATATTTAAAAGAATCGCCCAATCAAGACCCACGACCCACCGCCGCCTTGCTGTTTGATTGCTTAGGGCGAGGGGAACGCTTTTATGGTGAACCTGATGTTGATTCTCAATTGTTTAATCGATATTTAGAGGATATTCCCGTGAGTGGCTTTTTCTGTAATGGTGAGATTGGTCCCATTGGTGGGGCAACGTTCTTGCATGGCTACACGGCAGCCTTTGGCATCTTCCGCAGCCAAACCCAAGCTTAGCTGATTTCTGGGAAAATTTTTACGGTAGGGGCGAACGGCTGTTCACCCCTACAAGGTCAAAACTTGAGGGTTGGTTTCAATCAGCTTTGCCAAATCCTGCAAGAAAGCAGCGGCATCCGCACCATAGATAATGCGATGATCACAAGTGATATTAACGGCCATCTGGCGCTTGAGCCCGAACATGCCCTGTTCATTGGCGACAACCTGGGGTTGGGAGCCACCAATCGCCAAGATTGATCCTTGCCCCGGCGGTAAAATTGCATCAAAGCTGCTGACTCCAAACATGCCTAAGTTAGAGAGGGTAAAGGTACCCGTGCTGTATTCATCCGGTTGTAGCTGTTTATTGCGAGCACGGGCAACCAGATCTTTCCAAGTTCGAGATAGGGAATATAAATCAATTTGATCGGCTTGCTGCAATACAGGGGTGATTAAGCCGCCCCCCGGCATTGCTACTGCTACGGCGATATTGATCTGGCTATTGTATTGAATCCCTTGGGGGGCACAACTGGCATTCACTAAAGGATGTTGACGCAGGGTCACCGCCACCGCCTTCGCCAACAGCGCTGTCATCGTTACGCCTTTACTCTTCACCTGCTGATAGAGCTGATCGAAAGCATCCGTGACAATGGTATACCCGACATGGAAGGTGGGTACGGCCAAACTGGCCACCATGTTATTGACTACCGCCTGTTGCAAGGTATTAAAAGGAACTACCTCCCCCGCCACTGCTGCCGCTGGTAAGGGTGCAGGTGTTGGCAAAGCTTGAGGCACACCATGACTGGGTGTTGCGATCGCAATTGTAGGTGCTGGGGTAACGGTAGAGGTTTGCCCAGAAGCAGCTTCTACATCGGCAGCAACAATTCGACCGTGGGGACCACTACCTGTGAGGCTGTTGAGGTCAACCTTAAACTGTTTAGCCAATTTACGGGCACGCGGGGAAACGATCACTCTTCCCCCATTTTGAATTGCAGGTGTGCTGCTGCCATTGACGGCAACGGCGGCGGGAGTGGTTACAGCGGCGGCAACTGGAGTAGCAGGTGCTGCTGGAGTTGCTGGCACGGCGGTGGCGGCTCCAGCAGATGCCGTCGCATTCGCTTTCTTTTGAGCTTCGGCAATTTCGGCTTCCGTTTCGGCGACATAACCAATGGTGGCTCCCACACGAGCAACCCCCCCAGCCGGGAGAGCAATCGCAGCTAAAAATCCTTCATGGAAAGACTCCACATCCATGTCCGCTTTATCGGATTCAACCACAAGCATGGTGTCACCCTTGGCGACCTTCTCCCCTGGCTCTTTAGCCCAGGAAACAATCTTGCCCTCCTCCATCGTCGTGCTGAGGGCGGGCATAAATACTTCATGAATCATGAGCTTAGTCTTCCGAAACGAATAGTCAAGATAAACCAAAGCCTATCCAGTTTGAATTTTAGCTTGATCAAGGCTCTGAAAACGATCTCTGTGGGCGAGGAAATTATCCTTGGATCCACAACAATGGAGCAATAGGTATATAGCAATCCTATAGGATCGCTATAGTCAAGCGGGATGATGATCAAGATTAGACAAGATTTTAGATGAAATTCGATGAGTCTTCCTCATCTAACCCATCCATCTGAGGAGGGTAGATCTATGCCGAGACAATACTTTGCCACCGTTGCCCGTGGCTTAGAAGCTCTAGCGGCTCAAGAATTACTGGAATTGGGTGCCCAAGGGGTAGAACCTGGCTTTTGTGGCGTTGGGTTTGTGGGAGATCGCACCCTTCTATACACCGTCAATCTCTGGGCTAGACTCCCTTTTCGGATTCTCCTGCGTCTGGATAGCTTTCCTTGTCAAGATGCCCAGGATCTCTATCGGGGGATTCAACACCTGTCCTGGTTCGATTATCTGACCCCAGACTATACCTTAGCCGTGGATGCCACGGGCAAAACCCCAACACTCAACCATAGCCATTTCACGGCGTTGCAGGTCAAAAATGCCATTATTGATCTGCAACGTCAGCAGTTTGGCGATCGCTCGGCCATTGATACCCAAAACCCCGATGTCCGCATTAATGTGCATTTGCATCGCGATCAGTGCATCGTCAGTCTCGATAGCTCTGGCCAGAGTCTCCATCGCCGTGGATATCGTCCAGCGATGGGAACGGCTCCTCTCAAAGAATCCTTGGCGGCAGCCCTGATTCGGTGGTCGGGTTGGCAACCCCAGTTAGCGTTTATGGATCCCCTGTGCGGCTCAGGCACTTTACCCTTGGAAGCCTGCTTACAGGGTTTAAACATTGCCCCAGGGCTATTTCGAGGGCGATTTGGCTTTGAGACCTGGCTCGATTTTGATCCTGTCTTGTGGCAAACTTTACAAGCTCAAGCCAGAGAAAAGCAACTGACCCAACTACCAATGCCCATTTGGGGGAGCGATCGCGATCCTACCGTGATCGAACAGGCCCGTCTCAATGCTCAAAAATGCGGTATGGAAGAGTGCATCTGGTTCGAGGCGATGGAGTTACAGGAGATTGCAGCCCCTTGCGATGGTGGCATTTTGATTTGTAATCCACCCTATGGAGAACGGCTGGGCAGGGATCAAGATCTGGGAAGCTTTTATCGCCTCCTGGGGAATGTCTTAAAACAACGCTTTCAAGGATGGATGGTCTTTATCCTCAGTGGGAATAAGGCTCTGTCTCAGTCCATTGGTCTCAAGTCATCAGAGCGAATTCCCCTTCACAATGGCGCTATTCCCTGTCAGTTGATGAAGTATGAGTTGTACTAGGCTGTGCCCCATCTGGTCCCACGCCAGTCATGATCTCGATCATGACTCATCTAAGTGTTCGGCAACCGCTTGATACAACTCCAGGACATGATGATCTTGCAAGCGATAAAACACGTGCCGGCCTTGCTTGCGATACTGAACCAAGCGAATGGATTTCAGGGTTCGCAGTTGATGGGAAACGGCTGATTCACTCATCGCAACGGCTGCGGCCAAATCCCCGACACAAAGTTCTTGCTCAGCCAGCAGCGACAAAATCCGTAATCGATTGGCATCTCCTAATAAGCCAAAAAACTCAGCCATACGTTGGGCTTTATGGATATCTAGAAGTCTTCCCTGTAGCTGTTTTGCCTGTTGTAAAGGGATCGTGCAGGTCGGCGCACAGATGGGATCTGCGGCAAGTTCTGGCAAAGGATGGCGAGGTTGCTCCATAAATCTCATTGTAGAACCTTGCTTATGCAAGATTTATGACATTGACATCTGAATATATATTCATATATTATTGTATTAATCCCCCTCAAGCCCTTATAGGAGTTTAGAAATGACAACGATTGCTCAGATGAAATGTGCCTGTCCAAATTGTTTATGTATTGTTGACCTCAAAGATGCCATTATGGTCCAAGACCAACCCTATTGTAGTGATGCCTGTGCCCAGGGCCATCCCCAAGGCCAAGGCTGTGGCCACTCAGGCTGTGGTTGCCAATAAACGACTAGACTCCAGCTATTGTCGCTCGTTTTCTATGACGCAAAACCCAGAAAATACCCTGTCAACGGGATCCGGCATTGGCCTGACTTTTCTGTATTACTTCAGCATGACGGCTGTCATCGTTGTGTTGATGGGGTCTTGTTCTTCTCATTTCGCGTTTACATCCCCGCAACTCCATTTGTATGGCGTAGTTGCGGGGTTAATTGCAGGTTTGGTGGGTGTTTTTGTCAATCGTAGTGTGACGATGGATATCAGCTTCGAGGATCCAGACCAGTTTAGGCAGCGCTTAACCCAAAAACTGGCAGAGCTAGGCTTTGAGCAAGAACTGGATGATCTTGATATAGAAGACAATCCAGCTACGGAAGAAGAGACTATCTATCTGACTTACTTGCGATCGGGTTTATCAGGGTGGATGGCAGGTGGAATTTACGTGATTGTGTCAGACCATTCAGCAAAAATTTCGAGTCGGGCTAGGCGTTGTTGCATAAAGAGGCGTTACGGATAGGTTAGTCCCATGGTAGGTTTGAATCGCGAAACCTAAACCAGAACCCATGAAACAACAATACCGCATCCGCAACTGGCCTGAGTATAACGCTGTCTTGAGACAACGGGGAAGCCTCACCTTCTGGATGAGCGAAGAAGCCGAAGACCAATGGTTCCATAGCGAACCTGCAGAGCAATTAGGTGCTCCCAAACTCTACTCAGACCTAGCCATATTGAGTGTACTCACCGTCAAGAATGTCTTTGATCTAGCAGGTCGTCAAGCCAGTGGTTTTGTTGCCTGTGTGTTTGAACTGATGGGTCTGGAGTTACCCGTACCAGATCACAGCACTGTTTCTTGGCGGATGAGCAACCTTGAAGTCAGCTTACCCATAGTAGACAGAGCGCAAGCACGACATGTGGTGATTGACTCAACAGGTATCAAGCTCTACGGGGAAGGGGAATGGAAAGTTAGACAACATGGGGTCAGTAAGCGTCGCACCTGGATTAAGCTACATCTAGCAGTCGATGAAAGCACTGGGG
>JAAUOM010000054.1 GCA_012034865.1 Acaryochloris sp. CRU_2_0 | reverse complement strand
ATGCGCCAGAGAGTCTCCCGTCTAGTGCGCAAGACTCTGTCGTTTTCAAAGAAGCTCGATAATCATATTGGGGCCATCTGGATGTTTATCCACCACTATAATGAATCCTTACAGGGCTAGGACTACCCAAGATATATCTGCAACAACGCCCCTGGCAGTCTTATTCTCGATAAGTGTCAACTCATGTGAATTAATACACCATAAGAATTTCACAAGTTTTTTGCACCACCAATCGCCGTGGCCAAGAGTTCTTTGAATGTCTCTAAGTTGAATGTTTGACTGCTTTGCTGTAGATCACTCTTCACCTTAATAACCGCATTTTCAATGCGGATCACATAACTGCTGCTGCCTCCCTCTGGCATCGTCGTATATCCGACCCCTACTGGGTCTTCGTGATATCCGACTGTGACTCCTGGAATAAGTGTACCTCCTGCATCGGATATGGCTTGTTGCACACTCTTGTATGCTGTGTTAAGCGCATCCTCATCCGTCACCTTCGCTGGCTTCGCAAGGTAGATGATGCATGTCTCTTTACTTGTCTCATAGTATCCTTTCTTAGTCGCAAACTTAAAGCTTTTAACGCACGGCTCCTCCTTTAGCTTGTCAATCAGGTTAGCCATTGCCATTGGTAAGCCAGCACCGTATTTTAGGCGTACTATCATGCGTGCTGCCACCGGAACAGTTTCCGCCATCAATTCTATTTTCCAAAAGTTGGAAGGTCTAAAAGCCGAGTCCATTGGGGTTGCTCCCTTGTTCTGCAACGTCTCTTTGATGACCTCTGATTGATCTGATTCCTGTTGTGTGGCCTCCTTGACCGTGTTATCTTGCGTCAAGATGCTTCTGACATTTCTTCTTAGTTGGTCACCGTTTGTGCTGGTTTTGACCGCTTCAAACAGGGCTAACACCACCCATTCTGGAAAGGCATCAAAACCTGTAACGGTTGTCTGCTTCACATCCATCCGCTGAATAATTTCTCTACTTGCCTGTGCTTGGCATAGTAGGGGAACGGTTGCCATATTTTGGTATTGAAGCGTCAGGGGAGATCGGTCGCCTTTAGTTGTTTCCTGAACTGTGGTGCTTGCTCTACGTCCTGGCTCCGCATCGTGCCTATCAGTGGATAGCCACTGTTGTTCCTGTACAGCCGCTCTTTGTAGGATGCTGCGGGCAGGGCGAGGAGTACGGTCAGTAGTGGCTTGTGAAGTGTATCGATGAAACATTGATCTGCCCTCCATAATTCAACCCAGCTAGGAAAGAATTCAATAGACTTGTTGCTTTTTAACAAAAACAATCGCTGAAAGGCTTAAGATATAAGGGCTGTGGCCTTTGATTCGTAAAACAGGCTGAAAAGCTTGCTGTAAGTGGGTTTCATGACTTTTTATACCTTATAAAACAACAGGTCTACTATAAAGTGCCCTCTGTAGAATAGTTGATGCATCTTATCTCAGTCAGGACGAACCGCCCAAGACTTCAACAGTTCGGCTTTACGCCAATCATTGCAGTAGTGTTCACAACCGTTCTGAGTGTCCTGGTGCATAGGGTTCACCGCACAGTTCAACTCGTCTGAATCTTTGCCATAGTCTTCGGCTTCATTATCCGGGTCGAGCCAGTACAAGCAGCTAAAGCACTTGCCCCGTTTCTGCGGTTCGAGGTAGCGGAATTGCGGCATCTTTGTTCGATTAATCCACCAGTACAAACCGTCGCCTTCCTGCCTAAGATACATTGCCCCATGCTCCATCAGCAACAGCAGAGTGAGATAAGTGTGGCGCGGATCAATCTGGGGGACAACGTCTTGCCGCATGAATGTCGCCCCTCGTCTGACTAGCCTTTCCTCGTTGTATTCTGGATACCTCTCACCGATGCGATCCGCTATAAACTCTCTGATGTGAATATCGGGTAGTGCCCTAAAGGTAAGGATGGTTGAAATTCCCTGTCAGCAACAATTTCATTAATTTACTGCCATGCAGAAAAATGCAAGTATCTGCCCATGAGATAGCCCAAACTGCCGATTATTTCGTTAATGTCTTGGCTTTGTAGCTGCAAATGCATGAAAAAAGCCAGGATACTTCAGGTCTACAAGGTTGGCTCTAAGCTCTGAAAGCTTTGTATGATAGAGGTTATGTCCATCCTTACCTAAATAGGACTACCCAAATGGCAACCAAAGGGCTTGGCCTCAAATTCGTAGATCACCTCTTTGCCAGGAAAGGCTTCAATCGTACCGGGCACCTCATCTTGACGAGCCGTGTGAATGCCATGAAAGTGAATGGTGTGTGGATGGGTGCTCTGGTTGGTAAAGCGAATGCGGACGCGATCGCCCTCTGTGACTCGTAAGGTAGGTTCCGGTACGCGACCGTTGTAAGTCCAGGCGGGGTAAAACACACCAGGAGCGATTTCAATGCCTCGTTCTTCCACGGTGATTTGATAATCCCGCAGAGTCTGGCCATTGGGCAGTTTGGACACTTGACCCGCATCCCAGTCCGTCAAGATGGCACGGGGATCGAAACCGTTGCGGGCGTGATCCACATCCCCCACGATCATGCTGCTGCTATGTACAGGAGCGGATGGATTGGTTCTCATCTGGCTATGGGGGAAACTGGGAGCAGATTCAACCTTGTGCGCTTCAGCAAGCTGCTGCCATAGGCAGCAGCTTGCTGAAGAAGACTCCCGCTCCGAGCAGTCCGGCTCCTAGGAGCGATCGCCGAATCAGACTGGGCTGCACATCGGATATTTCTGGATCTTGCATAAGTTTTTGTGGGAACGCAGAAACTCAATAGCCTGACCTATAGCAGGCCAGAATCTTGCGGCAGAAGCTTTTACCGTGAGGGATTGGAATGATGAGGTGAAATTTGGGCAGGCTCAAGTTGTATCTAGAGATTGCCATTTGTTGGATCTGAATTAGTTCTCATATTTCTTTCATGATTTAACCTATCACAACCACAGGAGTTTTCATAATTTTTTCATAATTTTCTGAAGATCCTTGCAGCAATAGTGATATGCTTGCTGATACTAGATTGCAATTAACATCACTTATCAACATGCCAATGGAGTCTTTATCGCTACCCACCAAAAGAACGTGGACTCAGAATAACGATTGCAAAAGTGATGCCTAACTTTCCCCAATGGCCACCCGCTAAGCTCTGGAATCGCCGTCAGTTTATTAAGTGGGGATTGGTAGGGACAGGAACAGTGGGGGCTGCGATCGCACTTCGTCATCTAACCAGTCAGTCAGCTCAATCTGTGAAAATTCCCCCAATAGAAGCAGTCAACGCTTCTAACAATTCTTTTGACCCGATGCTGCTGCTGCGAGATTTTGACTACGGCACGATCAAACAGGAAAAAGGGCGAACCGTTCGCGAATTTCAAGTGACTGCCAATAGCTCTACTTTGCAGTTAAACGCTGCTGTGGCGTTTGTGAGCTGGAATCTTAACAACCGGGTTCCTGGTCCCACGTTTAGGGTCAAAGAAGGCGATCGCGTTCGAGTTATTTTTCGTAACGAAGGCGGACGTTCTCATAGCCTGCACTTTCATGGCATTCATCCGGCAGCAATGGATGGTGTTCAGCCCATTCGTAACGGAAAAGAAGCCATATACGAATTTGATGCCGAACCCTATGGTGTTCATCTCTATCACTGTCATGTCGAGCCAGTCACCCGTCATATCAGTAAAGGGTTATACGGGATGTTCATTGTCGATCCGCCCCAGGCTCGTCCCGCTGCCGATGAAATGGTGATGGTGATGGGAGGATATGACATCAATAACGACCGACAAAATGAACTGTATGCCTTTAATGGCTTGCCGAACTATTATCGCGATCGCCCCATTCCCATTTATCAAAACCAGTTAGTGCGGCTATACGTACTCAATATGATCGAGTTCGATCCGGTTGTCACTTTCCATATTCATGCCAATCTGTTTCAGGTTTACCGCACCGGACGCACCTTAACCCCTGATGAAGAAACAGATGTGATCACAATGGGAACGGCTGAGCGCCATATTTTGGAGTTTTCCTATCCTTATCCGGGGAAGTATATGTTCCACCCCCATCAAGATGACATCGCCGCTTCTGGCTGTATGGGTCATTTCCAAGTGATTCCCAGTTAAAGCGTTTTACATTGTTTAGGAGATACGTTTAATGATGTCCAAGTTTTACCTTTTCTCCCTTGCTAGCATTAGTGCTATTTTAGTTGCCTTGACGGGCTGCAATAGTTCTCAAACGACTAGTCCTAGCCCGTCAACATCAGCAACTCAAAGTCCTGCGGTGACTACGGAACTCACTGCCACCACAGAAACTAAAGATGCAGACTATATGGTGAGTTTGGGCTTGATGAAGGGGCATTTAATTGTGGCCAAAGAACTCCTCGACCAAGGCAAACCTGACCAAGCGGGACCCCATGTCGGTCACCCTGTGGAAGAAATTTATGCCGATGTGGAGAGCGAACTCTCAGCGCGCAAGGTGCCTGAATTCAAAACCACGTTGAATCAACTGCACGAATTGGTCAAGTCTGCACCTAAAGACCCCAAACTGGCGACGCAGTATGAAGCTGCCATCAAAGCCATTGATCAGGCGATCGCCGCTGTTCCAGAAACCAAACGCCAGTCTCCTGAATTTGTTTTAGAGGTCATCAATGGGTTGTTAGACACCGCAAACGAAGAGTATGAAGCCGCCATTTCTGAGGGGAAATTTTCTGAGATTATTGAATACCAGGATTCCAGAGGATTTGTGATTTATGCTGAGACTCTCTATCAAAGTATTTCAGAGTCAATCCAGAAAGACGCCCCCAACAAAGCCAAGATAATTACCGCTAGTTTTGCAGAACTTAAAAAAGCATGGCCTTCTGCTATCCCACCTACCTCTCCGGTCATCACATCCGAAAAAGTTTCGCAATTGATTGAAACCATTAAGAAAAACAGTTAAGAAAAACATACCTCTGGCCATAATATCGATGGGGTCTGTCTTTCCCCAGGATTAGTCCTTACTGGCTGCGCCAGTGCCCGGTTTTTGGTCAAGACGGGTGGCTTGCTCTAAGGCGGCTTTTTCTTGGGCTCTGCGAGCATAGGGTTGAAGCTGATCTAAATGCCACCCCGTTAATAAGCTGAGATTTTCTAGGGTGACCCCTCTCATGAGCATGTCAATGCACCAGGTTTGCTGAGCCTGGTCTAGGGTGGGGGGTTGGCCTGTCAAGGTGGTGATGCCTTCGGTCCAGGTTTGCCAGTGAGCTTGCAGTTTGTCTGTTGTCAGGGGTTGGAGCGCTTCATCGATAAACATAGGTTGTTCGCTATCTTTACGGGATTTGAGCCATTGAGTGAGGGGATTGGCGGTGTAAGAGCCGAACCGCTTGCCCATTACCCATTGATTCACGGGCACTTGCCGACTGCCTGTGGCGGTGTGAATTTGCAGAAAATGTTGTTGAGAGTTGCTGATTTGCTGCGATCGCAATAAACCACACACTTCTTCTGGAGACAGTCCTGCCCCGAAACACACATAAGCGAGGGCGTAATCTTGTTGACCCTTTTTTTGGCCTGTCGCAGAATTCGATCTACTGTATCGGCAGGC
The DNA here is from genome assembly GCA_012034865.1 of Acaryochloris sp. CRU_2_0. Classification (GTDB taxonomy): domain Bacteria; phylum Cyanobacteriota; class Cyanobacteriia; order Thermosynechococcales; family Thermosynechococcaceae; genus Acaryochloris. The sequence continues at coordinate 23,363 of JAAUOM010000054.1, read as the reverse complement.
AGATCCGCGACCACGACATGGGGAAATGGGTCTAACGCTGTGGACGGTTGAACTCCGTCAGGCAGGTGGGATGGGGTGCTAGGCACAATCGCTCCCTGCAACAGGATCTCGACGGCATATTGGAGAAAGTCTTCTTGATGCTGCCAAAGCTGATGGTAGTCACTGGTGAATTCAATGACGGCATACCCCAATAACAGACAGTTAAAGAGACTAGCAAATCGGTCAGGTTGTAACCGAGGGGTGAGTTGCCGTTGGGCCATGAACGTTGCTAAGGAATGAGCAACATATTGATTCACCTCCGTTAAGCGCTTGCCTAAGGCCAACCGATTCTCGGCAGGATACTGGTTGGCTTCCCCCACTAAAGAGCGAACTAGATCGGGAACTTGCTCTAATGCATGTAAGTAATAACTTGCATAAGCTTGTAACGCCTGTTCAGGATCCTCAGGCAGATTATCCTGAGCGACTAGAGCATTCCCCAAACGTTGAAAGACCGAAGATTCTTCCAGAACCCCAAACAACAGGCCATGCTTGCTACCAAAATGACGAAAGAGGGTCACTTCATTGACGCCTGCCGCTTCCGCAATTTGGCGAGTGGTGGTACCACTAATGCCTTGAGTCATAAAAAGCCGTAAAGCGGCATAAATAAGGCGTTGACGCGTAGAGGGTAGAGAAGACATAGAAAAAATGTAAGTATTGCTTGCATCATATTCAAGTCAATGCTAGCATGTCATCATGTAAGTGATACTTGCAATCGGATTTGTAACCAGTAACTACTGAAAACGCGAAGGTGACTCGCTTCGGTTCCGCCTGGAGGACGAGTTCCTGCCGCAGAACTATTAATTATTGACCAAAATCAGGATCTCTATGACTACAAACGCTGTAGAAACTGTCCCCGTGGACAGCAATACCCCAGCGCTGAGTTGGGTGAATGTCGGCTTCTTTGCCACATTTCATTTACTGGCGCTGCTCCTCGCCCCCCGTTACTTTTCCTGGTCGGCGTTGGGAGTTGCCATTGTCTTGCATTGGCTGTTAGGCGGGATTGGCATTTGCTTGGGCTATCATCGCTTACTCAGTCATCGGAGTTTTCGGGTGCCGCGAATATTGGAGTATGCGATCGCCACCCTAGGGTCTCTGGCAATCCAAGGTGGCCCCATCTTTTGGGTGAGTGGTCACCGCCAACATCACGCCCATACCGAACACATTAACGATGACCCCTACTCTGCTCAGCGGGGATTTTGGTGGAGTCATCTGCTATGGATTTTTTATCCTCGACCCGAATACTTTGATCCCAAACTTTATCAACAGAATGCCCCAGACCTGGCCCGCCAACCCTTTTACCGCTGGTTAGACCGCTATTTTTTGACATTGCAAATTCCCTTAGCCGGGGTGTTATATGCAATGGGGGGCTGGTCCTTTGTCGTCTATGGTATTTTCGTGCGAGCAGTCCTACTTTGGCACTCAACCTGGTTCGTCAACTCCGCCTCCCACATGCGCGGCTATCGCACCTTTGAGTCTGACGATGGTGCCCAAAATCTTTGGTGGGTCTCCCTGCTCACCTACGGTGAAGGATGGCATAATAACCACCATGCCTATCCCCATGTCGCCAAATCAGGATTGCACTGGTGGGAAATTGATGTAACCTGGTGGACCATTTGCTTGTTGCAACGACTGGGATTAGCCAAAAAAGTTGTCAATTATCCCCCATCCTTGCAGCGCCTAAGCAGGCTCGGCTAACAAATCATCCAGTTTCCCCTCTGAATCCATTTGATAGAGGTCATCGCAGCCACCAATATGCACATTATTGATAAAGATCTGGGGAACCGTTCTGCGATTATTCGCTCGTTCAGCCATTTGGGCACGGGCCGACTCATTTCCATCAATTTTGTACTCAGTATATTTGACCCCTTTCCAAGCCAGCAAAAGCTTAGCGCGAATACAGTAAGGGCAAGTCTGCCAAGTATAGATTTCGGTGTTAGCTTGTACCCGCTCAGGATAGCGTCCTAATAGTGCATTCAGAAAATTAGCCATAGAGGTTTCTTGGTTTAAATCGCCACTTTGATTGTAGAAAAGATCCACATCCTTAGCTCTCCCTTTGCAACCTCACTTGGCTTCAGTACAATGACCCCATGTCTGGTTGTAATCATTACCAAATCCTTGAGGTCGATCCGGCTGCCACCTCAGCTGAGATCAAAAGAGCCTATCATCGTTTAGCCAAGTTGTTTCATCCTGACAGCCAGCATCAAATGGCTAATCACGAACGGATTGCTCAGGTGAATGCTGCTTACGAAGTCTTAAAAGATCCCCAGCGACGGTTGATTTATGATCAAACTCAAAACGCTAAAACGGAGAACTACAACTCCGGCAAGAGTTCTGCAAGCTCTACAGCCACCCATAACCCAATTTACCCAACGCCTAAGCAAACAGCGCGAGATACTGAAGTCCAGCTTCAACGATGGCTCAAGCAGGTCTATCATCCAGTCAATCACCACCTGACCCACATCCTCAACTCTTTATCCTCGGAAATTCAATACTTGTCTGCTGATCCCTACGATGATGATTTAATAGCGGATTTCCAAGACTATTTAGCAGATTGTCGGACTCGTCTACAGTCTGCTCAAGCTGCCTTTCAATCTTGTCCTAACCCTGATAACATCGCCAGCGTTGCCGCCCATCTATATTACTGTCTCAATCATATTGAAGATGGCTTAGAAGACCTAGAGCGGTTTACCTATTGCTACGAGGACAGCTATCTCACTACGGGTCGAGAACTCTTTTGCATCTGCCAAAAGCTGTGCCGTGAAGCTCAAGGGGCGATGAGTGCCGTTTCTGAATGAATATGCTCCATTCTGCAATATTCATCGCTTCCTTTGGCATTACAACCAATGCTGGGGATAGGTTTTTCCTGCTATTAAGTTATGGAATGCGATTGTACAAAGTACCATGACTATTGATCCGGCCAAGACCGGAATCAGCAAAAAGCGCCAAGAAGCACCACTCATCGCGCCCACGAGAGCTACAGCACCCCCAGGTGGGTGCAGGGTTCTGGTTAATTGCATTAATTTGATCGCCGTTGCCACCGCCAATGCCGTTACCCAGGGGGCAGTGCCAAAGACATACACTAGGGTGATGCAGACAATCGCGCTGATGCAGTTGCCACCAATCACATTGCGAGGTTGAGCCAAGGGGCTATCGGGTACCGCAAATACCAGAACTGCGGTTGCGCCAAAGGGGGCGGCAATCAATGGGTAGTTCGTGTAAACCGAAAGATAAGCCAAGGTTGCGATGCCCAGGAAACTGCCCAGCCAGGAGAACAGCACCTGACGGTAGGAAAACTGAGGTTGATAGAATTCACTTCCAGGCGATCGTCGACGTGCTGATGGGTGTTGATCCTTGCGGGTACGGTAATTCTTCATCACCAGACTATATCCCGTGGTCAGAGCGTTGAACCTTTGCTTTGGGTTAATTTCTACGGTTGGGAATAGAAGAGTTTGATTTATATCATAGATAAAAACCAATTCTTAATGACTTGTAGTTATATAAAAATCTATTTATAATAAAGGAGCTTGCACCAACTTCAAGTACACATCTCTTACGTGAACTCCATTCTGGCGTACTTTCTTAAGTGCGCCTTTACTGCTGTAAACACACAAAACATTCCTAGATGAAGATGCATCAGACCCCAATCAGGATTTACAATTTATTGAGGTAGATTACAAAATATTGAGGAACTGATGGAGTATACCCTGCCAGCAATCTATTACGTCCCCGCTCCCCCCTATTTTCTAGTCTTGATTGCTGCCTTAATGGGATTAGCGTGTGGCAAAGCCTTTGAAGTCTCTTTGAAACAAAAAGCAGATAACTGGGCAAAGAGGAGATCCCCTCAGCCTTTAAGTGATGTGCAAGAACTCCGACTGATCCTCCCTTTTGCTGGAATTTGCATTTGTAGTTGGATCTTTTTAGGCTCAGCCTTAACCATATTTGCCGTCACTTGGGCCTTGGGCTTTAGCGTTGCGTTTCTGGTGGTAATGAGCAGTGCTGTTCTGGTTTGGTCTCAGTTGACCAAACTGATGAAGACCTTAGAAGAAGGTGGCTCAGAGGCATTAGAAATTACCAGTATTTTCTAGCTCACCAACAACGCTATGACACTCAGCTTGTGCATGATTGTCAAGAATGAGGCACCAAACTTATCTCGCTGTCTGCAAAGTGTGGTGGATATCGTTGATGAGCAGATCATCCTGGATACGGGTTCTACCGATGAGACGATCGCAATTGCCCAATCCTTTGCTGCCCAAATCTATAAATATGATTGGCAAGACGACTTTGCAGCCGCCCGTAACTATGGCTTGCAGTATGTTCAGTCTGACTGGGTGCTGGTCTTGGATGCCGATGAGATCCTAGTCCCTGGGATTATCCCCCAACTTCAAAGGGTGATGCAGGAACCCAATACCTTGGCCGTGACGCTTCTGCGCCAGGAAGTGGGGGCGCAGCAATCTCCCTATTCTCTGTTGTGCCGTTTGTTTCGTCGCCATCCTCAAATGGTCTTTAAGCGCCCCTATCATGAGGTTATTGACGAGAGTGTGCTGGCGATCCAAGCCCAAGATCCGCATTGGCAGGTGGCTTATCTGCCAGAGGTGGCCATTGAGCATTTAGGGTATCAAAGAGATGCGATCGCCACTCGCAACAAACACCAGCGCGCCCGCCGAATCATGGCAGCAGCCCTGGCTCAAGATCCTACAGATGCCTATCTTTGCAGTAAACTCGGCGCTCTTTATGGGGAGATGGGGGAGGTGGAAGAGGGATTAGTGCTATTGGAGCAGGGTCTGAGGCTCAAACCAACGGAGGCTGCGATTGTTTATGAACTTCACTATCACCTTGGCCATACCTATGGGCGTTTAGGCCAAGTTCAGTCTGCCCTCCAGCATTATCAACAAGCGGTCAGCCAAGATTTGCCCGATTGCTTAAAGATTGGTGCTTACAATAACTGGGCGAATTTGCTCAAACAATTGGGACACTTAGATCAAGCTTGCCAACTGTATAAACATCTGATTGCCTGCCAGCCTGATCTGGCTATGGGTTACTACAACTTAGGATTGACCCTAAGAGAAAAGGGAGATTTAGGAGGGGCGATCTCAGCCTATCAACAAGCCCTAGAAAAACAACCGGATTATGCCGATGCCTATCAAAATTTAGGTGTTGCCTTCTTTAAGCAAGGCAACTTACAGGCTAGCCAACAAGCCTTTGTCCAGGCCATTGACCTCCACTTGCAGCACAATAATGTCGCGGAAGCAGACCGCTTGCAGCAGGGGATGGCCGATTTAGGACTACCGCTGTAGGGGCAACCCCTTACAACAGATCCGCTTCCCCTAGACTTTGAACATCTTGCATAATTCGAGACAGATTCCGGGCTTCATCAAAAGAAACGCGGGTCGGGGTGCCACTGATGATGCCTTCAAAGTTGTGGAAGGAATCTTTAATCTCTGGCCCTTGTTGACTAATCGAATATTCACGAATGCCTTTATCATGCCAAGAACCGCGCATCTTAAAGACATTGATGGCCCGGGACATCTCTCCTCGAATCTCCACATACTGCAACATCAAGATTGTGTCCGTAATCGTGGAAATATGGGATTCTGTAATCGAATGAGCCCCTAAAAAGTGATCCGTTGTATTGGTAAAGAACCCGGTAATTTCTTCTTGTTTGGCAAAGCCCGTCACCCCAATCACAAATTGCCGGAAGGCATTATTACTCACCCCTCTAGCCAAAGCAGAAAGAGAATCAATGGAAATCCGAGAGGGTTTAAATTCAGCAATTTCCGACTTGATTCTTTGCAGATGATCCTCTAAACCCGCTGATTCTGGGTAAGCACAGAGGATTTTTAGCAATCCCTTTTGCTCCATTTCCTCAAAATCAATTCCCCAGGAATAAGCGTTGCGAGAGAGCTGGGCGCGGGACTCTTCGTAGGCAAATAAAATGGCGCGATCGCCATTCTGGCAAGCATCTTCTAAGAACTTGCTCACCAGTAAGGTTTTACCTGTACCCGTTGCACCTGTGACCAGAATAATCGAATCCTTAAAGAAGCCACCGCCACACATTTCATCCAAAGTCTTTACGCCTGAAGAGACACGGGCATTGGACGATCGTTGCGTCAAACGCATCGCCCCTAGAGGGAAGATGTTGATGCCATCATCGGTAATCGTGAAGGGATATTCCCCCTTCATATGGCTGGTTCCCCTTAACTTGAGGATTTCTAAAGTGCGTCGCCGCCGTTCCCCCTCTAAGACATTGCGGACAATGACGACATTATCGGAAACAAATTCCTCAACCCCATAGCGAGCCACCGGACCATATTCATCCATCCGCTCTGTGGTCATAACGGTGGTGACCCCAATTTGTTTTAAGCGAGCCGTCAAGCGAAAAATTTCCCGCCGCACCACCGTCGCTGCATCGTACTGCTGGAAAATTGCCGTGACAGAATCAACCCCCACCCGTTTAGCTTGATACTTACTGATGGCATACTGAATCCGTTCAATTAAAGCGGATAGATCAAATTCACCGGCAATATCCTGACCTTCTGGATCAGGGGAAGCATCCAAAATGAACAATTTGCCTTCTTCGATCAGATGTTGGAGATCCCAGCCAAAACTCAAAGCATTTTGAATAATGTCCGTGGGGGACTCTTCAAAGGTGACAAAAATGGCAGGATCATCAAAATGAACAATGCCATGATACAGAAATTGAGTGGCAAACAGGGTTTTTCCCGTCCCAGAGGTGCCACTTACTAATGTGGTTCTCCCCTGAGGAAAGCCACCATGACTAATATCATCAAAGCCTTCAATCCGAGTCAGTATCTTTTGAACTTCGATTTTATTTTTAGAGTTATTTTCGTACTTTGATGAGTTATTTTTTTTCATTTTTTATCTGAACGGATATAAATGATAATGACCAAAATCGACATTAAAGATGAGTGAGATAAAAGCGTTTGAGGATATAAACATTAAAATTCCAGTGCCCCATCCGATAATTCTTCGTAGAGTAGATCCAGGCCAATTAGAACGCGCTCACGGTCTGATAGATCCCCAATAATTTTGCGGACAGGTGGGGGGAGAACTTTAGATAAAGTGGGGGTTGCTAATATTTTATCCTCTTCAGCGAGTTGGGGGTTTTTTAAGACATCAATTACTTTTAAAGCATAAACACCTTGAAATTCAGTTTCTAAAATATGATTCAGTGTTCTTAATGCTCTCACAGAGTTTGGGGTATTCCCAGCAACATAGAGTTTAAGGACATAGGTTTTTCTGATGGGACTCATGGCAAGATAGATAGAAATGATTTGTATTGAGGGATGAACTAGTGGGTATTGGGGATTGAGCGACGATACATCTCACACAAATGAGCCATGATATCAATTAATGTCAAACGATAATCCAGTAAAACTTCTTCATTTCGGCCTTCTAGTTTGAGTTTTTTGGCAAAAGCATCCATTAGCTCCATATGAATTTCTAATATTTTTATAATTGAGATATCAGCAAAGAAGAGTTGGGTGACAAAGTCATCAATTTCTTGGTTGACCGCACTCCCCTGTCGAAAATAGTTGAGGATAATATCTCGATAGTCACGCTTTAGAATCAATAGATAGTCTTCTTGTTCTTCTGTTGAGAGTTTGTGAAAGAACTGCTGAGGATTGCGCTTGTAATAAATGCCCAGATAACCCAGACGTTCTTTTAGCTTTTGTGACAACCGCTGTTGTTGCAGTGTCAGATTTTGACGAATCGCTTCTGTTTCACTAGCGGTTGCCTCTGATTGAGCGGTATGGGGGATCCGACAAGCTGTAGACAATTGCAAAATTGTGCGATCGCTTGATCAATTCCTTGAATAATGCACTCCTGAAGATTGCCCTTGATCCTAACCTCAGCAATATGATATGCACTATCATTCTGTTGAGCAGCACTATTCTCTGAGTTCTCTGACTGATCCTGGTCCATCTGGCCTTTCTCTGGAAGAAGCACAGCGGGCAATAGAATTGCCTCACGATGGAGATCACCCACAATTCTAGGGAGCGCCGCATTTTCTGCCAAAATTAGGCAATCAATGCGATGTTTGTCCTGTTCAACGATCTCAAAAAAATTGTCATAGGTCGCATGTACCAAACTATAGCGATCGCCCTCCAAAATCTGGGTGCATTGGTCAACTAAAGATCCTGAACTCAGCAGTGTGCAGATAAAGATCTGAGGGCGTGAGACCGAAGTCTGCAAAAGGGTCATAACGCCAAATTCATCTAATTGTTAAGATTTACTTTAGCATTAAATCCAATTATTAAAGATTATTAAGTAAGCACCTGTGACTACGCCACTCCCTCAACACTTCTCCACCTTGGTTATCTTCTTAGTCCAATGCAGAAGGCAGAAGACAGGCATTGGAGTGATCCCCAAACTTCTGCCCATCCCTTTGCCAGTAAGCCAGCAGCACAGACCTTGCCCCGAAATCTTTTCCCTGTCCTACCTATCGCACCAGCGCATTCTATGACCAAAGTTCGCACACAACTGCGTATTCTATACTTACAAATTCGCAATGATGCAGTAACTTGTACCGAAGAATTACAAGAATTTGTCCTTCACAGTCAACTCGATGCGTCCCAAATTACAACTCTCAACGTCTTTGATCACCCCAGTTTCCCCCCCACTGTATCGACTCCTACGATGCCTTATTTGTCGGAGGATCCAGTGATGCCTCTGTCCTTAAGCCAGAGCAGTATCCCTTTGTCCACCCTGCCCAGGAACTCCTCAAACACTGCGTAGATCAGAGTATTCCTGTCTTTGCGTCTTGTTTTGGATTTCAACTTGGAGTCGAAGCTCTAGGTGGAAAAGTCATTCACGATCCTGAGAACATGGAGATGGGCATCTATCCGATGCACCTCACCCCAGATGCTGATCAAGATCTGCTCTTTGGTGATATCCCCAATCCATTTTTAGTCGTTTCCGGCCATAAAGAACGCGCCCTTTTCCTACCCCCCCCACCATTCTGTTGGCGTTTACCGAACAATGCCCCTACCATGCCTTTAAGGTCATTGATAAACCCTTCTACGGATTTCAGTTCCATCCCGAAGTAGATCACCATGACTTAGCGGCTCGCATTATCCGCTATCAAGATCGATACTTACAAGCAGATGCAGACTTACAACAGATCCTTAACAATCTCCATCCCACCCCAGAATCCAATCGACTGATCCAAAAATTTGTTGATCGGATTCTTCTCCAAAAACGTTAAAATCGGCCATTACCTGATCCTTGCTTTTACTCCACCCCATTTTTAGGTACTTGCATGTCCACTTCTGTCACCCTTGATCAAGTCAATCGAATTATTGGGAACCAACACCATGATCCCTTTGAGATTCTAGGTTCCCATCCAATTGAAATTGACGGTAAGTCAGGGTGGATTGTCCGGGTCTATTGGCCAAATGCCGATGCCATCTCTGTGCTCTGCCCAGAACAAAGACAAAAATACCCCATGCACAGTGTACACAATCCCCATTTTTTTGAATGTGAAGTGCCCATTGCCGAAAATCTCAACTACCAATTGCAAATCCAAGAAGGAGACCACGAACAGGTCATCTATGATCCCTACGCATTCAAATCACCCCGAGTCACTGATTATGATCAACACTTGTTTGCACAAGGAGATCACCATCGTATTTATGAGAAACTAGGCGCACATCTGACAACTCTAGACAGTGTTAATGGTGTCTACTTTGCAGTATGGGCACCCAACGCTCGGAATGTTTCCATACTGGCAGACTTTAATGCTTGGGACGGACGCCGACATCAAATGCGCAAAGGTTCTTCTGGCATATGGGAGCTGTTTATCCCAGAAATAGGCGTTGGTGAGCATTACAAATATGAAATTAAAAATATAGAAGGACATATTTACGAGAAATCCGATCCCTACGGATTTCAACAAGAGGTGCGTCCGAAAACAGCCTCAATTGTCACAGATCTGAATGCTTATACTTGGTCAGACAACCTTTGGATGGAACAGCGTCGCATGCCGATTTGTTAGCTCAACCGATCTCTATTTACGAGGTTCATCTAGGATCATGGATGCACGCTGCATCTGATGATCCCCCTCACTCAGCCCAAGGCAATCTTCTCTCACCTGTGATTGTGTCAGAGCTAAAACCAAGTGCCCGCTTTCTCACCTATCGAGAGCTGGCAGAGCGATTGATTCCCTACGTCAAAGACTTAGGTTTTACCCACATCGAGTTACTCCCCGTTGCGGAACATCCCTTTGATGGTTCCTGGGGATATCAAGTCACAGGTTACTACGCATGCACCTCCCGCTATGGGACACCAGAAGACTTTATGTATTTTGTCGATCAATGCCACCAACAAGGAATTGGAGTAATTATCGATTGGGTACCAGGACACTTTCCCAAAGATGGACATGGTTTAGCCTTTTTCGATGGCACTCATCTTTATGAACATGCTGATCCCCGCAAAGGCGAACATAAAGAATGGGGCACCCTCGTCTTCAACTACAGCCGGCATGAAGTTAAAAACTTTCTGATTGCTAATGCCTTATTTTGGTTGGATAAATATCACATCGATGGCATCCGAGTCGATGCCGTTGCTTCCATGCTCTACCTCAACTATTGTCGTAAAGATGGAGAATGGGTAGCCAATGACTACGGTGGTGCTGAAAACATTGAGGCTGCTAATTTCCTGCGCCATCTTAATGATGTCCTCTTTAGCTATTTCCCTGGCATCCTGGCCATTGCAGAGGAATCAACGGCATGGCCTATGGTGTCATGGCCCACCTATGTAGGCGGGTTGGGCTTTAACCTCAAATGGAATATGGGTTGGATGCATGACATGTTGGATTACTTCCATATGGATCCTTGGTTCCGACAATTCCACCAAAATAATGTCACCTTCAGCATTATGTATGCCTTTAGTGAGAACTTTATGCTGGCCTTTTCCCACGACGAGGTAGTGCATGGTAAAAGCAATATGCTGGGCAAAATACCAGGTGATGAGTGGCAAAAGTTCGCAAATTTACGATGCTTGTATACCTTCATGTTTACTCATCCCGGCAAAAAGACCTTGTTCATGAGTATGGAATTTGGTCAATGGAGTGAGTGGAACGTTTGGGGAGATTTGGAGTGGTATCTCCTACAATACACTCCCCATCAAAATCTGAAGCGATTTGTCGCTGACTTGAATCACTTGTATCGACAATTACCAGCACTGTACACCAATGATTTTAGTTATGACGGTTTTGAGTGGGTAGACTGTAACGACAATCGCCATAGTGTGATCTCATTTTTGCGCAGAGCCAAAGATTCAGAAGAATTTGTCCTCACCGTCTGTAATTTTACCCCTCAGCCTCATAGCCATTACCGGGTAGGGGTACCAGAGGCTGGCTATTATGTTGAGCTATTTAATAGCGATGCTCGTCAGTATGGGGGCAGCAACATGGGCAATTTGGGAGGAAAATGGACTGATGAATGGTCGTTCCATAATCGCCCCTATTCCCTGGATCTCTGCTTACCCCCCCTGGCAACCTTAGTCTTTAGGCTTGACCGTGAAAAAACAACAACAGCCTATCAACAACAATTGGCATCAGATGAGCGTTAGGTTTTGCCAAATTCAAGAAACCTGTCACACTGGATCAACGCAAAGACTTCATTGCAGAGGGAGAGGATGCCCGCATGGGCGCTACGCTAGAGCAAATTTCTGATTACTTAGATCAGCAAGGATTGGTCTATGAAGTACAGCCTGAGAAGGCTCGTATCATTACTCAGGTTAAGGCTGAACATGTGGATGATTTCTTAATTGTCATTCAACTTGATGAGGAGGGCGAATTTTTCAAGCTCTTTGTTCCTGAGGTCTTAACGGGTGTTCAAAATCATCCCCACAAGGCTGCTATTTTACAAACAATGTTGGTGATCTCTTGGGAAACCAAAATGTTGCAGTGGGAATATGATGTTTCCGATGGAGAAATTCGGGCTATTATTGAATTTCCCCTTGAAGATGCCATTCTGACTGAGCGACAGTTTGATCGCTGCTTGAGTGGCTTGATAGAAATGGTGGATGGTTGGGCAATGCCTCGCTTGCAAGAGGTGATGGAAACGGGCATCGACCCAGGTGATGTCGCCCTGGGAGAACGTTTACTTTTGACCATTGAGCAAGAAGCTCCGGGGTTACTTGTCCTTTTAGAAAAAGCAATGCAGGCCCGCAAGCATCGGGGACAGTTCCCACCCTTACGAGATTCATCATTGGATTAAATCTCGGTTCAATCAGTGACTGACCAACGCCTGAGCATCTATTAGCAAGAAATACGAGAGATATTCTAATATTTGGTTCTAGGGGTGGATGAAAAACGCTATTTCCTCAATACCTAGGCTGAGTCTAGGGTTCATTGTATTCTTAGTTGCCTGCCATCAAAGTCAGGCATCGTTGGAGTCTGGCTCTGTCAAAACTCAAACTACGCAACAGCCTCATAGAACCTGGATCAAGGCTGCTGAACTGCCCAAACCCTATGCCTCATTATCAGCCAGCCAGCCACCCCAAGTCATTCCTCGACCTCAGAATGCACGGCTTGTTGTACCGACAGGGTTCCAAGTCTCAATTTTCGCCAAGGGACTATCGCGGCCTCGCTGGTTGGCCGTTGCCCCCAATGGCGATGTTTTAGTGGCTGAATCCTATGATCATCGGATTCGGGTATTACGGGATCTAGACAAAGATGGCCAAGCTGAAGGGAATACAGTCTTGTTATCTAATCTCAACCAACCCTTGGGAATGACATTTGCCCCTGATCAGAGATTTTTATACGTTGCCAATACAGATGCTGTTGTCCGCTTCCCGTACACAGTGGGTCAGACTCAAATTAATAGCACACCTCAAGTGGTTACCACTTTACCAGGGCAAGGGTATCGACAACATTGGACCCGCAACCTCAGATTCAGTCCAGACGGGAAACGGTTATTTATCAGTGTGGGCTCTCGTAGTAATGCAGAGGAGGAAGAGTTACCACGGGCCTCTATCCAGGTGATAACTTTACAACAGGGTTCTGCTCAACCTAGCTTTGGTTCCTTGCAGACCTATGCTGCGGGTTTACGCAATCCGGTTGGCTTAGATTTCCACCCGCAAACTCAACAACTGTATACAACGGTCAATGAGCGGGATGGCCTAGGAGATGATTTAGTCCCCGATTATTTAACCTCGGTCAAAACCAATGGATTTTATGGGTGGCCGTATACTTATCTCGGGAAAAATCGGGATCCTCGATTACCTGAACGACCCCAACTGACTGCCCGTACCCTGGTGCCAGAGGTCTTGTTTCAAGCCCATTCAGCGGCCTTAGGGTTGGTTTTTTATACGGGTAAACAATTCCCCAGCACGTATCACCATGATGCATTTGTAGCCTTTCGGGGTTCTTGGAATCGATCGCAAGGGACAGGCTATAAGGTTGTGCGGGTTCCATTTGACAAACAGGGAAAACCAAAAGGGTACTATGAAGATTTTGTGACGGGCTGGTTAGCCGATCCCAAGGTGCCGACAGCTTGGGGGCGGCCTGTAGGATTAGCGGTGGCAGTAGATGGGGCACTCTTGATTGCAGATGAACCAGGGGGAGTAATTTGGCGGGTTAGTTATGCGGGTTCTCCCGCATCCCCACCTCAGCAATGATCCAGATCCTGATCTTTGTCTTTGCTAAAGACGCTAGGATAAAAAAGTTCTGTCTTACATCTAAGGGTTGACCCTGTGCTGAAGACTCTGAAAACGGATTTCCGAATCATCTTTGATCGTGACCCTGCGGCGCGGAATTGGCTGGAGGTCTTAGTTTGCTATCCAGGATTACAAGCCATTCTTCTGCATCGGTTTGCCCATTGGCTCCATGCTTTGGGTTTACCCTTTGTACCTCGGCTGATTTCCCATTTTTCTCGGTTCTTCACGGGGATTGAAATTCATCCTGGTGCAGTTCTTGGACAGGGTGTGTTTATTGATCATGGCATGGGGATTGTCATTGGTGAGACGGCAATTGTTGGCGATTTCAGTCTGATTTATCAAGGGGTCACCCTTGGCGGTACGGGCAAAGAAACCGGAAAACGTCATCCTACGGTGGGTGAAAATGTAGTCATTGGTGCAGGTGCCAAGGTTTTAGGGAACATCCAACTGGGGAATAATGTGCGAGTGGGTGCGGGTTCTGTGGTTCTCCGGGATGTGCCCTCAGATTGCACGATTGTCGGTGTGCCGGGGCGGATTGTCTACCGAGAAGGGGCTAAAGATCCTTTGGATCATGCCCATTTACCGGATTCTGAGGCGCAAGCCATTCGCTATTTGATGGATCGCATTGAGAGTTTAGAACAGGAAGTTCAAGCCTTAAGACAGTCCCCCACGAATGGTCAGCTTCCTGTCACGCAAACCTCTGAATGTTGCCATCTCAAAGATAAAGCTATTGAACAATTCCTGGATGGTGTGACCTTTTCTGAGAATGCCTAAGGCAGTTTAAATAAATAAGTCATCGGTTTACCCCTTTGGCTTGATTACTATAGTTCCAGTTTCCGCCATGAAAATCAGCCTGGAATAAATTCACTTGAAACCACAGGTTGATTTTGGTTTTGAAACAGACGAACTTGCTGATTAATATACTCAAACTGACGTAAGATCAAAGTCAGCTCATTAGAGAACGAATTTTCAAGGATTTTGATCATAGATCCTGCATGCCCCCCTTACCCTTGGCGTAGCTTGCCCGAAGGGCATAGGAGTGACGGCGACGGTCGGGGGGTCATGTAAGGTGTTGTTATTCACAATTGATTTAGGATTTCTATAGTGAGTAGCCACATCAGCATAAATTTATTTTTAATAACAAGAAATACAGGAATTGATAATTCTGATATGATTTGTCTCAAGTTATATTATTTCAACCTTTTTAAAAATTCTGTAAACAAATAGAAATATAAACCGATGAATCAATCAACATAAGAATATAAAGAATACCTGCTAGATAGGGTAGGCATTTCACTTAAGATCTAGTCTACAAATCTAATCATATTAATCTTAGCTTACCCTTATCTAACTGATTACCCACATCGGCATTCGTACACTATCACTATCGCCTTTTAGTGTTTGGTTTTAAGGTACTCGTCTCAATCAATTGTCCATCAGAAGATTCCCTTAATGCGGCGATGCTGGCTTTGATGGCAGCAAAAAACTTGTCATCAGCGTTTGGTTCTCTGGTGACACTGGATATTCCATTGTTTACTGCATAATATTGATCTTCATCAGCAATTTTGAGTAAGGATCTGATGTATTTGGATGCAAAATATTACAACTCGTAGATTAGTAATCTAAAGATTGACTCAACTATAGGCATAAAGACATTTCAAAAAATTATGTCTGTAGCGTTTGATTAACAGAGTTTTCTACTTGTCCAAGATTCAAAAATATTCCATCTAAGATATTTTTGAATGGTTTGTTGTTGATGATAGTTGTTTAAAAACCTGTATTCAATCTCTAAAAAAGGAGACAAACATGAATATAAAATCATTTTTACGTCGTTCTGGTTTCATGGGTCTAACCGTGGCTATTTGTGTGAGTGTAATCGGTTGGTTGCAACCCGTGAACGCCCTGACCTTAAGGTCAACTGATTCGACAATGTTTCTGGCAATGACTTACCGAAATCCCGTTGATGCCAAACTAGAAACAGACTTTGGTCAGAAAATTGATTTAAATAACACCAATGTGATTGCCTTTAGCCAATACAGGGGTCTTTACCCTACTATTGCCGGTAAAGTGATTCAAAATGCACCCTATAATACCGTGGAAGATGTTTTACAAATTAGTGATTTAACTGACCAACAGAAGAAAATGTTGCAGGAACATCTTGGGAATTTTACTGTAACTGAACCTGATCCAGCCTTGGTGGGGGGACAAGATCGGTACAACACCGGCGCATACTATCCTGTCGGTCGTTCATAATGCTCATGCACTGAAGGATTCAGGTTGTAGTCTATTCCTTCAGCACAAAGATAACCACACCATACTACTGCTCAAGACACTTTTGCAGCGCTTGGGTAGGCTGTGTCTTGAGCAGTTCCATTAGACTTGATTTAGGTATGAAGGGTGCCATTGGGCATAATTGCCCCAGAGAGATTAGCGCCCGTTAGCTTCACCATTACTTTCTTGCCAATGCCCATATTTGCCCCCGTAAAATCGGCACCTCGTAGATCGGCTCCGCTCAAATCGGCGCAGGCTAAATTAGCCCCACGCAGATTAGCATGCATGAGGTTTGCCTGTAAGAGATTAGCACGGGTTAAGTTGGCATTGGCTAAATTGGCTTCAGACAAATTGACCTTGTGCAAAAATGCATCTTTAAGATTGGCATTGGCCAAATTAGCTTGCCTCAGATTACGGCCTGATAGATCCCGTTCTTGCAAATCTGCTCCCTGCCAATTCACACCACTATGATCGGGTGTTTTCGATCGAGGGGGTGGAGGTTGTGTAGCCTGCTGCGTTGCTGGACTAGCGGTAGACTGCTGTTTTTGCCAGCGTTGGGCGGCCCGCTTGGCAGCAGAGGTAGGTGGATCTGGATGGGCTGACTCAGAAGTCACTGTCTCAGGTTGAGATGGAGAAAAGGGGACTGAGCGGGTCTGAGCAGTGGATGGGGAGTTTTGCTGGAAGTTTCTAACTTCTGGGGGTGGGTTGGCCTGAGAAGCTTGAGCAGTCCGAGCAGTAGTCCGCTGTGAAGGAGATGGTTGGGTAACTGCTGTCCCTTGATTCGCTGCTGCTTGCTGAGCGGGTCGTCGCGCTGAACGTAGATTTTGCCGCCGTTGATGATAGGCTTGCAAATATTCACGGGCTTCGTTGAGTTCTTGCAGCTTAATCAGTGCTTTTTGGTGCAGGCGATCGTGGCCTTTGGGGATGCGATCGGGATGCCAAATAAAGACTAAATCCTTATAAGCTTGGTTAATGTCTTCCAAAGACGAACCCATCCTCAACTCTAGGATCCGATAGCAGTCGTTGAGATTTGGCATACTCAGTTGAGGAAGAGGGAGCTTGGGCAACCCTTTGTTTAGTGCAAGGGTAAAGCAGAAGTCACCTTAACTTTATTGTGCCTAGCGTTTTTTGAAAAGGGTAAGTCTCAGGCTAGGTAGGTCGGCACTCCACTACCTAACCCAGTTATGTGCATTATTAAGCTTAATGAACCCCTAGTCGAGATAGCCCATTAAATCGACAGGATCGTAGATGGGTGCTGTGGCAATGGGACGATTATTGGGGAGATTTGGCGAAGGCACTAGGGGTAAACCCATACTCACAATCGGACGATGCCCCACGAGGGTATCTTCATTGGCAATAACTAATCCTGAGCGAATGATGGGGCGATGGTTGGGTAAAGTGTCCGTATCTACCACCTCTAGATGTACTGC
The DNA here is from genome assembly GCA_012034865.1 of Acaryochloris sp. CRU_2_0. Lineage (GTDB taxonomy): Bacteria > Cyanobacteriota > Cyanobacteriia > Thermosynechococcales > Thermosynechococcaceae > Acaryochloris. The sequence goes on along the minus strand of JAAUOM010000054.1, from coordinate 5,940 downwards.
TGTAATCGGACGGTTACCGGGCAAGCTAGAAGTATCCACAATTTCTAACGTTCTCGGCGAAATGGGGCGATTAGAGGGCAAGGGTGGAGACTGATAGAGTTCAATTGCACTTTCTTCAGTTTTTTTCTCGGATGTGGTCATAATTGGACTCCCTAGACAACAGCAAAAGATAGGTATTCAGTGGATACTCTTAAAGATTTGATAAAAATGGTTATTAATTTGATCATAATTGAGAAGCTTCGATAAAAATATTAACTTGTTTTTATGACACTGTTCCTTCGAGTTTATCGGAGTGCTGGAAATAGCCCACCTACAATCAGGGGTGGGGGTATGGATTTAAGATTGAACTACATCAGCCTGATAATTGTTTCTGAGCAAGGGCTTGTAGGTACTGGTGGCCATTCTCAAAAATAGACCAGCCATCCCCAACGAGGACTGTTTCAATCTGTGACAATGATGCGAGCCGCTGCACAGACTCCTGAGCTGCTTTTGGATCTTGCAGCTTCGGCTGAGGCAGTAGCATTAACTGATTGGCTTGATGGGCACGGACAAGATCCCCTGTAATCAAGATGTTATCGTCCAGCAATAGCGCTAGTTCTCCTGGAGTTTTAGAGCCATGCAGTTCCATCACGGTTAAACCGGGCACGATTTCGTCCCCTTCCGCCAAATAGCGATCGCACCCAATCGCAAAAGTCGCTTGCTCTGCCCTCGGCCCTGCAATCTGCGCCCCTGTTCGGTCGGCAATCTCTTGGCTGGCGCGGATATGGTCTGAGTTGGTAATCACAATCCAAGCCGTTTCCCCTAGGGATTGCAAATGCTGCCAGTCATGATCAGACAACGGCAACGGATCAATCAACACATGGCCTGCCGGACGAATCCAAGCAATGCTATTGAAATCAACATTGCGATCGCAATCAAAGACAGACCAGGTCAATAAATCAAGTCGGTGTAAAAACTTCATAGATAAAGATCGAAATCAGCTCACAGCCACCCCTCTAGAGACTAACCCTACGAACACCCTAAACTTTCTCGCGTCGATATCCCGGTAACAGGATTGACCCCATCAGCATATTCACACATCATCGTCACCTGAGTTCGATCCAAAAAGGCATAGGAGAAATCAGCCCCAGTGATGGTTGCTTCGTAGAAACGGCTACTGGTGAGCATTGCATCGGTAAAAATAGCATTGGTTAGATTGGCTTCATTAAACAGAACGCGATCGGCAAAGGTCTCTGTCAGATCAGCCCCAGATAAATTTGCCCGTTCAAAGGTAGCCATCGTCAAAATAGTACTTTTCAGATTTGTCCCTTGTAGATTCGCCTTCAACAAAATGGCTCCTGCCAGGGATGCCCCTTCAAAGTTTTTGTTGGACAAGTCTTGATAACGTAAGTCCGCAAAGGTGAAGTTTTGGGCTGCCTCTTCAGCCCAAGTTGGCTGAGGGTTAAACACAAAGCTGGTTCCCACCAACCCCACCAACCCCAGCACTCCCACAGCAACCATCAACAGGGCACGGAACCAAGTCTTTATTCTTGGGTTCATGAATTCAACCAAATGTTTCCTGTCACTTTACAATCTTCTCATCTGTTTGTGACCCGTCAGGATAATAATTATGGCAAATGATGGCACTGAGGCGCTAGAAGTGATTCATTCACAAGGATTGTGCCGTTGTTCCTGGGTTGACTTAAGCAAGCCTGACTATGTCCAGTACCACGATCAAGAATGGGGCGTTCCCGTTTATGATGATCCGCACCTTTTTGAGCATTTAGTCCTAGAATCCTCCCAGGCAGGGCTGACCTGGTATACCGTTCTGCGTAAACGAGAAAACTATCGCAGAGCCTTTGATCAATTCGACCCCAATCGGATTGCCCAATACGATCACCATCGGGTTGAAACCCTCATGGGCAATCCTGGGATTATTCGCAATCGCAAAAAGATCGAAGCTATTATCAACAACGCCCGCATTTTTCTGGCAATTCAATCAGAATTTGGTAGCTTTGCTAACTATAGTTGGTGTTTTGTAGGGAGGCAGCCTATTATCCATGCCCTTACAGCAGCCAGCAACTGGCCAACCACCAGTCCAGAATCAGATGCCATGAGCAAAGATCTGCAACAACGGGGATTTAAGTTCTTTGGCTCAACCATCTGTTATGCCCATATGCAGGCAACAGGAATGGTCAACGACCATAGAATAGACTGTTTCCGTCGACAACAAATCCTTGATGGTTATGTGTGACATATGCCTTGATCCACATAAAGTGCGGGGCTGCCTACCGGAGGCTCTAAAATTCTCTTCCTCCTGCTGGCAATGAAAATTGCTTGCTGTTTATTGTAGGCAATGTTGGGGATTTCCCTGAATTATTGATGGGTATTGTATTCAGATTTTTTATCAAGGCATTGTCCGAAATATGGTAATGATACAGTGATGTTGTTTATCCCACTGAACCTAACCCTCAATAGATGCATTCGTAACTTGCCCACACTTTGGAGGCAGATTAGGTATTATAGGGTGAACCTGTTTCATTGATGTCACATTCTTCTTATTGCCATGGCTCGATATACTCGTTTGCTATCTATTGCCTTACCCTTACAAAACTGTCTTACACAATTAAAGGCAGTGTTAGAAAGTTGCAATTTAGAGGTACTTTTCTTCAAAGAAGATTGCATCATTGCCCGAGAGAAGCCAGGTCAGGTTCCTTTTGCTAAGCTTGTGGCGATTGAAGTGTTGGTGGATAGCACAAGAGCCACAAATAACATCACCAGTATGGAAGTAGTGGTTAAAAATGAAGAGTTACCTCTACAAAGCAATAATCACTGCTTTCAGATTTTTGATTACCTCAGTCAAGCTCTGAACCAGCATTCAGGATGGCAGCTCCTTCTTGATGAGCTGGATCAATCTCCACAATCTCCAACAATGGCGGTGGTATCTCAGCAGTCCATTGTCACTAATGAAGCGCAATCCCCCCTGCAAACACTGCCTGATAATTCCATTAATTTAGAATCTGTAGAACAAAAACGGTTTAAAACCACGACCAATCTAGAAGAACTTCGCCAGAAGCGGGCTGAAAGTGTGGCCAATTTAGAGCGCCTTCGCCAGAAGCGGGCTGAAAGTATTGCCAATATGGAAAAAATACGACAGAAACGGGAGCGGGTATTTGCTGCCAATGAACGCTTAGACAAGCCAGGTGAGGATCGCCATTCCCTGGATTTGCCTGAGCAGCCGTCTACTTCTCAAGCTTAATGCGATCTCGTTAGAGCTATAGATTCAGTAAGATGTATAGTGCCCGTTGTACCTATAAGTGAGTGACACAGATAGAGAAAAAAGTACACAGACAAACTGACTCTGCTTCTGAGGCTCAAATACAACGCTTAAGAGGCAATGATTCTCGAACACTACTAACTAACAGATTGGTCGATTCACTGAGATCGGATGCTTCTTGGTTTTGAGCGATGGATCCAGAAGGGTGAGTTAGCGATCGTTCTCTGCCAGCTTACCCGTCGCATTGGGTCAACTGTACCTGAAGTTGAAGCTCAAGTTCGCAGTCTATCACTGGCTTAACTGGAGGAATTAGGAGAGGCGTTACTTAACTTTTACTGACGCAACAACGCCGAAAATGGTGCGAACCTGCGAACGTGCGAACCCATTTCAAAGATCGCTACAAATCAACAAATCAGTGAAATTAGATCAGCAGACTCTCACAGAAGTTAGAACAGACTGTTGCTCTCTAATGCTTTTGATCCGCCTTTTTCTAGTGCTTTAAGCAATTTAATCAATTGAAACCACACCAGTAGGCCACTGGTGAGGACGACGAAGGTTGATAGGGCAAAGCCAATGACCCAAGTTACTGCAAACACTGTTAAGGTTGAACCCACAAACACCCAGCTCCAAAAACAAATCCCCAAATAGGGAATGAACAATCTGACCTCGTAGACCTTGCTCAAAGGCTGGGTAGATTGACCTTGAAACCATTCCTTGGTTTTTTGCCTGATGGATACTTCAAAAGCTTTGCCACAGATTAATCCACATATCACAGCAGCGCAGATCAAAGAATAAGGTGGATCAGGAATTTCGAAGAGTACTTTCGCAGTCATCATAACCTCCTAGGGAGCGTCGCACCAGGATTAAGGAGAATAGTAAAATCAATCGTTAAGTTGGTTATTAGACGAAGTATGGGTTTTAGGGATAACTGTAGAGTGGGTCAACAACTGCTATCGGTTTTAGTTTCATCGACATGTAAGGGATTTCAGGTAGGCTATATTCCTTGACAAGGGCAACTTTACCAAAGCGCGGATCGATTTCAATGCCCTGTATTTCCATTGACCGACAAAAGATTCCATCGGTGATGGGGATGCCATAGAATGCGGTTTCTAAAGGTTTGAGCGGAAGGCACAGCTTAAAAATAGCTGACCGATAGACTGGCGGGATGAAAACATCTGCACCCAGTTGCATAGCGGGTTCATTGTAATAAGAGATCTCTCCGACGTTAGTTAAAATTCCGGCTGGAGTAGATAACTGTTCACACCAGTTTGATGCTAAAAACCATTTGGCATCTGCTAGACGCTCAAAAACTTGTCCAAATCGGTTTTGGGGCAAAACTTTATAGCCACCTTCTACGGCCAAGATGGTACCACCTAAGAATCCAAATAGGGCATTGATTGAATTGGCCATGACAGCTTTTTAGGTAAACGGTGGAGAATCATGTTCAACATTCAAAGCATTGTGTGTCCTTTGCCAAACGAATGTGCTTAAGGAGAAGAAAGTCCCTGAGAAATGCGGTAACTCCTCAGGGAAAGTTGACTGTGTTAAGGAATTGGATCTACGTAAGGAAAAAAATTCTTTGAACTCAGGTCAGACTTAGGGTGCGATCGCAGCTCTAATTAACCCCTAATAGCCATTGTTCTAGAGTGTGGTTCCCATCAATTAAAGCTTCAGGTCAGCAAAGTCGCGACATAACCCTTAACTATATGTGTGTAGGGACTCACGACCAGTCTTCTGATAGATGGCAGAGACAGAACGAAAAACTTTTATTATTGATATATACTCTCAATAAAATTCAGAATTGTCAAGTCTATTTTCTCAATACTAATCGTACTCAAAATTAATATCAAATTGAAGTAGAGCTAAGCATCCCTTTATTTATAATAGATTCACAGATTTCCGATTAAGTAAATCTCGTCTGTATCTTTTAAAAAGATAAAATACTCTCTGAGGAAATAAGAATATATATCATTTATACTAATCAGTAGACTGAACAGTGAATGCAACTGACCATGACCAGACCCAGGTAATGATCAGCGAAATCTCCGGCATTATTTCTATGCTTTCTCTTCCAGCACTAACGATACAGCGGATTGCGGCCAAGTGGAACATAGCTAAAATTGTGAAAGCTAGTCTTGACAAAGTTTTCAAGCATTGTCAGTGTCCTCTATTCGACTGCAAATTGCTGTAAACAAACTTTATTCTCAATAATTGAGATATAGTGCTACTTTAAAGTTTGACAAGTTGTCAAACTTTAAAAATTGTAAGTTCTGGAGAAATTCCAATGCGCTTCAGTAAATCACTAGTTTTGAGCCTTGCAACCATCCTAATGACGATGTTGCTCGTCATTGGTGGGCTGTGGACAACCTCCTCCGTTGCGCTTGCTGCTACTAGCACAGTTCAGATGGGTTCTGCCAGTGGCATGTTAGTTTTTGAACCTGCACAGATCACTGTTGCACCTGGTGACACCGTTCATTACGAAGCTATCCATTACACACAAGTCGGCAGACTGTAGACAGGGCTTAGGTCTTAGAAACAAGTTGTGCTCCTTCGAGTAAATGGTGCAATACCCCAATCCCTCTCCAAAGAGTTTTCAATCCAGGCTCACCATCCCCTTTACGGGCAAGGAATCCCCCCAATTGAGCAATCCAGCGCACGGCTTGATGAAGGGTGGGTGGTTTTTG
>JAAUOM010000177.1 GCA_012034865.1 Acaryochloris sp. CRU_2_0 | reverse complement strand
ATTGGGGATTGGAGAACAACCAGACACCAGCCATGGCAATGGGCTATCTTCAGCGCCCTATTACAATGCTCGAACTCCTATGCTCCAGAGGGTTTAAGTGTATCACACCTTAGCTGATTAGTGCCCTTGGAAAGGTCATAATAGACGCTGGCGATTTGAATCTATTGGAGAAAAAGTGTCTAAGGATTCTTCTAACGAAGTCGTTAGTAAAGCTGGACTTGTCTAAATTGCCAGGACAACCGTCCTCCGAGTAGGACGGGTAAATGATGCTACAATAGTTTTTAGAAAAGGGTTTGAGAGAGTTCAGGTCATTCCTACGTCAGAGCAAAAAATGCAGTGCTACATATTGTGCTGTCAGTTTACGAAGGTTTACTTGCCCATAAACTTAGTTCGTCTAGATGAACGAACAGGAAACATATTTTTTCTGGCAGGCGAGGAAAATATTATAGAAATTTACCCAAATGGTAAATGGAGGTACATAGGATGATTAAGCCTAACTTTCAGGCAATGAATCAGAAGGAACTGCAACAGTATATTCTTGAACATCGGGAAGATCAAGAAGCTTTCTACATGTATGTAGATAAATTGCACGCAGAAGGTAACTGGATTGATATGCCTCCAATACAATCAGATCAGGATTTAGAGAATTATCCCGAGTTTATTAAGCATATTCGTCGCAGTTCTAAATCACGAGACAACATGGTCTAACAAGCGCGTGTACCCGGAACGGAAGTAATCGCAATCGGTTGTGCTGCAAACATTATCGCCGTCCGGTGATGCGCCAGCCGATAGATACAGGGAGAGAGCATAATTCCCGGTTGCAGATCGTAGCCCATGATCTGCATCGGTTGCTTGAGGATGCGGCCAAAGGTAAAGAGGACAATGGGACAAATGCGTAACGTTTCTGAGCAGACAGCGCTGAGATAGGGGAGTTTGGCAATCTCAGTTGGATCGGTATCAGCGGTAATGGTGCTTAACTCGCTCAAGAGTTGGGTGTGAACTTCGAGTTGTTTGTGAATCCAGTAAAGACCCAGGCTAGGGCGGATGCTGTGGTTTCATGGCCAGCAAACAGCAGGGTCATTAATTCATCTTGCAGCTCTCGATCCGTCATGGGTTCGCCTTGTTCATCCCGGCTGGCCAGTAACAAGCTTAAAATATCTTCTCCTAGAGGCTGATGCCGTCGTTCCTGAATTTCGGCGAGGAGAAGAGCCTTAATCTGCTGACGGCGACGTAGAAATTTTCTCCACAAGCTCCAAGGGCCAAAGTCTTTTTGTAAGCCTTTGAAAAACAAATGACTTGAGCCTAAGGGTGTGTCAAAGGTGTGGAGCATTTCGCCGAGGAGCTGGCGCAATTGCTGGAAGCGTTCATTGTTGTCTAGACCAAAAACAGTGCGCAGAATCACCCGTAGTGTAATTTCTTGTGTGGCCGATCGCATCACAAAAGGTCGATCTGGGAGCCATCCCTGAGCCACTTCAGTAGCGATCTCACCCATGGTTTGACCATAAGTCCGCATCCGCTCCCCATGAAATGGAGGCATGAGTAATTTCCGGCGTTGCTGATGGGCTTTGCCTTCTAAGAGCAGAAGTCCTTGGTCCCCCGTAATAGGGGCAATCAACTGGTTCCCACTCACACTATCAAAAAGGTCAGGGTCGGCAGTAAACACTTGCTCAATAGCCTCAGGGTGAGACAGAACAATAAAGGGTTTCCACCCTTTATTGTTCTGCAAAGATGTCACCATATTGCGATCGCGTCTTTTCCAAAAAGAAATAGGGTTAAAAACGGCCTGAAGGGTTTGTAGCCAAATCGGCATTTGTGAACCTGGCAGGGGGACACAGGGGCTAGATGGAGTGGTGGGGGCGGTAGCAGTCATCGTTGATTCTCCAAGCTAAGAATAGGCTAACCTGGATTTCACTCTCTTTGCAGAACAGAAAATTGGCCCATGAGAAATTGCGGAACTTTCAACTTGTCTTAGTGTCATCGAAACTAGCTGTGCCTGTGTCACTCCAAGCTAAAGCACAGTTATAAAGATGAGGAAAGTTGGCATGAAAGTGGGGTCATCCCTCATAGTGGTGATGGATATTGATGATGAAGGATCCCTGGTGTATGAATAATTTACTCCCCTTTCACGGCTTATCCGCCGATGGCATTCATTTGTTTCATCCCCAGTCCTTTGAAGAGGCACAGAAAGCGATCGTTATCATGAAAGCGGGTGAACTACTGCTGGTGAATTTGGCGGGCTTGGAATCGAAGTTGGCTCAGCGGCTAGCCGATTACCTGGCGGGTAGTGCCTTGGCCTTGTCGGGTAAACATACTGAAATTGGTAAGGATATCCATCTATTTGCCCCACCAACCTTTTCAATCACAACCGTAAAGGGATTGATTGGCTGGATAGGTCAACATTGACACAGAGGAAAGACTTAGACCTAGCCTACAACCTTTTTTAAGGTGTAATTGCTGAATAGAACTAAAGGCGGCAGATTTTGATATGCTAGTCAAGCAGATATCGTCGCTGATGGATTCAACATGGGGGAAAGCATTCCTTACGCGACCACGCCCGCGTGTAACTATATTCCTGCTTTATTAGAAATTCATACAGAACCTGATGGGGAGTATCTTCATCTTGGTCAAAAGCTTCCTTGGCAGGGCTTTGAGCGTTCTCTACCCTTTATTCGCCACCTGCGCCAACACATCAGTGATCACCTCGATGCACCGACTCACTTGCTCTGGTCTGTTCGGGTTGACCCTCAAATTGCGCAAACCTATGGGCGGGCAGAGTGGGCACTGGAATACTATAATGAGCAACTCAGTGATCTTCGTCAGGTGGGGGATGAAATTGGTCTGCATGTCCACCCCTATCGCTGGGAGGCTAGTCAAGGGCTATGGCTCGAAGATTATGCCAATTCAGACTGGGTAGATGAGTGTATTCAGGTGGCCGTTGCAGCTTATCAACAAGGGTATGGTTGTCTTCCTAAAACAATCAGTGTTGGCCGCAATTGGATAAGCCAGTCCACCGTTAACCTTGTGGAATCACTGGGTTTAGAATTTGACCTATCCGTCATCCCAGGGCGACCCTCTGTTAGGTTTTATCAATCTGAAAAAAATATTACCGGCATAGGGCCGGATTATACAGATTTTCCCTGTGTTCCTTACCGTCCCCAGGTTGATAATTTTCGTTCCGCAGATCCTGATCGTCAGCAAGGATTATGGATTATCCCCCTCAGTTCAGGTCTAAGATTTCAGGCTCAAGGCGTTTTACCTCGGCTCTATCAATATTTGAGAGGTACCCAACGTACCCGTAATTATCAGCGGATTTCGAAGCTATACCTGGCTGACAGACCTGATATTTTCCGGCAGCTTGTGCAGATTCTTTTGGAGGAGAAATCCTTGTCTTATTTGACGATGATTATGCGATCGCATCAATTTCTCAATAACAAAGCTCAGCAAAATATCCTGGCCAATGTCAAGTACTTGCTGAACTACGAGCCAATGTATGCTCGGCATCAAAACTTCATTTTTTCTACACCCTCAGAACTCGTTACTTTACTCGGCTATACGTGATGGCCGCAATATGTTCTATGCAGAAACCTTCTCAGTTGAATGACTCACTACACTCTGTTGATTTAACTTTTAACATTATTTATACGACTATGACGGTGCATCATTTGTTGCCGTTTGTTTCCACGTTTTTAGAATACACCAATTGCAAGTTTCGCTTGGTAGATAATGGCTGTACCAGTGAAGAACACCAAATCTTGGAAGCATTTTGTAGACAAAGCGATCGCCTCAGCTTTTACTCCTTCAATTCTGCAAATGTCATTCCTCATGGTCAAGCTCTCAGTCAGCTCCAAGAAATGGAAACCTCAGACTATTTTGCTTTTATGGATTCCGATATATTTGCAACCGGAATTTTTCTAGAAAGCCACCTTCAATCCTTGCAAGAACATATAGCAATTTGTTCTTGTTTGCCTATTTGGCATAGTCAAAATGAAGTTGAAATGCGAGAAAATTTTACGATAATGGGCGGGTGTTTTCTCAAGACCCATAATCACCACTTTTTAGGAGTCTCCTATTATGCAATTTATCGCAATCATCAGCTCACTGAGGCTATTCGTGCCACTGGGATTTCTTTTTCTAGCTATCATTGGCCTCAAATTCCCAATCCCCATCAACAGACTCTTCAACGCCTAGGACTGCAAAAAAACTTTTACGATACTGGTAAAGTACTCAATATTTTGCTCCAACAGCGGGGGGAAACCATTACCTATCAACCCACCCCTCATTTAGTTCATATCGGGGCTTTTAGTGGCTTAAGTCTCCAATACAAGTCTGAGTATTACAAGCTGCGAAATTATATGCTTCAGCACTTGCCCAGTCCAGTGCGTATGTATCTGCGCCGCCTCCGTCATCCGGCCTATCAAATCATGTCTGCTATAGAACAAGCCGATCTTGACTTTCGTACTGTACGGCGACGCTCCACCACACAGTACCTGTCTCATCTGCTGACACTCTCTTCAGAAGAAAAGGGTGAGCAGTATTTGCAGCCATTACCTCTTGAATTACAAGCCCAGATCAAGCACCTCGGACAGCAATGTTTAGAGATTCACAAACAGTACAGCAAGTAAACCGTTTAACCGTGACCGTCAATAAATTATTGGAGCTGTAATGGGTGCTAGGCTCTAAGAAGCTTTTGCAATTGCCCCTCTGGGCACAGATGCTGTCCATCTACTGGCTGGCTCGACAATTCAGATATGACCTGCGCTCCAGCAACTGGCACGATCAGCCCTTGCCTCTCTTCTCTGGTGAAGAGGCAAGTTCTCCTGTGATTGTCATTGGCATGCATCGCTCGGGGACAAGTCTGTTAACTCGACTCTTGCAACGGCTGGGACTATGGATGGGAAAGCATCAAGGAACAGATACCAATGAGGCTATATTTTTTCAGACGCTGAATTATGCCCTCTTTTCAGTAGCCCATGCCCGTTGGGATCAGCCCACTGCCATCCACTATGTCTTAAATCAATCAGCTCTTTGCAATGTCTTAGCCCATCGCTTGTATCACGAGTGCAAATCGCCGCGTACTCTTTCTTATTTTGGCTGGCAGCAGTATGTTGTCAATCCCTCCCTCCATCAGTTTTCTCAACCATGGGGTTGGAAGGATCCCCGCAATACATTTACCTTACCCATTTGGTTACGGGTATTTCCACAGGCCAAAGTGGTTCACATCTATCGCAATGGCATTGATGTCAGCCATAGTTTAGTTCTACGGGAACAAATCCCTTCCTGTTCGGGAGGAGAAATGTCGATCCGTTGTTGCCAGTATGACTCTGCTTTTGATCTATGGGCTGAATATATGGAGATGGCTCACCAACAATTGCAGCCGTTACCTCAGTTTCAGAAGTTAGAGATTGCCTATGAAACCCTGATTACTCAACCCACTCAGTCACTCCATCGTCTGAGTCAATTTTGTGGCACTCCTCGTTCGCCCCTAGAGGTAGAAACTTGGGCAGCCGAATGCCGTCGCGATCGCACCTATGCCTTTGTCAACCATCCCAATTTGGTAAAGTTCTACTACCAGCGACAGCAGCATCCCATGATGAAAGCCTATGGATATTCTGATCTAGCCCATAGGCTAAGCTTCTGAGGCATGTCTTAGGAGTGAGAGGATTGGCTCAACATTTACTAGCATGTCGATCTTGTAACAATGCATAATATTAGCTATGGGATCACTATCCCACCCTTATTCACTCACCTCCTCACACCACTCCTTATTCCATGATCACTAAAGACTTAGCTCGGCCTCAGCAGTCCTTGCAGCCACAGCAAACGACTGTTGATCCCCAGGCTCTGGAATTGCTGTACGCTACTTCTACTCCTAGCCAACCAACAGTTTTACATTTTATTGCCCTGATTGCTGCAGTTTGTATTCTCTCGTTTTCCGCAATTTTTACACGCCTGAGTGAACAAGAGCTAAGTGCCAGTGCCACCATCTTCAATCGGTTTTGGATTGCCTCCTTGGCCCTGGGGCTGTGGAGTGGTCTCCAGCAATTTCGTCAGCCCCCTCCAGAAAACCCTCACAGTAGTCCATCCCCAACTTGGCAAGGAAGAGATCTACTTTGGTTTCTGTGTTTGGGAATTTTGATTTACAGTCGAGCGGGATCTTGGGCGTGGTCTTTAACCCAAACCAGTGTAGCCAATTCCAATTTGCTCCATAACATGACCCCTCTATTTGCCACGTTGGGGGGATGGATGTTCTTTGGTCATCGATTTAACCGCCAGTTTCTGGTGGGTATGGGGCTAGCTTTGCTGGGTATGTTAGCCATCGGCATCGGCGATTTTCAAATAGGAAACAGTAGCCTAGTCGGTGATGGTGCTGCCCTATTGTCCTCGGTGTTCTATGCTGCCAACTTTTTGGTGATTGAGCGACTACGAGTTAAATTTTCGACCACAACCATTATGTTGGGTTCTTGTGTGATCACAGGGCTGTTAACACTTCCAGTTGTCTGGTTAGGGGGTGATCAACTCTTGCCCACCTCCCCTACTGTTTGGTTAGCGGTTATTGCCTTAGGGGTTGTCAGTCAAGGTCTGGGGCAAGGATTATTAGCGTTTTGTCTGAAACATTTCACTTCAGGGTTTGTGTCGGTCTTTATGCTTTTGGAACCGCTGTTTACCGCTATTCTGGCCTGGAGAATTTTTGCGGAGCAGCTCAATCTTTTGAATGGGTTGGCCTTTGTTATCGTCTTGGCAGGTCTTTATTTAGCAACCATCAGTCGGGGTGCCCAAAAATCTGAACTCGCCCATTGAAAAGATCCATGCCTTTGACCAGGTTGAGGTTATGCTTGGGTTAAAAACTAGGCAGGCCAAATGTTTCACCAATATTTGGTGTTAGAATCAGCCTGTTTGTGTTTTGGCAATTGGAGTCGCTGTTTATGCTATCAACTAAGCC
>JAAUOM010000007.1 GCA_012034865.1 Acaryochloris sp. CRU_2_0 | reverse complement strand
TCATGGCGGTTCACTTGGTGGTCATCTCAGGCGTCAAACAGATTGTGAATCTGACGCCTGAGCGACGGCATATTCTCAAATTCTTTAGCAATAACTCTCAGAGATACTACCTCCTCCATGTACCTGATCCGTAATTATTTTTTGCCCTCCCAGAAGAGCGGAATGTGGGGTACAGAAGTGACGTTTGCGGGGCAAGAGAACATCACCATCTTTAGCTCGTCTGACTGGGCTGAGCGAGGGTTCTGTCAAACTTGCGGGACGCATCTGTTCTACCGTCTGAAAGCAAATCAGCAATACTTTGTATCCGTGGGCTTATTTCCAGACCGTGAAGATTTTATTTTTGATCATCAAGTCTTCATTGATGAAAAGCCCGGATTTTACTGCTTTGCGAATGAAACCCATAATATGACCGGCGCTGAGCTTTTGGCTCAATTTGGAGCCATTGAGGAATAATCCTATTTTGTGAGATGTAGAATAGTATTTCTGTAGTAATGCTTTGCTGAGAGAGGGGGATTTACACTCATTACAATAGCCAACAATCCTTACGCTTGAAATTGCCAATTCATCCGCTCCCAATCGAAGCCACCTTTCGTGCGCGGGCGCAGATGACCAATCCCAGGAAAAGGGAAGTGATAGGCAAACATGAGGCTACGGTCTGCGGCGATCTGAGCCAATATGGCTTGGCGTGTTTGAGCAGCTTGTTCTGGATCAGCATCAAAGACAGGTTGCCAATCGGGATGCCAAAGGTTAATTGTGTGGGTGTGTACAACATCCGCCGTATGGATGAGGGAGGCATTGCCAGATGTGATGCGAAGAGCCACATGTCCAGGGGTATGACCCGGAGTAGGAATGGCAGAAAAGCCAGGAATAATGTCGCGATCGCCCTCAAATTGAGTGACCTTACCCCGAATTGCAGCGAATTGTTTTTGAGCCACACTGATGAACTGTTTCGCCATCTGGTCGCCCCCTTTTAACTTAGGCAGGCTGACCTGAGGCTGAGTCCAAAGCGCCACTCTGGATTAGAAACAAAATACCGGGCATTTGGGAATACCAAAGATCCCGCTTGATCTGTTAAGCCGCCAACATGATCAGCATGGGCGTGGGTGATGATAATCGTGTCAATATCCGCTGCATTGATGCGAGCGAGGGCTAGGTTTTCGATGAGTTTACCAGCGGTGGCACCCGCAAGGACACCGCTCCCTGCATCAATCAAAACTTTATGACTGCCAGTGTCTACAAACAAAATATTGCAATCAACATTTAAGGATTCAGATTGAAAGCTCTGGCGGAGGACATCGCTTAATTGTTGGGGTGTGGCATTACCTGCAAACAGTGCTGCTGGAGGATTGAGTGTGCCATCACTAATACTCACCATCCGAAAATTGCCCAGCTTAAAGCGATAAATACTAGCATTACGAGGCTGGCTAGATGCAGAATTTTGGGCAATCCCACGAGAGGTGAGAAAAACAGGCAAAGCAGAAGCAGCAGATGCTAAGGTCGCAGTTTTCAAGAAGGTGCGGCGAGAGAATTGAGCATTCATGACATTTACCAGTGGGTATATGTCATTTTAACGGTTCCCAGCCATTAACTGATTGACGGCGGTCAGGGCAGAATAGCTAACCCCTGCGGTTCCTTCTCCAGGATGGGTGGAATCTCCGACTAGCCATAACCCCTGGACGGGAGTCCGGGTGGCAAACCCAAAAGGACCAAAGGTGAACAGACGCTGACCGATGCCCCCCACAATCCCCTGAGTCCGGCCTGTAAAGTGAGCAAAGGTTCTGGGTGTGGCCGCTTCTTGGTGAATAATCGTGGTGGCACTGAGGTGGAAGAACTGACCGAGACGGGCGATCGCTTCCTCCATATACGCCCGTTTTAACGCTTCATAATCCTGGGTTTGTTCCCAAATCAGCGGATCGGTAAAGGATGAGGCCGTAATAGTGGCTTTGCCCGCTAAGGCTCTGCCATCTCCAGGGCGGCTGACAGAAACAAATAGGGAGTTGTTTTCGCCAATGGGCCTTTCATAGTCATAGAGAAACTGGAGATGAGGCGGACAATTTTCAGGAATGGCTGCCGCATCTACACCCAAATAGATCACAAATGCTCCAGAGGATTGCGGCAGTTTTTCCACCCGACGCCGATACCGGGGCGGTATCTTCTCCCCTAGTAAACGCACTAAGTTTTGCACCGTGACATTGGCCACCACCTGCTCCGCTACTTCTGTCCATAGCGCTCCAGTTTTTTGCTGGCGCACCTTTATCCCTGTAATCTGCTGTTGATGCACCTGAATTTGCTCAACATTATGCCCCAGGTGCAGTTGACCGCCATGATCCTGGAGAGCTGTCACTAGGCGATCGCTTAAAACCTGCATACTCCCCTGTAAATGGAACAATCCTTGAGGAGCCTGAGATACCCCTAAGGCAGTGGCGGCGTAAAGCAAGGCTGTTTGCTCTGCCTCCACTTGGGAATAAAGCTTCAGTTGCAGATCTAGAAAGGTTTTTAAGCGGCGCTGTTCACCCAAGCCGTATCTTCGCAGAACTTGTCCGACGGTAGAAAACAAATGGGGTATGGTGAGTAGCGTTTCAGGTCGCACGGCTTGTAAAAGCTGCCAACCATCCCAGAGAGTGCGTGGGGGAATGACTGGGTCGCGGGACTGAAAATTCCAGTTGTAGTGAAACAGATGGGACAGCAATTGCCAAAATACCTCGCTGCCTGGAAACTGGCGTTGACGCTCAGCTTGCCAGCGCTGCGGATCGCGCCAAACAGAAATGGGCTCCGTTTCTCCCGGTAAATAAACCACACAGGCTGGATCACAAGGGATGGCAGCGGGTAGCTCAACCCCTAGTTCATCAAAGATGCGCTGGTGAATACCACCCAGTTCTAAGCCCGCCACTTGCGTTGCCCCCACGTCGAAGGTAAAGCCCCGTCGCTTAAACGTGGAAGCACAACCGCCAGGAACCTGGGCTTGCTCAAAAACTTTGACAGCATACCCCCGCTTGGCTAATAAAGCACCAGCGGTCAAGCCCCCGATCCCTGCACCAATCACCACAACAGTTTTTGCAAATGAGACTGAGACATCGGTACGAGGGAATAATGTTACATATCTTAATAATTATAGACATTGATCCCTCTCGATTACTCAAGACTGGCTATGCTTATTAGACGACAATCAAGCTGACGGATTAAAGCTGGTGACTTGTCGGCTAATAAACGGTGTGATCTGGATGGGTGTTGTATGCTGATGATGATATAGAGTGCAACAGTAGGTAGTCTGTTAAAGTTTCCCAGACATAAAGTTCAAAACTGCCGTGGAGGAATTTGAGTCACTAGAGCAAGCTTTTGCTGAATATGCCGGATCGGATCACATGCTTGATCTTGCAGAATTCCAAAAGGCATTAGATCTCAACAATGACTTCTTAGCCGAACGTCTATTCCAAGTGTTTGATAGAGATCAAACCCAAAGAATTAATGCCCAAGAATTTCTGGATACCCTCTATCAACTGGCTCAAGGCACAACTGATGACAAGTTGATGTTTGCATTTCGCCTGCATGACCGTAACGATGATCATCGAATTGATCGAAGAGAATTAGAAGAATTCATTCTTGCTAGCTTGCAAGCCAACCAACTCAATATTCCTGCCATTCAAGTCAGACAGTTAATCGATCTGCTGTTTAAGCAAGCGGATACCGATGAAAGTCGTGAAATTACATTTGCAGAATTCAAGCATCTGTTAGATGGCTCTCCTGAGTTGCGTGAAGCAATGACTGTCAGCCCAGTAAGCTGGTTACAGCCGCCCCAGGCAGAATTACCTTCTGTTTCGCAGCAGATAGGGTGGCGTTCCAGGGTTCACTATTTGCAAAACAACTGGGCTAAGTTGCTGTTCCTAGTCCTATATTTTTCTGTGATTGGCTGGCTGTTTGTCCATGCCTATTATTTGCATCGGGATCAAGGTCTTTATTTTGGTATTGCGCGGGGATGTGGAGCCGCATTGAACTTCAATAGTGCGTTGATTTTAGTTCCTGTTATGCGCCAGGGGATGAGTCGTCTACGTAAGAGTAAGCTCAATGATTTTTTACCCATCGATGAACATCTTGAGTTTCATAAACTGGTGGGACAAGTGATTTTTGGTTTAGCGGTTATTCATACCCTTGCCCACCTCCAAGATCGTTTTTTAAGCCATCAATCCTTGTCAGGTTTCTTGAGCTATGGATCGGGCTACACAGGGTTGCTATTAATGCTGATTTTGCTCCTTCTATGGTTTACAGCTCAGCCTGTTGTGCGGGAAAAGGAGCTGTTTGACCTGTTTTCTGTGGCTCATTTGGCTTATATTCCCTGGCTGGGGTTGTTGTTGGTTCATGGTAAAGCGTTTTGGCAGTGGTCTGGGGGTGCGATCGCAGCTTTCCTCCTTGAGCAATTGGTTCGCCACCGTCAAAGCAAGCGCAGAGTGCGTCTACTCAATGCTGTAACCCTCCCTGGGAATGTGTTGGCCTTAAAGATGGAGCGACTGGGCTTTACCTTTGAGGCATCTGATTATGTCTATCTCAAATGCCCTACAATCTCAAAGTTTGAATGGCATCCCTTCACCATTAGTAGCGCCCCAGAGCAACTCGATCAATTTTCAGTTCATATCCGTGCAGTGGGCAGTTGGACTCAAAAACTCTACCACTCCTTCAAAGTGCCTATTCAAGAGAATCAGGTGGATCTCACGTTTCCAATCTATGTGCAGGGTCCCTATCACAGCCCAAGTAGTCATATTTTTACTGCTGAGTATGTCATGTTGATTGCAGGCGGAATTGGAGTGACACCCTATGCCTCCATTTTGCAAAGCATGTTGCAACGGAAAAAATTACAACAAACTGATTTCAGTCTTAAAAAAGTTCATTTCTACTGGTTGAATCGAGACCAATCCTCCTTTGAATGGTTTCTGGAATTGCTGCACAGAATTAATTTAGAAGATACCTATGGTTTATTTGATCTCAATTTATATTTAACAGGTGTCACTCAAAGACCCAATATTCAGTCCGTGACCCTCTATACAGCAATGGATTTGCTGCATGATCAAATGCACGTTGATCTGATTACAGGTCTTAAAGAACAAACCCATACAGGTCGGCCTGATTGGTCTCAAATCTTTCAGGCCATCAACGCTCAATATCCAGCCGAGAAAGTGGATGTCTTTTACTGTGGACCTCGCGGTTTATCTAATACCTTGAGCAAGCAATGTAACAGATATGGATTTCGCTACCGCAAAGAAAACTTCTAGCAAGTAGGACTAGAAATTGTGGGGATGACGGATTAAGTTGAGAAATTCCTCGCGGGTTTTGTGATCGTCTTGAAAGACGCCAATCATGGAACTGGTGACCGTCCAAGACCCCGGTTTTTGCACCCCGCGCATGACCATGCACATATGGCTGGCTTCCATCACCACCGCAACCCCCTTGGGTTCAAGTACGCTTTGCACCGCTTCAGCGATTTGGCGAGTGAGTCGTTCTTGCACTTGCAGGCGACGAGAGTACATTTCGACAATGCGCGCCAGTTTGCTGAGTCCAATCACTTTTTGATTGGGGATATAGGCAACATGGGCTTTGCCGATAAAGGGCAACATATGATGTTCACACAGGCTAAAGGCATCAATATCACGCACCAACACCATTTCATCATGCCCTTCATCAAAGATGGCATTATTGACCAAGTCGTCTAAGGATTGTTGATAACCACTGGTTAAAAACCGCATCGCTTCGGCCACACGCTTGGGGGTTTTCAGGAGTCCTTCGCGCTCTGGATCCTCACCTACCCCCAGCAGCAGGGTTTCGACAGACTGCATCATTTCTTCTTGGCTCACTTGGCGGTAGGTATCTTGATCTTTGATGCGTTGAGACAAGCTGCGGTCTGGTCGCAGTTGAGAGCTAGGGGCAGTAGGGTTCATAGAAGAATTAGAGTTGCTAGTAGAAAAGGTAGTCATTTTTTACATTCAGGGTAGAAAATTTGGCCAAGGGGCTAATCGATAAAGGATGGGATTGCCAGCATGGATTAGAATGTGCCTGCATTGGGCATGAGGACGAGTTCTTCAATCACGGCATGTTGGGGCATCTGCACAATTTGCAAAATGGATTGGGCAACATCTTCAGGGCTGAGCATAGCTGTGCGGTCAAAGTCGGCGTTAACCGTGGCGGCATCCCACAAAGGGGTGTTGACGGCTCCTGGACAAAGAGCCGTTACCCGCAGGCCGTAGGGTCGTTCTTCTTGGGCTAGGGTTTTTGTGAGTCCCAGTAAACCAAATTTGCTGGCACAATAGGCACCCCATTGCGGAAATGCCTGCCGTCCAGCAACGGAGATAACATTGATGATCGTGCCGGATTTTTGCGATCGCATCTGGGGCAACACGGCTTGGATACATTGAAAGGGGCTAGTGAGATTGAGATTCAGCACCGCTTGCCAGTCGGTGAGCGGTGTATCCAGCAATTCAGCCGTATAGCCCATGCCCGCGTTATTAATCAAAATATCAATGGAGCCGAACTGTTCTAAGAGATGGCAGATTTGGGTACTGACTTGATCGACAGCGGCCAGATCAACCCTAAAGGGCTGCACCGCAATCCCGAGACCTTGCAGATCCTGAGCCAAGTCTGCCAGTCGGCTCTGAGAACGGCCCACCAAGGCCAGATCAATCCCAGATTTAGCAAAGGCCACAGCCGTTGCCCGACCAATACCACTGCTAGCTCCGGTAATCAAAGCCCGCAGCTTCCTTTGAGCAATCATACAAAATTCCTAAACATTGAAAGGGAGATAGATCTGTTCTTCAGCCAGTTCTCGCTTACAGCGAACAGGTACTAAGGAACGGGTTTCAAAATGCAAAGGTAATGGACTCCTTACAACTATCGGCACAGATGAGAACCACTCAGGATGGCATCTCAAGAATGGATCTCTGTTTATTAATTGTAAACAAATGTTGCGATATTGGGATCTTAACTCAAGGTAGAGGCCAAAACAGGGACAAGCCTGCTCAGGGAAGCTGGGTAAAAATTCCCATATTACGGAACTTGTGATAGCGCTGCTGACGACGTTCTTGAGGACTTAGACGCCATAATTCTTCTAAATTGGTTAAGATAGCTGCTTTTAGGATTTCTGCGGCTTGGATCGGTTCAGAATGAGCACCACCGAGCGGTTCAGGTAGAATTTGGTCAATAATCCCTAATCCTTCCAGATCAGTGGCTGTAATTTTTAGGGCTTCTGCAGCTTGAGGTCCCTGCTGGGCATCGCGCCAGAGAATAGCCGCACAAGCTTCGGGAGGAGCAACACTATAGATGGCATGTTCAAACATAAGCAAGCGATCGCCGACGCCAATACCTAAGGCTCCCCCAGATCCGCCTTCGCCAATGACAGTACAAATGATGGGTACATCCAAACGGAACATCTCGCGGAGATTGAGGGCAATGGCTTCACCTTGACCAAATTGTTCTGCCTCTAGACCCGCCCAGGCTGCTGGGGTATCAATAAACGAGAGAATGGGTAAGCCAAAGCGATCTGCATGATCCATTAACCTCAGGGCTTTGCGATAACCGCTGGGAAAAGGCATACCAAAGTTGCGAGCGACATTATCTTTAGTGTCTCGACCTTTTTGATGACCTAGCATCAAGACGGGTTGCCCATCAATGCGACCCACCCCGCCGACAATGGCTGGATCATCATGGCCACGGCGATCGCCATGCAATTCCATCCATTCATCACTAATGGTGTGAATATAATCTAAGGTGCTGGGACGACGAGGATGGCGAGCGAGCTGTAGCTCTTGTATGGGGGTCAAACTACTAAAGATCTCCTGTCGGAGCTGTTCAGCCCGATCTTCTAGTTGAGCCAGTTGGTCTGTCACATCAACCCCATTTTGCTCAGAGAGGCTGCGAATTTGCTCAATTCGTGACTCTAGCTCAAACAGAGGTTTCTCAAAATCTAGGAGTTGGAGTTTGCGATCGGAAACAGCCATCCGTGAATACCCAGTAAAATCATTAGTCTTATTCTCCAGTCCCCGCAATTAGCGTTGGAGACTTCACTAGCACTATTTCAATCAACTCGCTATCCAGTTTCTGGGATGAGATCAAACAACACCCTAGATCTGGCTTTAATGAGTCTTTATGCATGGGGGAATATTTAAAATACTACACAATAAGGGACATTGATAACTCTTCATTTGTCGCGGATGCTCCAAAAAAGATTCAGATTGCATAAAAAACACTGATTAACAATATAATTATTCCTGCTTATACGCAGCAAAAAAGGTGCTAATTGAAGGATTAGATACTTCAGAACTAGATTCTATGCCAAGAGCCTGAATATTAACAAATCCAGCTTTTTTTAATACAGATTCTATATCAGATTTGGAGTAGCCTTTTAGTGGCCAACTCTCATCAAAACGATGCCAAGTTCCTTGCTGTTCTGCGAATAAAGTCATTTTGATTTGACCCATTTTACTTGCAGCATCGTAGATGGAAATACTTGCCCACGCATAATCATCTAGAACATCACCTTCTTTATCAAAATTCAACGACTTTAAGGCTTCCTCTAGGTTGATTTCTAAAACAAAGATCCCCTTAGCTTTTAGTGCCTGGTAGATATTCAGAAATACACTGGTCAGCTCCTCAAGATTCATAATATGGTTCAAAGAAGCGGAGGTTGAAACCACGGCATCAAAACAGGCTGGCATGTCGAATGATCGTGCATCGCTGAGAATAAACTGACCCGATGGTGCATTTTGACGAGCATAATTTAACATCCCTTCTGATGCATCAATCCCGGTTACTTCAAAGCCATTGAGGATCAATTCTTGAACCAATTGTCCGGTTCCGCAACAAAGGTCTAAGATATGCGATTTTTCGGGAATATGCTGTAGTAGTATTTTTTCCAAAATAACAATATTGTCTTCACAATACCTCGGCCCCCAGTATTCGTTATACATGCGAGCAAAGGGATCATATTGTGGGACTAGGGTGTTTAAAGACATAACTTAAATCTCTTCTAATACAAGGGGTAATTCGCTCAAGTGATTATTCTCTTCAATTAAGGTAAGATGGCAGCTTCTTGAAGGTCTTTGACGCTCTGTTGTATGGCATGAATAACTTGCTCTAGGTCCTCGTCTGTGTGGGCTGTCGAGAGAATGCCACCACTACCCTGAATAAAAACTCCTTTGTGGATGAGGTGGTAGCACAGTAAGTTCATGCTGGCAGCAGTGGAATGATCGTCGTTTGTTTGCGCTATTGGATCATTGACACCAGAAGAAACAGCATTAAATACCGATCCAAAGTTAGCAAGCTGAAGGGGAAGGCCTTCCGCATTAAAGTAAGCATTTAAGGTTTCAATAAACTGCTGGGTGCGTTGATTGAGGCGTTCCTGGAGAGACGGTCCCTGTTGCTTCAGATACTGAAGTACAGCATGGGCTGCGGCCATGGCTAGCGGGTGCTTACAATAAGTTCCCGCAAAGAAAGTTTTTTCAGTTTGGGGAGAGGATGCATCTCCGTAGTTCCAGTCACCACCGTCAATTTTATCCATGTAAGTTGAGCTGCCCGCAATAACACCAATGGGCATCCCACCCCCTATAATTTTGCCGTAGGTGGCAATATCCGCCTGAATACCAAACCAGGCTTGGGCACCACCGAGGTGAATACGGAAACCCGTGAGCATTTCATCAAAAATTAGGGCGATTCCAGCTTCTTGAGTAAGCTGTCTAAGCTGTTTGAGAAATGCGTGAGGCTGTAGGTTAGGTTGTTCATCTTGGATGGGTTCAACGATAACCGCAGCAAGTTCAAGGCTGTGATGGCTGATGATTTCTAACGATTGAGGATTGCCATATTCCAGAACTAAGACATCTTTGGTGATGTTTTCGGGTACGCCTGAAGCACTAGGGATAGTCCTCAAGATGCCGTCTATAATTTGGGACTGAGCCAAGGTGCCGTCGAAATGGCCATGGTAGGAACCAGAAAACATGACGATTTTGCTGCGTCCGGTGGCTGCCCGTGCCAGCCTTAACGCTGTCATCACGGCTTCTGTACCCGTATTGCTAAAGGTGACTCGCTCTAGTCCCGTGAGTTCGCTGATCATTTCAGCAACTTCCCCTGCTAGATCGGACTGGGGGCCAATGTGGAATCCTTGCTCTAGCCGTTGGGCGATCGCATCTTTAATAAAGGGTGGATTATGACCGAAAAAGCTAACCCCAAATCCCATTACTAAGTCGATGTATTCATTCCCATCAACATCTGTGAGCCTAGAACCTAAAGCCTGTTTACCCACAATGGGATACACCATTTCCTTGAAGGCAGGGTGAAATCCTTCTGAATTTCTCCTATCCGCTAGGACAGCACGATGCCTTTGAGCTAAGCCTTTAGAGGTTTTGGTGCGTTGGTTGTAGGTTTCAATAAAATTCTCGAGGTAGGCTTGACCCTGAAGCCTCTGTTGATTCTGGCTGGGGGTCAGATTGGGTGAATTGAGAACACTGGCGTTCATCGGATTACGCTCCTGGATGGTACTTGGATCGAAATTGTGCAAGGTCTCTGTAATAGCAGTTCCATGTATGACGGTTCTAGTTCATTGCTGTATTCATGCTGCAACCCTTGAGAACTCCAAAAAAGATTATCACTTAAGGCTTTTGTCTATTCCCTTTTTACTTCCGCGTAGCGGAAATAGGGCATTACTCTGAATGAGATAGCCAACATAGGTTTCCAGTAAGGAAGTATTGAAAGCAGGACAAGTAATTCCACTCCCTGCCAAGCCAGCTAGAGTATTCTGGCAATCAAGCTGCAGCTCTGAATGGGGTTGGTCTTGAGGTTGTGCTACCTGGGGAAAAATGGCAGCAGTGCAGATAGAGCATCTTCTGGGGACTGCTTTGCCAGATCGATCAGGGTTGTTCGCCATTGGTCGTAGGGAACCTGGGGGAGAGGGTAGCCAAAGGAGCGCAATACACCCAGCAGCATACTGACATCCAGCAGTTGGGGGTTAACCAGATGAAAAGCTTGATCGAAGGATTGTTGCTGGGAAAGGTAAACAATGGCCTGACTGGCATAATCGATGGGAATCATATCTTCGACTAAGGTGCCTGCTGGTGCGCTCCCCATTTGCACACAGCCAATGATCAGTCGGTAGAGGAAATCATTGGGGTTAAATACTCCGGTTTGACTATGGCCAGAAATTCGTCCAGGACGATAAATGCAGACGGGTAAACCTCTTTGGGCTGCGGTTTGGATTAGTTTTTCGGCAACCCATTTGGTTTGGATATAGCCGTCTTCAGGAATCTTTTCGTGATCGATACTTTCATTTTCAAGAACAGTGCGAGTGCCTGTATACCCGGTAGAGGAAAAGACATTTGGGGTCGAGATAAAATGGATAGGTTTTGATTGAGTCTGGCAGGCTAACTTAATGACTTCCTTAGTCCCGGAAACATTAGCAGATTTTAAGACGGAGTAAGGATAGATGTGATGAACCCAAGCACCGTTGTGATAAATTACATCAATTTGGCTGGCTAGAGTTTGAAATTCAGCATCGGTCATTCCTAGTTGCGGCAGGGCTAAGTCTCCCAAAATTGGGATGATTCTTGCTTCAAAGTTGACTTGCCAAATCAAGTAGGATTTAAGGCAATCTTGGATGCGTTGATAGCCAGATTCAAGGCTAGAAGCACGCACCAGGCAATAAACCGTCCCTTGAGTTTGCTGTAGCAATTCATAGAGTAAGAAAGCTCCCAGAAACCCTGTGGCTCCCGTCAACAAAATGGACGTGGGTGCATATTGAGATGGGATGAAAGGTTTTTCTGGTGCAATATCAGCGTCTAGGAGCGCTTCTGTTTGTAAGTCAACGTTACGCTCTGCTACCGGAGAGGGGAGAGATGAAGCAGTATTTTGGATATGTTCTACTAGGCTAGCAATCGTGGGAGCTTCAAATAAGCTTCGCAGGGGAAGTTCGACTTGGAAGGTCTCTTTAACTTTGAGAATAAGCTGTGTGGTCAGTAAGGAATGCCCACCTAGCTCAAAAAAGTTGTCGTCAATGCCAACCTGCTCAAGTCCTAAGACTTCTGCCCATAGTTGGGCCATTTGGGCTTCTTGATCGTTACGGGGAGCTATAAAGGTCTGCCCTAACTCAGGTCTACTGCGCTCAGGGAGGGGAAGTGCCTGACGGTTAATTTTGCCATTAGAAGTGAGGGGTAGGGCATCTAGACAAATAAAGGTAGAGGGAATCATGTAGCTGGGAAGTTTAGTTTTGAGTTGCGATCGCAATTCTCCAACTAACTGCTGAGTCCCCAGACTTTGTTGGGGAGCATTGGCATAATCATTCCAAGACTGAGGGTTAAAGGATTCTGCTGTTGAGGGAGGAGTGACAATCATTGGTACGGCTGAATGTCTTTTGAAGATGACATCGTATTGCCCTTCACGGCTCTCGGCTGACCAGCTAATGTCAACGGTGTAGGGAAGGGTTTCGCCAATATGCCACAACTGTTCTGGATCGACACCCTTCTGCGGATCAGTTTGCAAGCTCTGGCGTAGCTCTCCAACCGTGGTAGAAGGGGTAGCGTTGTTGAGGAGGTGAATCGCTTGAATTGCTGAAGAAACACGCGCATTAGGAATATTTGTAATCCCTAAAATTTCTGGTTGTTGGGTGGTCAGCAATGAATCGACTGTGGGAACAGAGAGTTCGGCATCTTGCCAATCTAGCCAGGGAATTTCAAAAATTGGTCTGGCGGAATCGTCGGTGTGAAGGATGACATCATAGCGAAATTGGGTGAGTTCATTATGGTGTAAGCCCCGTTCTAAGAGAATTTCGACATGAGTGATTTTAGGGAGGTGTACTTTTAAGGCAAAGAAAAAGGCAGGATCGATGACAAGTTGTTTTTCTTGCTGGAGTTGTGTCTGGATGTTTTGTTGCAGTTTATTGAGGGGGAGATCGTTGGGCGATCGCGCCAATTCCAGTGTGGTATAGAACGCTTCTAGAAGAGTCAGATTTCTAACATCACCTAGGAAAATACATCCTCCCGGTTCCAGTGCTTCCACCGCTTGTTCAAGAACCTTGACCAGATAGTGAATATTAGGGAAGTACTGGGCAACGGAAACAATCAAAACGGTGTCCACAGAATTGGGCTGTACCCCTGTAAAATGGTCGGCACTTCTTTGCGTAAACGTAACTCCTGGCAAATTTCTGCCTAACTTTTGGAGCTGCTGCTGCAAAATATTGAGGGCATTCGCAGAAGGGTCTGTGGCCCAGTATTGGCTGCATTGGGGGGCAATCTGCAACAACATTAAGCCACTTCCCCCACAGCCCAGCTCTAAAACCCGGTTTGGTTTGAGTTGCTTGATGCGCTGGACGGTTTGCTCCATCCAAGTTTGGACTTGCTGATCGGGGATCGGCTGGTGATCATAGCTACTTTCCCATCCTTTGACATAAAATCCTGACTGCTGTTGTGGATCGAAATCACAGTAGAGATCATCAAAGACAGTTTGCCATTGAGAGACTTGTTTGTAACTTGAGGCTTCTAAGGCTGCATTAGGTACGATATAAGCAACTAAGCGTTGCGCTACGTCATCTTTATACGAAATTACATGGGCTGTTTTAACCCCAACCTGCTGATTCAAAAGGGCTTCAATTTCGCCCAGTTCAATGCGGAAGCCTCGGATTTTGACTTGTTCGTCTACACGACCCAGAAATTCTAAATTGCCGTCGCTGAGGTAACGCACCTGATCTCCTGTTCGGTAGAGACGGACATCAGATGCACTACTGAAAGAATGAAAGATAAAGGATTTTGCGGTCAGTTCTGGTTGATGGAGATAACCTCTGGCTAGACCTGCTCCGGCAATGTATAACTCACCTGGAACACCCATCGGGACAGGCTGCAACGCTTCATCTAGCACATAGGTTTGGACATTAGGGATGGGTTTGCCAATCGGGACTACCTTTGCTGCTTTGACTTGTTGTGCTGATAACTCACAGGTGGTCGCCACAATCGTTGTTTCGGTCGGCCCATAGCTGTTGATAAGGCGAACATTGGGAGCAATTTGCTGCCAGGTTATAAGATGTTCTGGAGAAGCAGCTTCGCCGCCAATGATGACCAGCCTGATGGATTCAGGCAAGGCTAGTTTCAGACTTGTCATTTCTCCTACCAATAGATGCCAAAAGGCAGTGGGCAGGTCTAGTACACTCAGTTTATGCTCACGACAGTGGTTCAAAAAGGTGGGAATCGTACTCAGCATCTCCTCAGTTCGCAGGACGAGAGTAGCTCCTTGGGCTAAAGCTGGAAAGATTTCTTCAGCAGCAGCATCGAAGCTAATGGAAGCAAATTGAAGAGTGCGATCGCGTTCTGTAATTCCGTAATTCTCAATGGCAGCCTGAGTGTAGTTGACTAAAGATCGATGTTCAATCATCACGCCTTTAGGTTTACCCGTGGAGCCAGAGGTATAGATGATGTAGCTGAGATACTGATTTCCAGACTGATAGCTTGGATTATGATGACCTTGCTGAGCAATGTCTAGTGCGTTGAGGCAGATAGTTTGTACGCTCTGTTCAAAGTGATGTGCCAGATTCTCTTGAGTGAGGACAATCTTCAAACGAGAATCATCCAGAATATCCAAAACTCTTTCTTGGGGATAGGCTGGGTCAATGGGAACATAGGCACCCCCTGCTTTGAGGACACCCAGTAGAGCTGCAATCATCTCTATGGATTTCTCAAAATAAATTCCAACGAGTCCATCTTTTTTACTCCAAGCGAGATGAGGTAATGAGCAATTTGGTTAGCTTGAGTATTCAGAGCTTGGTAAGAAATGGATTGGTCTTCACAAATAACGGCTGTAGCGTTTGGAGTCCGTTCAACTTGTGCGTCAAAAAGCTGGTGAACCGTTTGACCACTAGGATAGTCTTTATGAGTATTGTTCCACTCCACTAAGAACTGATGTTGTTCAGATGCAGTCAGTAGGGGTAGCGTTGAAATGGTTTGGTCTGGATTTGTGATAATACTCTCTAGTAAGACCTGATAGTGCCCCAACATTCGCGTAATGGTCTCAGGTTCAAATAAATCTGTGTTGTACTCGAAGGCTCCGATCAACCCTTGGAGTGTTTCTGACATAAACAGCGTCAAATCATACTTTGCTGTTTTATCTTCAATTTCTAATTCCTCGAAGGTTAATCCTGATGTTGTCAGGGAATCGGTTGAACGGTTTTGTAGCTCAAACGCGATCTGGAAGAGGGGTTGGTAGCTGAGATTTCGCTCTATTTTGAGTTCGGCAACCAGTTTTTCAAAGGGTAAATCCTGATGTTCATAAGCATCCAGGGTTACTTTTCGGACTTGAGCCAGGAGTTCTCTAAAGCTTAGACTGCCGGAAAGCTGAGTCCGCAAAACCAGGGTGTTTACAAAAAATCCAATGAGTCTTTCTAGTTCGGGGCGATTACGGTTGGCGATCGCCGAACCCACTAAAATATCGGTTTGACCTGTGTAGCGATACAGGAGTACTTTGAAAGCCGCTAGCAAAACCATATACAGGGTTGCAGACTGTTGGTGTGCAAAGGTTTTTAAGGACTCACTTAAACTCAGAGAAAACTCCATAGACTGCATGGCACCATTTGCAGTTTGAATGGCAGGTCGGGGATAATCTGTGGGTAACTCCAGAACGGGAGGCGCATCTTGAACCTGCTGAGTCCAGTAGTTGAGTTGGGTATCTAAGACTTCACCTTGCAGCCACCCGCGCTGCCACAGGGCAAAATCTGCGTACTGAATGGTCAACTCCGGCAAGGGAGAAGGGGTGCCTCTACTGAAGGCTTGATATAAGGTATCAATCTCTTGGCACAGAACACTGGAAGACCAGCCATCGCTAATGATGTGATGGAGGGTAAAGAGGAGAACGTGCTCTTCTGGGTTGAGTTGCAGTAGGGTAATTGCAAAGAGACAATCCTGAACTAAATTAAAGGTTCGTGAACGTTCTGAGATCGCCAACCGCTGGATTTCAGATGTCTGTTGGCCTGGTGGCAGATGTTGTAGGTTGATGACAGGCAAGGAGATAGTACTGCTAGTCTGAATGATCTGAACGGCTTGTTGCTGATGGTGAGCAAAGGAAGTTCTTAAGATTTCGTGACGACGAACGACTTCATTAAAGCTACGCTCTAGGATATCTGGATGCAGTAAGCCCTTGATTCTGAGAGCCGTTGAAAGATTATAAGCAGTGCTATGGGGTTCAAGCTGATCTAAAAACCAGAGTCTCTCTTGCGCGAAAGACAATGGACAAGGATCAGTGGATGTTCGACGCGGAATGGATGATTGCTGGGGTGTTGTGATGCCCTTTTTCTGAAGTAGCTGTCTTAAAAGTGCTTGCTTTTGTTGTTCTGTATTCGTTTCAGATTGGGTTTGGAGATGACTCATGACTATATACTTGCGCACTACAGATTGAGGATATAGGGCTGATCGTTTCTGATGGTGTTATGGCTCTGAAAGCATTTGACTGATCTCATCTGCGGAAAGAGATTCCATACTTTTTAGGACTTCAGCAACTTGTTCGACCGTTTGGCGATCGCCCCACATTTGGGTTAGCTCATTGACTAAGCCCTCTACGGTTGGCGATTCAAAGAGTGCTCGCAGAGGCAATTCAACTTGAAAATCTTGGCGAAGTTGAGAAATCACGCGGGTAGCAAGGAGGGAATGTCCACCTAACTCGAAAAAGTTGTCACGAACGCCAATTTTTTGCAAGCCGAGAACCTGCTTCCACACTTCTGCAACTACTTCCTCCGCGACTGTACGGGGTGGTAGAAATTGAGAATGGGAAATGGGTTCATCCGCAATGGGTAGTGCCTGACGATCTACCTTGCCATTGGTATTCAAGGGTAGAGAGTCCAGACAAACAAAAGCAGAAGGTACCATATAGCTGGGTAATTTTGACCCCAGATACTGCTGTACAGACAAAATAAGCTGATGTTCTGCCAAGGTTTGCTTCGGTTTATTCGCATAATGACGCCATGATTGGGGTAGAACATCTGATTCCTTCAAATCAGGCATCAGAACTCTAGGGAGAGAGTTTATCTCAGTTTCTGTTGAGGCATGTCGCTTGAATACTGCGTTATATTGCCCCTCTCCACAGTGAGCTGACCAGCTAATTTCAACTCGATAGGGTAACTGATTTCCCAGTTGCCATAGATCTTCTGGGTCTATTCCATGGATTGGATAGTCCTGTAACGTTTGACGGAGATCGCCAACGCTTGCTGATTGATCTAAGCGATTTAGCGCCTGAATGGTTTGAATTTCCTGGCTCACTCTGAAATTAGGAATATTCATCAGTCCCAGCACCTTGTTGTTTTCAGCTTTGAGTTGATTTTCTACTGCCTCAACGGATAGGTTTGCTGCTTGCCAATCGATCCAGGGAATTTCAGTGGATACTGCTGCACCAGCTCCTTTATGGAGAACAACATCATAGCGAAACTGCGTTAATTCATTCTGATAAATTCCCCGTTCTAAATGAATTTCGACATGATCAATGACAGGTAAAGTGTCTTTTAAGGCATAGAAGAAGGCAGGTGCTATAACAAGCTGTTTTTCCTGACGAATTTGATTCTGGATCTTGTGTCGTAAATCCTTGAGGCAGAGATTATCGGGAGATCGCCTCAATACAAAGGCTGCGTAAAAGGCTTCCAGGAGATCCAAATTCCTGACATCTCCCAAAAAGATAAATCCGCCCGGTTCGAGGGCATCGACCGCTTTTTTCAGCACATTTACCAAATAATCGATACTGGGGAAGTACTGTGCAACCGAAACAATCAGAACCGTATCTACAGAACCGGGCTGTACCCCAGTAAAATCATCGGCACTTCTTTGACTAAAGGTGACGGCTGAAAAATCTTGCTCTAGATGCTGCAACTGCTGTTGCAAAATATTGAGGGCATTTGCAGATGGATCCGTGGCCCAGTATTGGCTGCATTGGGGGGCAATTTGTAACAGCATTAAGCCACTACCTCCACAGCCTAGTTCTAGGACACGGTTTGGGTTGAGCTGTTTAACATGCTGAACAGTTTGTTCCATCCAGACTTGAACTTCTTTATCAGGAATGGGCTGGTGGGTGTAGCTACTTTCCCAACCTTTGATATAAAATCCTGATTGCTGCTGTGGGTCGAAGGCATGGTAAAGGTCATCAAAAACTGTTTGCCATTCGGTCATTTGTTCTATGTCTAGAGCTAGATTTTGTTCCAGAAGGGTTTCACAGTTCTCCTCTGGAACTAGGTAGGCCACGAGTCGTTGTTCGTCTTCGTGATTTTGATCAAGGGCGATCGCATTTTTCAGAGCCGGATGTTGATTTAGCACGGCTGCAATCTCTCCCAGTTCGATGCGGAAACCCCGAATTTTAACCTGCTCATCCAAACGACCTAAGAACTCTAGATTGCCATCCTTGCAATAGCGCACTTGATCCCCTGTTCGGTAGAGCCGAGCATCAGGATCGGTACTCAAAGGATTGGGGATGAAGACTTTTGCAGTGAGTTCGGGTTGATGAAGATAGCCTCTAGCTAAGCCTGCTCCAGCAATGTATAGTTCGCCTGGAACACCAATCGGTACTGGCTGTAATGCATCGTCTAGCACATAGGCTTGGACATTAGGAATGGGTTTGCCAATGGGGGTAGTATTTCCAGAGGTCATTAATTGAGCTGATAGCTCACAGGTGGTTGCTACAATCGTTGCTTCTGTAGGGCCATAACTGTTAACGAGACGAACAGTAGGGGCAAGTTTTTGCCAGGAAATCAGATGCTCTGGTGAAGCCGCTTCCCCGCCAATGATGACCAGCCTGACGGATTCAGGTAGAGTCAGCTTCAAACTTTTCATTTCAGTCACCAGCAGGTGCCAAAAGGCAGTAGGAAGATCCAGTACGGTCAATTTGTGTTGGAGACAGTGATTCAGGAACGTGGGGATGGTACTAAGCATCTCCTCGGTTCGCAGGATAAGAGTGGCTCCTTTCGCCAAGGCAGGAAAGATTTCTTCAGCAGCAGCATCAAAGCTAATGGAGGCAAATTGAAGAATGCGATCCTTTGCAGTGATTCCGTAGTTCTCGATCGCGGCCTGGGTGTAGTTCACTAAAGATCGATGTTCAATCATCACGCCCTTAGGTTTACCCGTGGAGCCAGACGTATAGATAATATAACTAAGGCGATCATTCTCAAGGGTATAGTTTGGATTATGACGACTTTGTTGAGCAATTTCTGATGCATTGAGACAGATTGTTTGCACGGACGGCTCAAAGCGATGGGTTAGGTTTTCTTGAGTCAGAATGATCTTCAAACAAGCATTATCTAGAATATCTATCACTCGATGTTGTGGATAGGCCGGATCGATGGGAACATATGCTCCACATGCTTTGAGGACACCCAGTAGGGCTATGATTATGTCGATATTCTTTTCAAAGCAAATGCCAACCAGTGTATCTTCTTGGACGCCAAGGGTGGTCAGGTAATGGGCAGTCTGGTTAGCCTGAATGTTGAGATCTTGATAGGTGATCGATTGGTTGCCACAAACAATGGCGATCGCATCAGGGGTTCGCTCGACCTGTTCTTCAAAGAGTTGGTGAACCGTTTGATGTGTGGAATAGGGTTTTTCTGTATTGTTCCACTCAACTAAGAGCTGATGCTGTTCAGCGGTGGTTAGGAGGGGGAGGGCGGAAATGCTTTGACCTGGGTTCGTAACGATACTCTCTAGTAGGACTTGGTAATGCCCTAACATCTGAGTGATTGTTTCGGGATCAAATAGATCCGTGTTGTACTCACACGATCCGGCTAGACCCTTTGCAGTTTCTGAGATCAATAGTGTCAGGTCATACTTTGCATTTTTGACTTCCGCATCTAAAAATTCAAAGGTTAACCCAGATGCCTGTAACCGTTCGCTGGAAAAGTTTTGTAGCTCAAAAGCGACTTGAAAGAGGGGCTGGTAACTGAGATTTCGCTCTATATTGAGTTCGGCCACGAGCTTCTCAAAAGGAAAATCTTGGTGTTCGTAGGCATCCAGGGTTACTTTGCGAACTTTGCTGAGCAGTTCTTTGAAGCTGCTGTTGCCCGAAAGCTGAGTGCGAAGAACTAACGTATTCACAAAAAAACCAATGAGTCCTTCGATTTCCGGTCGATTGCGATTGGCGATCGCCGAACCCACCACAAGATTGGTTTGGCCTGTGTAGCGATACAGAAGTACTTTGAACGCAGCCAACGTCATCATATAGAGTGTGACCGATTCCTTTTGGGCAAGATCTTGCAGTGCTTGACTTAAATGAGGAGGAAATTCTATGGACTGAATTGCACCATTTGCCCTTTGAATCGCAGGACGTGGACGATCCGTGGGTAACGCTAGCACCGGGGGAGCATCTTTAAGCTGCTGACGCCAGTAGGTGAGTTGGGCATCTAAAGCTTCCCCCTGGAGACATTCCCGCTGCCAGATGGCAAAGTCTGCATACTGAATCGGAAGTTCGGGCAGGGGGGAAGGATTTCCGCGATTGAATGCTTCGTAGAGACTGCTAAATTCTTGGATGAGAATTCCAGAAGACCAGGCATCGCTAATAATATGGTGTAGGGTAAAGAGCAACACATGATCGGCGGTGTCTAGGCGCAGCACAGTGAGACGAAACAGAGGACCTTGTTCAAGGTCAAAAGATTTTTGACTTTCTTCCTGGGCGAGACGATGAATCTCTGCTTCCTGGGCAGCAGGGGGAAGGTGCTGCAATTCGATCATGGGCAATGTGGCGATCACACCCGGCTCAATCACCTGAAGGGGCTGTTGACTGGTCTGAGTAAAGTGGGTGCGTAGGATCTCATGGCGCTGCTGAATCTCTACAAAGCAACGTTTCAGGATTTCAAGACGGAGCACTCCTTTGATTCTGAGGGTACAAGGAATGTGATAGGCAGGACTATTAGACTCAAGCTGGACTAAAAACCAAAGCCTCTCTTGGGCAAAAGACAGCGGGCAAGGGCTCGTCGAACTGCGCCGAGGAATCGTTTTCTTGTTGAAGGTTTCTATGCCCTTTGCCTGGAGCAAGCGTTTGAGTAGGGCTTGCTTTTGCTGCTCTGCATTGAGTTCTGGTTGGGTTTGAAGATTACTCATTGTTTTACACGTAGGATGGGTGATTACAGCTTTGAAAAATAAGATGGATTATCTTTAAGTGATCTGTGGTGCTAAAAGCATCTGATCAATATCGGCTGCAGATAAAGATTCCATACTTTTAAGAACCTCTGCAATTTGTTCCACCGTTTGGCGATCGCCCCAAATCCTGGTAAGTTCATTCACTAAACCTGCCACAGTTGGGGATTCAAAAAGGCAGCG
Organism: Acaryochloris sp. CRU_2_0; assembly: GCA_012034865.1. GTDB lineage: Bacteria > Cyanobacteriota > Cyanobacteriia > Thermosynechococcales > Thermosynechococcaceae > Acaryochloris. The sequence continues at coordinate 46,055 of JAAUOM010000007.1, read as the reverse complement.
TAGGGGTAACTCATCAGCTTGAAAATCGTTCTGGAGTCTGGAGATAACGCGGGTTGCTAGTAAGGAGTGTCCCCCCAAGTTGAAGAAATTATCATGAATACCAACGCGTTCAATATTTAGAATTTGCTTCCAGATATTGGCAATGACCTCTTCTGCTACAGTCTGTGGTGCACTAAAGGGACGATCTAGACCGAACTCAGCTTTATTAGGTATAGGTAAGGCACGACGGTCTACCTTGCCATTAGGGGTGAGGGGCATGGTATCTAAGAGCACGAATGCACTAGGAATCATGCACTCTGTAAGGGATTGACTGAGGTAATCCCTTAAGGTTTGGGATAGGGTCTGAGGATCGCAATCTGCATCACTCTCGTTCAAAACGACATAGGCAACCAGCCTGACGTTAGTGGGACTGGCTTCGTAAGCAGTAACGATGGCTTGTTGGATAAGCGGATATCGGGCGATCGCAGCTTCAATTTCACCCAATTCAATGCGAACACCTCGAATTTTGACTTGGTAATCCAGGCGATCTAAAAATTCAATATTGCCATCGGGTAGAAATCGGGCTAGATCGCCAGTCCGATATAGACGTGCTATTGATACTGGGTTAAATGGATTAGGGATAAAGCGTTCCGCTGTCAATTCAGGGCGATTCCAGTATCCTCGTGCGAGTCCTTTGCCACCAATGTATAGTTCTCCTTTCACACCCACTGGAACAGGATTAAGATGAGCATCCAGAATATACAGTTGAGTATTAGCAAAGGGTTTGCCAATTGGAACCAGTTGCTCTGGCAATAGCGTAACGTTTGAATTTTCAAAATAGGAGCTATCGATGGTTGCTTCGGTTAAGCCAAAGGAGTTAATGAGCCGGGTCTGGGAACCACAGAGGCGTCGGAAGGTTTGGTGCTCCTGCACCAACCAGCGATCTGACCCACAGATGAGGAGATTCATAAACCCTAGATCTTGCTGGGTTTCCTCTAGGTACTCCATGAGTGTACGGAGAACAGCAGGCACAAATTCAGCGCAATTGACGTGGTGCTGCTGCATGAGAGCGTAGAGCGCTTTGGGGTCAAGTAAAGTCTCCCGTGGGCACAGAACTAACTTGCCCCCTGAACATAAAGCTCTGACCCAATCGCCCGTGAAGACATCAAAGGCGAAGTTGGCCATTTGTAGGTGAATCGTGGCCTGAGATTTAAGTTGATAGGCATCTTCCCAAGCAAAGTAGGCATTAATAAGGCTCTGATGCTCAATCATGACCCCCTTGGGTTGACCTGTTGATCCAGAGGTATAGATCACATAGGCCAGATCATCTGGCGCAACATGATATTGAGGATTGTCTTGACGTTCTGCTGGTTCAATATCCTCAATCAAAATGACCTGAGCTTTATCAGTAGGAAGTGATGAGATCAGATCCTTTTGAGTGAAGAGAATGGAGATATCGGCATCGGTGAGGATGAAGTTGAGGCGTTCTCTTGGGATGTTTGGATCAAGGGGAACATAGGCTCCGCCTGCTTTGAGAATGCCGAGAACGCTGATGATAAGTTCGAGGGATCGCTCCATACACAAGCCCACTCGTACTTCAGGGCCAACTCCTGCGTCGATCAGTGCATGGGCAACTTGATTGGCGCGGTTGTTGAGTTCCCGATAGGTTAAAGATTGGTGATTAAAGACGACTGCGATCGCCTCCGGGTTTTCCTCCACTTGCGCTTCAAGCAGTTCGTGAATGCATTGGCATTGGGGATAATCCCTATAAGTGTTATTCCAGTCCCTTAAGAGCTGTTGGGTTTCGGCGGGTGTGAGGAGCGGCAGGCGGGCTAGGGACTGATCGGGCTGAGCAATGATCCCTGCCAGTAAGATCTGGAAATGGGTTAGCATTCCCAGGATGGTATGCGCATTGAATAGGTCGGTGCTGTACTCTAGTTGCGCTTTGAGACCCTGTTCAGACTCAACCATAGAAAGGGTCAGATCAAAGTTTGAGGTTTGGTTCTCAACCTTGAGGGGAGTTAAACTCAATCCCGGAAATTCCAAGGCTTGGGTCGGCGCATTTTGGAGAATAAACATGACATCAAACAGCGGGTTGCGGCTGGGGTCACGTTCTGGCTGGAGGGCTTCCACCAATTGCTCAAAGGGGAGATCTTGGTGGGCATAGGCTTCTAGAGCTATTCGTTTGACTTGACTCAAAAAACCCCGAAAGCTCTCTTCTGCCGTGACTTGGGTTCTGAGAACCTGAGTGTTTACAAAGAAACCAATCAAGCCTTCGAGTTGCGATCGATTCCGATTAGCAATGGGGGTGCCCACCCATAGATCTTCTTGTTGGGTATAGCGATAGAGCAACACTTTGAAAGCCGCTAATAGCACCATAAAGAGGGTCGCCCCTTCTTGTCGCGCCAGCTTTTTCAACCCTTGACTGAAAGACGGCGGTAGCAGGATCGATTGGGTTGCACCGCGATAGGTTTGCAAGGCGGGACGGGATCGACTAGTGGGAAGATCCAGCAGGGAGGGTGTACCGCTCAACTGCTGTTTCCAGTAAGTAAGCTGCGCCTCTAGATGATTGTCCTGAAACCATTGGCGCTGCCAGACGCCAAAGTCTGCGTATTGAATAGGTAATTCGGGGAGTATCGCTGGTGTTCCCGTCACAAAGGCTGTGTAGAAGGCGATCACTTCCTGGATCAGTACCTGCATAGACCAGGCATCAGAAATGCTGTGATGCATCGCAAAAAGAGCCACTTGCTCTGTTTCATTGAGGTGCAGAATAGTACTGCGTAGTAGTGGCTCTTTTTTCAAATCAAATGGATGTTGGGCTTCATTCAGGGCTAAATGCTGAACTTCTGCATTCTGTTGCGATTCGCTAAGGTGGCGCAGGTCAATGACCTCCAGTGACAGCGATCGTTCAGGTAAAATAATCTGGATCGGCTGGTCGTCTTGGCTAGAAAACACGGTTCGCAGAATTTCATGGCGCTGGATGATAGCGTTTAGACTCTGTTCCAATGCCGCAAAATTCAGCTTGCCATGGATGGAAATAGCCATCGGAATGTTATACGCGGTACTCTCTGGCTCAAATTGATGCAAGAACCAAAGTCGTTCCTGGGCAAAGGACAAAGGAAACGATTGGGGTGCTTCTGCTGGGAAGTTGCGGGGTTGCCGCTGAATGCTGCCTTGTGATTCAGATTTACTTTGTTTTAGCAAGTGCTGAAGCAGCAATTCCTGCTTTTCTGGGGACAGCTCCGCAATTTGAGTGAGGGAAAGACTCATCGGTGGGCCTCCTGGTCAAGGTTGGCAAGAACGGCTTGGGCTTCGGTGTCTGAGAGCTGTTGGATTTCTGCTAGAGTCTGGGCAAGGAGGGTTTCATCGGACGCATCGGCGAGTTGTTGGGCGATCAATATCGCCAAATCAGCAATGGTGGGTGCTGCAAAGAACTGACGCAGTGGGATTTCAACGTGGAATGTGTCTCGACAGCGAGAGGCGAGTTGGGTGGCAAGTAAGGAATGTCCGCTGAGGTCAAAGAAGTTGTCGTGAATGCCTACTTGCTTGATGTTGAGGACTTCAGCCCAAATGCCTGCAAGCTGTTCTTCTGTTGGAGTACGGGGCGGAGCAAAAGTGCGAGCTAGTGACTGCACTTGATCGAGGGCAGGGAGTGCTTGTCGATCTATTTTGCCGTTAGGTGTTCGCGGGAAAGCTGGTAGCAAGATGAAAGCCGAGGGCACCATATAGTCGGGTAAGGTTTCTCGCAGAGTTTGGCGGAGGATGTCAGTTAGATTGGGATCTACGTCTGGTTTAGGGCACACATAGGCTACAAGCCGCTGGTCGCTGGGACTGTCTTCCCGCATCAGAATAACAGTCTCTAGGACGGCTGGATGGTGGGCGATCGCACCTTCAATTTCCCCCAGTTCAATCCGAAAACCTCGCAGCTTGATTTGATCGTCAATACGTCCGAGAAACTCAATGTCACCATCGGGTCGATAGCGGGCTAAATCTCCCGTTCGATAAAGTCTGGCGTTTAAGTCGTCAGTAAAGGGATGGGGAATAAATTTTTCATCCGTTAAAGGGAGCTGATGCAAATACCCTCTGGCCACACCTTCCCCACCCACATAAAGCTCACCTGTGACGCCAATGGGGACAGGCTGCTGCTGAGCATCCAGAATATAAATCTGAGCATTGGCAATGGGACGGCCAATTGGAACGGTGCCAAGCCATCCCAATTTCTCGCAATCCGTTTCCTGGGACTGCCCTTGCGGTTGACAAGGATAGACCGTACTCCAAACTGTGCCTTCCGTGGGGCCATACTCATTAAAGAGTTGAGTGTTAGGATAGCGCTGCCAGTGACGGCGCAGGAGGGCAGTGGGACAAACTTCTCCGGCCACAATTACGGTTTGCAGGGAGGCAAGCTGATCGGGGTTAGCGGCTTCCAAGAGCAGATTATAGAGGGAAGGGAGGGTGAGAAGATGGGAAATTTGATCCTGGGCGATCGCAGCTACAAGTCCCGCTGGGTCGCGCTCTAGTCCTACCTCTGGCAGATGCAGTTCTCCCCCCTGACAGAGGCTCCAGAAAATGCCTGCCACAGAGCTATCAAAGGCAAAGGAGGAGAGGAGTAAGAATCGATGAATCGGTGTGGGGTAGGTTAAAATCCGCGCGTAGGTGGAATGCACCAGGTTTCGATGGGTAATCTGTACCCCTTTGGGTTGTCCTGTGGAGCCGGAGGTATAGATGACGTAGGCTAAGTTATCGGGTGTTACAGTGCTAGTAACGGGTGCAGAAGTATGGTGAGCGATGGCCGTTGCTTGCTGTCCGTAGGACTTAGGCCGACTATGGGTCATCGTATCCCAATCTGCATCTAAGCACAGGACTTGAGTATCCTGGGTGGGAAGTTGGGAAATTAGATGTTTCTGGGTAAGCAGTAAGGAAACCTGGGCATCTTGCAGCAAAAAAGCTAAACGAGTCTTCGGATAGGTCGGATCGAGGGGAACGTATGCCCCCCCAGCTTTGAGAATACCGAGGATGCCAATAATCATCAGGGGCGATCGCTCCACGCAAATTCCAACTAAGACCTCTGCGCCAACGCCGAGTTGCTGAAGATGGTAGGCAAGTTCGTTAGATCGATCTTCTAGAGCTTGATAGGTGAGCTGTTGATTGGCACAAGCAACGGCAATACCCGTTGGAAACCGTTCGGCTTGGGCACTAATGAGGTGATGTATACAGGCTTCTTGGGGATAGTGTGCTTGAGTTTGATTAAACTCAACTAGGATCTGGTGGCGATTGTGCAGAGGATTGAGTTCGCCGATGGGTATATCTGGAGTATGGATGGCGCTATCTACGAGCTGGTGAAACTGAGCTGCAATTTCCTGAACGGTTGTGTCATTAAAAAGACTGACATCATAGTGGAATTCTGTGGCCAGGGTTTGTTCCTGCTCAAGACAGGCTAACTTCAGGTTAAATCGCTCTAGACAAGTAGACTGTCGCAGGAGGGAAAAGAAGAGATCGCCATGACAGGATGGTGCAGGAAGCTGATGATAGTCATACCCTATTGGCCAGTAGTGTTTCTGACGAGATAGGGGAGATGGAGAAGGAATAACGCTATACCCAGAGTCTGAAACTTGATCCCAGGCAACACAATCCCAGGTAAAGCAGTCTTGCCACTGGTGCATGTCCTGAAGGGATGCGTCGATTTCTTTGAGAACAACCGAAAAGGGCTGATGGGATGGCAAAGAATGTACTAAAGGTAGATATTTTGTTAAGTTCCCGTATACGGTTGCTAGTTCTGCATACTTCCGTCCTGTGCAGGCCGTTCCGATCACGATTTTGGGTTCACCTGTCCAGCGCCAGAGCAAGATATACCAGCAGGTTAGCAAAATAGTAGAAGTAGAAACATCATAAGCTTGTGCTGTGGCGGTCAGTTTAGTAGTTTGTGCAGCGGTAAACGTTGACGTAATATGCTGAGGCGCAAATCCAGTCTGTTGAGTCACAGAATGCTCAAAGGGGAGCTTGCAGGTTTGTAATGCTGCGTAATCTTGCTTGCGCCAGTAAGCTTTACCAATTGCTGTTTCTTTCGTTTCTAGGAGCGTCTGTTGCCATTCTGCAAAATCCGCATACTGAAGGGGGTCGTCTGCAATAGACTCACCCTCTAGGATTGCTTGATAGCAGCGTCCGATTTCCGCTACTAGTTGGCTGAGGGTCACCGCATCAGCATGAAGGGCGGATAGGTGCACCAAGAGTACTTGGTGCGTGGGGGAAAGGATGACTAAAAGGCTCTGCCAAGGTAAATCTTGGAGATCATGATTGGCGGGATCAATCCATTGCTGCCACAGAGCTGCAAGCTGGGTTTCCTGAACCTGAGGCTCTAGATGGCTGAGATTTTCGGTTTGATGGCTAACACAACTCTGTTCACTGATCATCTGTACGGGCAGGGTCATGCCGGGTGGACAGACAAAGGTCGTTCGGAAAATTTCGTGGCGCTGCACGAGGGTTTGGATGGCCGTGGCTAACACATCGGGCTGAATCGATCCTTCAATGGCGATTTGACCCAGCACCCAGTAGGGATAAGGTTCACCCTGGGGTACGGCCTGCTGTAAGTCCCAAAGCCACTCTTGCTGAAGAGACAGTCGGAATCCTTGCATCATTGCGGTGGTCATTTAAGCTTCCCCCTCTATAACATGGGCTAAAGAACGATTGGGACTGTAGGGTTCTGCCATCCCCACTAAAACTTGGCGCGGTGCGACAAAGGGCTGACGGGCATGAACGGCTAGCATGTTATCGAGAAGCAAAATATCCCCTTGCTGCCAGGGGAAGGTGACCATTTCCTGCTGATAGGCTCTGCGTAGATGTTCAATGACTTCTGGCTCAATGGCTGTGCCGTCGCCATAGAAGGTCTGGGTAGGTAGATCCAGGTCGGCAAAGTTGGCTAGGAGCGGGGTACGGATCGGCTCGGCCAGGGTAGAAACATGGAAAAAGGTGGCATGGTTAAACCAAATCTGTTCCCCAGTTTGGGGATGGGGAATGATAGCTGGGCCAATTTGCCGGGTGCGCAGGCGATCGCCAGATTTCCACTCGGTCTCTACGCCCTGTTGTTGGCAGTACGCATCTACCACCACTGGATCGGTGGTTTGAAAGACCGTCTGCCAAGGCAACCCAAAGCCATCCCCAAAGTTACGTACATATAAAATCTGCTTGGCAATAAAGCGATCGCAAATTTCTGGATCAATTCGCGCTAGAACGTTGCGGGTGCTGCCAATGGGTGTTTCACCCCCCTGTTGGGCTGGGGCTTGACAAAAGAAGAAGATTTTAAGGGGAAAGGTGGGGGAGTAGGCGTGCTCATTGTGGGGAAAGATACTCTGATCGGCGGGGTAGTCGGTTGACGTGTAGATGCGGTCTGCCACCTGAGATCGCGGTGAGGCTCGGTAGCGATATTCCATGGCTTCAGTGGCGATGGCCGCAATGGTTCTCTGGAAGACCTCAACGGAGGGCACCGCAAAGTCTCGAAACAAAATTGCGCCATGCTCTAACAATTGAACCTGAATCCAGGATTGGCTTAACTCGGCCCAAATAGGCAAATCCACGCCTTTGACCGCAGGCTTAATCACCAGCGGAAAATTTGAGCCATCGGTAGCGAGGGGTTCAATATTAATCAAATCGGCTGGGGAAAAACTCATCGCCTTGCGTTTGATCTGGCCTGCAACCTGAGAGCTGTATCCCGTTTGGGTCATGGTGAACTCCTTTCTGGTGTGGAGCGGCGATCGCGCTTTAAGGTGGCGAGCTGCTGCTGAATCGTGGTTTCGTAGGCTTCAACCTGGGTGAGCTGCTGTTTCATCTCCGCTTCAGCCAGGGTAGATTTGAGGTCTTTCAAAGAGGCATCAGGGTGCTGGGCAATGTGATCCAAAAGCTGGTCAAATTGCTCGATCATCCATGTGACGGTGCTGGCCTCAAATAGGTCAGTGTTGTACTCCCAAATGCTGTGGAGTCCTTGCTCTGTCTCGTTGAACTCCAACAGCAGATCAAACTGCACGGTTTTCCGATCTACAGTAAGGGGATGGAGGGTTAATCCCGGCAGGGTGAAGGGCTGGCTCTGAGGAGTTTGCAGGACAATCTTGACTTGAAATAACGGTGTTTGACCTACTTCTCGAACGGGGTTGAGAACTTGCACCAGCTTGTCAAAAGGCAGATCTTGATGGGCATAGGCATCTAAGGTGATTTCACGAACTTGCTCCAGTACAGTTTGAAAGGTGGGGTTCTCCTTGAGCTGAGTGCGAAGGACAAGCTGATTCACGAAAAAGCCGATCAGATTTTCGGTACCAGTCTGGTTGCGATTGGCAATATCAGTGCCCACCATGATATCTGACTGCCCGGTATAGCTATGCAGCCACAGCTTAAAGGCTGCTGTTAGGATCATGAATAGGGTCACTCCCTCGCGCTGATAAATACCCTTCAGGGTTTCCACCACAGTTTTGGGAAAGAGTCGATACTGGCGACTGCCGTTGCGAGTTGGCGTTGGTGCGGGGGTGCCGCTCGGCAATTCCAAAACAGGGAGATCTTTTAACTGCTGAGTCCAGTAGGCCAATTGAGTCTCTAACCGTTCCCCTTGCAGCCATTCCCGCTGCCATAGGGCAAAGTCAGCATACTGAATCGGCAGGGAAGATAGGGGAGAAGGTTCTCCTTGAGAGAAGGCAGTATACAGGGTCGCCAGTTCTTGCAGCAGAATGCTAATCGACCAGCCATCGGCAATAATGTGGTGCATTGACAGCAATAGGACATGCTGCATTTCACCTAGGATCAAGAGCGTGACATTCAATAATGGACCTTGACTGAGATCGAAGGATCGATGGGCTTCATCCATAGCCCACTGCTGAATGGCTTGCTCTTGCGCCTCCGGGGATTGGTCTTGGAGGTCTATGTGTGCCATTTCTAGTTCCAGATGGGGATGAATAATCTGCACAGCCTGCCCGTTTTGCAAGGTAAAGATCGTTCGCAGTGCTTCATGACGGTTCACGATTTCCTGAAAGCTCTGTTCGAGAGCTGTGACCTGGAGTGCACCCAGGAGCCGTACCGCTTGGGAAATGGTATGGGAACTATCTTCCGGCTGAAGCTGATCCATAAACCAGAGGCGCTGTTGGGCAAAGGAGAGTGCCAAAGGTGTAAGGTCTGGGGGGCGAGGTTGGATCAGGGGCTGCATCGTTTCTACTTGTGATGACGGCTGATCTTCTTGGGCAACGCGTTCTGCTAATTCAGCAATAGTGGGCGCATTGAAAAATTGACGGTAGGGCAGTTCAACCTGGAAGGTTTTGCAAAGCTGGGCAACAAGCTGGGTGGCAAACAGAGAGTCCCCACCCAGTTCAAAGAAGTTGTCGTGAACGCCGATTGGCTCAATTCCCAGAAGCTGCTGCCAGATCTGTGCCAGGGTTTCTTCAACTTCATTGCGCGGTGCAACAAAGGCTCTGCCTAGGCTGGGTCGGGCATGAGTGGGTCGGGAATAGCTGAGTTTTGTCAGAATTTCTGCTAGGGATTTTTTCACCGTTTGGGGTTGTAGCAGAACTGAACTATCCTGAGTGGAAATAATAACTTGAGGAATGGGGGGAGTACTTAAAATCCGCTGAAAAACTTCTACTCCTTCTGGAATGGACAGTCCCCCAGTCAGCACTTCGCCCGTGAGGTCTTGATGGCGGGCTTCTACTTCTTGCGCCATGCCTACCCCCGCCCAGCGATCCCAGTTCAGGGACTGAATCGTTAGCCTACTTTGAACCGCTTGCTCCTGGGCAAAGGCATCTAGAAAAGCATTTTCGGCAACATAATCCATCATCCCCGGTGATCCTCGAAAGGCGGAGAGGGAAGAACAAAGGATGAAGAAATCCAGAGATATTTCCCGCAAAAGTGCTTCCAGGATGAGGGTTCCCTGGACTTTGGGGGCAAGGGAACGGGCGATCGCGTCTTGAGTTGCAAGCTGCATCATCCCTCCACCTGCAATCGCAGCTGCATGGACAACCCCATGAATGGCTCCAAACTCCTGCTGAATTTGGGCGATCGCCCCCTGCATTTGCTCAAAATTCGCCACATCTGCCTGGATAATCCGCACTGTTGCATTAAGAGCCTCTAGAGCCTGGAGACGTTGGATCTTTTGACTTGTGGAATCTTCAGGGGGATAGTTTGCCAGCCACTCATCCCAATCCTGGCGATTAGGGAACTCTGACCGTCCCAAAAAGATGAGCTTGGCCTGCACCGCTTGAGCCAAGTGTTGGGCTAAGGCCAGTCCAATTCCTCCCAATCCTCCGGTAATGAGATAGACGCCTTGTTCTCTTACGCGAGGTGTTTCTGCTTCAAGCTGAAATGGTTCAAAATGGGGTACCCAGCGGTGGTTACACCGGTAAGCCACGACCGTATCTGACGTAGAGGTCGTCAATTCGGCCAATACCTGATCGCTGAGTTTTTGGAGTATTTCAGGCTGGGGGGAAGAGAGCGCAATATCAATACTGGTACAGGTGAGATTGGGATACTCCAAAGGAATGACACGACAAGGCCCCAGGCTCAGTGCTTTTTCGGAGCACAGGCTTTCTGCACCTGTGACCGCTTGCATCTGATTTGCGATCGCACCTATTTGAATCGTTGCCTGCGGATAGACTTCCCCTAAAGCCTGAGCCAGAAACGTCAAACTCATCAGCCCCAGTGCTTCTATTTGTTTGATCGTATTTTGGCTTTGTGGGAAACACAAATCTCCCTCATCCCCTAACCCCTTCTCCTCTTTTGGGAGAAGAGGGACAGGAGTAGGCTTTAGAATTCTAGCTCCCCTCTTCCCTTCTGGGAGAGGGGCTGGGGGTGAAAGTCTTAAAGACTCCTCAGTTGAACCAGTGGTTGAGTCAACAATATCCCGCCCCTCTGGTGTAACGCTCCAAGCATGCACAATCCTTTTTGGGATTTTGTTCAATGCCCGCAGCGCTGTTAACAGCGCATCGTAGTCTTGGCGTTCGGTTGGGCGCAGATGGTAGATCGGGTAATCTGCTTCTAGATTGCAGCTAAACTGTCCGCCTACTTTAACTACTGCCACATCTTGATGGTGTTGAACCAACCGCTTTACAAGGGTAGAACCCAACCCACACTCATCTGCAAACACAAGCCAGCATCCTGATTGCTCATTGAGTTTGGACGTTGTGAAGGAAGGTGATTGCGATCGCTTCCAAGAAGGCAGATAAAACCAGTCAGAGGGATTGGGCTTTTTCTCTGGCATGGTGGAAGTCAAAGGTTGACTCTTTGGAGTGTTTGACGTTGTAAAAGCAGCCGGAGCGCTACTGGAAGAGGCAGCACGGGCAACGAGAATCAGTTCTCCGAAGGGTTCAGTTTCAGAGAAAGCTTCAACAGTTGTAAAGCCTTGATTCAACAGCGCCATTTGCCACTGGGCTTTCGATAAAAAGGGATTGCCTTGATCTCGACCTGCTTCAGTGATCGGATGCATCAGTAAACTATCGGTAATCTCAAAGTCGAACTGTGGCGTGATGATTTCCCAAAGCAGTAGTATTCCTCCGGGGGCTAATAACTGATGAACGTGTTGAAGGGTTATCTCAATGTTTTGGGTGACGTGGAGGACGTTGACTACCACAACCACATCCAAGCTATGGGGGAGATATCCCTGTTCCTCCAGGGGTTTTTCGATATTCAGGAATCGATAGTCCACGAAGGAATAGGCGCTAAATTTTTGCTTTGCCTTGTCTAGAAACCATCCTCCTACATCGGTAAACAGATAGTGGGTGCGTTCTGGGGGCAACGTTGATAGTAAAGCCGCAGTCACCAGACCACTGCCTCCACCAATTTCCAAAATTCTGAGTTGGGTATCAGGCGAGGTGGTTTGAGTGAGTTGGGTAATGAGGGACTTAGCGATCGCCTTCAAGCAGGTATTCAACGGCAACTCTGACGGTGTGCTAGCTGAGCGTCGCTCGGATGCAGTTGAGTAGAGGACTAGGGGTTCTTGTTTCCCCGTAAGCACCGCTGACAAATTTTCGCCACAGTGCTGAATCAGATCGATACTGGGGGGAGCATTAGCCGATTGAGTTTTTATTTCTGCACAAAGTTGTCGGGTGTGACCTGTGGCCAACAGTTTCAGGCCAAAGATCTGTCCATTCTGGTATTGAAGATCACCTTGCTCAATCAGAACTGTGATCCATTGATGAAGTAATTGTTGATAGCGGGGAATAACTTGAAATTGGGTGATGAACGCTTCTATTTCGTACCGATCATCCGGTTGTCTAAATGCTCCCAGTTGCCTAAGGGCAAAGTTCATATAGGCTATACATAAGCGATCTAAGGATTGTCGCTGTGCTTGGTAGGTTGGCTCCTCCAAGATTAAGACTTGGCTCTGAGCTGCACCATGACCAGTAGCTATCATATCGACCCACAGATCGGTTGCAGGTCGCAAGGATTCTCTTATCACTGAGGAGTGACTATCAATCCAGTAGCGTTGGTGTTCAAAGGGATAGGTGGGTAAGGGAATTCGCCGCTGTGGTTCGGAGTAGAAAGTACCCGGATTGACATCAATTCCTGCAAGCCACAGGTGACCCACCGTATAGCATAAGAACTCATGATCCGACCGATCTTCCTGGGGATGGCGCAGGCAGGTTAAGACAACTTGTTGTAGCGAGACGAAATGCTGCTGGGCAAGAGTACTCAACGTCCGTCCCGGCCCTACCTCCAGGAAAACGGAGCTTGTCTTTAACAGTTCTGTGATGCCAGTACTGAATCGAACAGTGTGCCGTAAATGATTACTCCAGTATTGGGGATCAGTTGCCTCATCGTCAGTAATCCAAGTTCCCGTTAGATTGGAAATAAAAGGACGCTGTGGGGCTTTCAGGGTAACGCCTTGAAAGATCTGAGTGAATGCCGGGAGAATAGATTCTACCATCGGCGAATGAAAGGCATGGGAGGTTTGCAGTCGCCGACAGTTGATCCCTTTAGCAAGTAGATCTCGCTGGAAGGTTGTGATCGCCATCATCGTCCCAGACACCACACAGGCAGAAGGACTATTGCTCCCAGCCAAAAAGAGTTCAGTCCCTAAGAGATTCCGTAGATCTCCCTCCGTACACTTCACAGAAAGCATTGCACCTGGGGGTAGTTGCTGCATGAGGCGTCCACGCTGGGCAACGATGGCTAAGGCATCCTCCAGGGAGAATACTCCAGCCAAACAGGCTGCCACATATTCGCCAATGCTATGGCCGATCAGCGCGGTGGGCTGCACTCCCCAATTCATCCACAATTGGGCAAGGGCATACTCCACAGCAAACAAAGCAGGTTGTGCGATCGCTGTTTGGGTGATCTGTTGTGTCACTCCTTCAAGATCCGTGTCTGTAGGGTAAAGGATAGTTCGCAAATCAAACCCCAAACGAGGCTGAAGGCATTCGGCACAGTCATCAATTTGCTGTCGGAAGAAAGGCTGGCGCTCGTAGAGATCTCGCCCCATATTAGGATACTGCGCCCCTTGCCCCGGAAACATGAAAGTGATGGATGGAGCATGAGATGCAGCCCAGCCTGTCAAAACCTGTTTTGCCTCCAGACTTTCTATAGACGTTGCTGCTTCTGTTGGGGACTGGCACACCACAACCCGACGATGTTCAAAGTCCCGACGCCCCACATGCAGCGTGTAAGCGACTTCTGCTAGGTCGAGATGGGGATGTTGCCGCAGATGGCTCGCAAGATTCATTGTCGCTATTTCTAGGGCAGACGGTGTTTTCGCCGAAAGTCGCAACAACTGCCAGAAATGCACAGGTTGTCCAAGATCTTTTTCAGGTGCTTCTTCCAGTACTACATGGACATTCGTCCCTCCAATGCCAAAGGAGCTAACCCCGGCTCGGCGCGGTGTTCCATTGGCTTTCCATTCGGCTAAGGAAGTATTGACATAAAACGGGCTATTGGCAAAGTCAATTTGAGGATTGGGTCTTTTGTAGTGCAGGCTAGGGGGAATCTGCTGATGCTTGAGAGCCAAGACCGTTTTAATCAAACCCGTCACCCCTGCTGCTGCGTCTAGATGACCCACATTCGTTTTGACCGAACCGATCGCACAAAAGCTTTTCTTCTGGGTTTGACTAAAGGCTTGGGTGAGCGCGGCCACTTCAATCGGATCACCCAGAGCGGTTGCTGTGCCGTGAGCCTCAATATAATTCACCGTCTCAGGTTCCACCTCCGCCACAGCATAGGCGGTTTGGATCACCCTCGCTTGGCTATCAATTCGAGGAGCCGTATAACTGACCTTCAACGCCCCATCATTATTGATCGCAGAGCCTTTAATGACGGCGTGAATGCAATCCCCATCATCTACTGCTTCATCCAAACGCTTCAGGACAACAATCCCTACTCCTTCACCCCCAACCGTTCCTTGCGCGGCAGCATCAAAGGCACGACAGTGGCCATCGGGGGAGCTAATGCCTCCTTCTACATACCGATAGCCCGTTTTTCGAGATGCACTAATGGATACGCCCCCCGCTAGAGCCATATCACATTCACCATTGAGCAAACTTTGCGCCGCTAGATGGACTGCTACGAGAGAGGTAGAACAAGCAGTCTGAAGGGTGAGGCTGGGGCCTTCCAAGTTGAGTTTGTAGGAAACACGGGTGGATAGGAAATCTTTATCATTGGCGATCGCAAGTTTATAGGGATCAACAGTCTCTTTGTACGCAGGGTTGAGATAAACATTGAGCAAGTAGCGGCTCAAACTGGATCCTGCAAACACACCGATAGCGCCGGGATAGGTAGCTGTATCGTAGCCCGCATGTTCCAGAGAAGACCAGGCACATTCTAAAAAGAGGCGATGTTGCGGATCGGTGAGTTCAGCTTCTCTGGGGCTAAACCCAAAGAATGCCGCATCAAATCCGTCCGGTGCTTCCAATTCAGCCCTTGCTTTGACAAAGTGCGGATCCTGAAGATGTGCCGGATCCACCCCAGCAGATAAGAGTTCTGCATCCGTACAAAAAGAAATGGACTCCACGCCATTTTTCAAATTCTGCCAGAATTCATCAAGAGTATTTGCTCCTGGGAAGCGTCCTGCCATCCCAATAATAGCGATTTCTGAACCATTGCTATCTGTGAGGATTTCCGGTGAATTCATGAGGATTGACCTCCTGTAGTGCTGCCAAGGGATTTCATTTTTTCCAGGCGCTTTCTTTGATAGGCTTTGCCAATTTCTCGCTTCTGTAGGGCTTTCATTCCCCCATCGGTCGCAGATTCAGGCAGGGTTTGCCCCAGGTACTGAGCGAGGGCATGAATGGTGGGATATCTAAAGAGATCCAGCAATGAGAGATTCTGATTGAAGCGATCCATAAGCTGACTTTGCACCCTCACCATCAACAGGGAATGACCACCGATCTCAAAGAAGTTATCGTGGAGGCCAATAGTCTCTACCTGAAGCGCCTGCTGCCAAAGGGTAGCGATCGCCTGCTCTAATTCAGTCTGAGGCAGTACTGGGGGTGAGGGTTTGCGGACCGTCAGGGAAGACAGTGATCGTCGATCTACCTTGCCATTCGGCAAGAGGGGCAATGCCTCCAGTTTCATGAACTCGCTGGGAATCATGTAGCTGGGTAAGACTTGACTCAGGTGGTCTCGCAGCAACTGGGTCAGAGAAAAACTGGACTGATGCGACGGTGATGCATTAGGGATAATATAGGCAACGAGGGTGCGATGGCCAAAGGCCGACCGGAGGTCATCGCCTCCTATCACTTCCTGGGCTACAACAGTTACCTCGCGGACGGTAGGACATTGCAGCAAGCGGGCTTCGATTTCCTCTAACTCAATCCGAAAGCCGCGAATTTTGACCTGACGATCCATGCGCCCAAGTAGCTCAATGTTGCCATCAGGCAGATAGCGGGCTAAATCTCCCGTTTTATAGAGGCGATCGCTAGAAGAAAGTCCAAAAGGATTAGGGATAAATTTCTCAGCCGTTAATTCTGGACGGTTAAGGTAGCCTCTGGCTAGACTATTTCCTGCAATGCATAACTCACCCGGTACACCGATGGGGGTCAGATTGAGAGCCGGATCAACTAAATAGACTTGAACCTGGGGCAGCGATCGGCCAATGGGCACAGACCGCTGAAGCTCAGCTAACGGGTTGGGGGCTTCGTAAACCGTAGCGCTGATCGTTGCTTCCGTCGGACCATAGGCATTCAGCCAACGCACAGTGCGACCTGCGACGGTTTGCCAGAGCCTTAGTCTCTCTGGGGAAGCAGGTTCCGTCCCCACAATGACGAGGCGCAGCGTCGGCGGCAGCGAGAGTTGACGTTCGCTGAGATAGGCAACCCATTCGTGCCAGTAGGCCGTCGGTAGGTTGAGGACGGTTAAGTGTGTTTCAGTCAGCAATGAATGGAAGTGACTTAATAACAGGTTTTCCTCGGTGCGAAGTACAACGGTAGCGCCTCTTAACCAAGTCGGAAACAGTTCTTCGGCGGCGACATCAAAGCTCAAAGAAGCAAATTGTAAGACCTTATCCCTGGCTTGCAGTTGATAGAGATCGGCAGCGGCCTTGCTGTGACTAACCAACGCTTGATGGGAAATCAAAACCCCTTTCGGTATTCCCGTTGAACCAGAAGTGTAAATGACATAGGCCAAATGGTCGAGTGTGGCTGCTCTGGGTAGGTTCTCTGTAGGTTCAAGACCATTCGGCAATTCTTCATCCAGGCAGATGACCTCAGCCTGATGTTCAGGCAGATTTGCCACGAGGGTTGATTGGGTCAACAGTAGGTCAATTTGGGCATCGCCTAAGATAAAGGCCAAGCGCTCTAGCGGATAGGCTGGATCTAACGGTACATAGGCTCCGCCCGCTTTGAGGATGCCGAGGATACCCACGGACATCTCCAGAGATCGCTCCACACACAGCCCCACTAATTGGTCTGGCTGGACGCCGTGCGATCGCAAATAATAGGCCAACCGATTGGCTTTAGCGTTGAGTTCGGCATAGGTTAACGACTGGTCTGCAAGTACTACGGCAACAGAATGGGGTGATCTCGCGACTTGTTCTTCAAACAGTTCATGGATGCATTGGCTGCAATGATCTTCTAATCGGGGAGGATTCCACTGTATCAGAAGTTGATGCTGTTCTGCTTCGGTTAGAAGCGGCAATTGCGAGAGCGGCTGGTCTGGATTCGCAATGATTCCGGTGAGCAGCACCTGAAAATGCTCTAGCATTTGAGTGATCATGTCTCCATCAAAGAGGTCGGTGCTATATTCCAGCGTAGCCAGGAGTCCTTCCGGGGTTTCGACTAGATCTAAACTGAGATCGACCTGGGCGGTTCCGGTTTCTGACTTCAAGGACTCAAGGGTTAAATCGGCTAGTTTCAGGGGAACCGTAGGGACATTATGAAGGGCAAACATCACCTGAAACAACGGGTTGCGACTCAGGTTTCGTTCGGGTTGCAACTCTTCAACTAGCACCTCAAAGGGTAAATCTTGATGGGCATAGGCTCCCAAGGCAACGTCTCGAATACGGCTCAACAACTCCCGAAAGCTCGGATCGCCCGACAAATCTGATCGCAGCACCAGGGTATTAATAAAGAACCCAATCATTCCTTCCAGTTCAGCGCGATTGCGATTGGCGATGGGTGTACCGACCACCATATCGGTCTGTTGGGTATAGCGATGCAGCAGCACCTTGAAGACCGCAAGCAGTAACATGAATAAGGTCGTCTCGGTGGACTGGCCTAACTGCTTGAGGTCATTTGTAACTGAAGTGGAAATACAGCAGGATTCTATAGCTCCTTGATGGCTTTGCAGGGCAGATCGAGGGCGATTGGTCGGAAGCTGGAGGATGGGTAATTCTCCAGAAAGCTGTTGCTTCCAGTAAGCCATTTGAGCAACCCGCTGCTCTTGCTGTTGGTATTGCCAGTCGGCAAAATCAGCATACTGAATCGCCAGATCACGAAGGGGAGAAGGTTTTCCTTGAGTAAAAGCATCGTAAAGCACGACCATTTCCTGTACTAGTACCCCCGTTGACCAGGCATCGGAGACAATGTGGTGCAGCGTCAACAGCAGCACATGCTCTGATGGACTGAGTTTGAGTAGCTGGAGCCGGAGTAAAGGGCCTTGAGCTAGATCAAAGGGTCGCTGAGCCTCCTGCTCAGTTAGGGCTTGGATGGCTTGCGTTCTTACCTCATCCGTCAGAGTTTGCAACTCCGTAATGGGTAAAGGAAAGGGCACCGCAGGGGCAACCACGGGGATAGGTTCTCCCTGAACAACCTTGAACGTTGTGCGTAGGACTTCGTGACGGCGTACAATTTCGCTAAAGCTTTGTGCGAGGGCGTCTACATTGAGGTTTCCGGCAAGGCGAATCGCCCTAGGAAGGTTATAGGCCACACTATCGGGTTCCAGTTGATGCAAAACCAGAGCCGTTGCTGGGCAAAGGAAAGACGGTCAGGACACTGGGGCGATCGCCGAGGAATAGCCTGCCCGTTTTGGTGGGTTGGAATCTTCCCCTGAAGGCGCTGAGCCAGAAGGGCTTGCTTTGCCGCCGATAATGGGGTGGTACGGGTGGGGAGTGAATTAGACATTTTGTAAAAGCCTCCGCGCTTCATCTTCAGTAAGGGATTCAATTTCCTTTAGGAGTAGATCTTCAATGATCTGGGCTAACTGAGCGATCGTCGGATAGTCAAATAAAGATTGCAGGGGTAGCTCAATCTGAAGAGTTTTGCGCATGTGGGAGGTAACCTGAGTGGCAAGGAGGGAATGTCCTCCCAAGGTGAAAAAGTTGTCGTGAATGCCAATCGGTTCAATACCCAATAATTGCTGCCAGATCTCGGCAAGGGTTTGCTCCAGATGAGTGTGGGGAGCATGGTAGTCCCGTTTGACATGGGTGTGGGTAGCAGGCTCTGGGTTTGGATTTTGGATATGAATTTGAGAGATCGTCGGCGGTGTGAGGGTGGCAGCCAAGGACTGAAAAGAGCCAGCCTGCACCTGTTTGTACTGGAAATCCTGGGTTGAAACCACCACCTGAGGCAATCCACTTTGTAAAATGCGATGAAAAGCTTCTACGCCTTCCTCTGGAAGTATGCCTGCTTGTAAGCTGGCTGCTCGTCTTTGCGCTAGCACTTCAGGAACGCTGGTCTTCACCGCCATCCCCACCTGTTGCCAGGTTCCCCAGTTGATGGCAACGATGGGGTGAGTCAGAGCATTGTGATGGGCAAAGCAATCTAAAACGGCATTGGCTGCACAGTAGTCCACCTGTCCAAAGCCGCCCAAAAGAGAACTAAGGGAGGAACACAGCACCCAGAAATCCAAGGGAAGCTCCTGAAACAGCGAGGCCAGTACCAAAGTTCCCTGCACCTTCGGCACGAGAACCTGCTCCACCGCCGCACGGGTCTTGAGCTGCATCATGCCGCCCCCTGCGACCCCAGCAGTATGAATAATGCCGTGGAGAGTACCAAAGCGTTCGAGGATTTGAGTTTTAACGGCCTGCATCTGAGTGCGATCGCCTACATCAGCTTGCAGAACCATCACCTCTGCTCCCTGTTTCTCCCATCCTTGGATGCGCTGCTCTACTTGCGGTGAAGCACTGGAGCGGCTGACCAGGATCAGTTTTGCCTGCACTGTTTGCGCAAGACAGTCTGCTAGGGTCAAACCCATACCGCCCAGTCCCCCTGTGATCAGGTAAACTCCACCCAGGCGCAAGTGCCGATTTTTCTCTGAATCCGCTGTTTCTAATCGGATTGAGTCAAAGGTTTGTTTCCAGCGATGACGACCCCGATAGGCTACCCATTGCGGATGAGAGGCCGTTTGAGACATCCCCTGTATTTCTGCATTTGCGCATTCTGTCAATAACTGCTCCACCAAACGATCTCGATCGCCCTCGGTCTCAGGCAGCATCACATCAACCACCTGACAGGTGAGCTGTGGATATTCCTGGTTAATCACCTTACAAGGCCCTAAAACGGTTGCTTTTTCAGGGCGGAGGGTTTCTGTATCTGTAATGTCATAGAGCTGGTTGGTAACGGCAAGCAAGGGTATCGGCTCTGCAAGCGTCTGCTGACCCAGGGCTTGAGCCAGAAACAGAAGGCTGTAAAACCCAATCTGATCATCAGAGGAACCAGAAGAGGATGTGAGGCTCCAAAAATGGGCGATCGCAGTTGGCATTTGCCCATTTTTAACGAGGATTTTGAGTAGCGTATTGTAGTCTTCTGGCTGTTGCGGGTTGAGGAGATAGGTGCGATCGCCCCGTTGCTCAAATTGCTCGCCCACCCCCACGGTGATAACCTCCTGATTATCCCGGCTTAACTGCTGCACAAAGGATTGACCAAGATCAGCATCATCGAGAAAAACAAGCCAACGACCGGATTGAGCCTTCAAGGGAAGTGACCCGGCAAGCAGGGGAACCTGCTTCCAAGTGGGCACATAAAACCAGTCAGCTATATCTGGCTTCTTGAGGGAGGAGCCTTCTGGTTCTGATCGATCTGTTGCTGGTGGATCGATCCAATATTTCTGGCGCTCAAAAGGGTAGGTCGGCAGGGGAATACGTCGTCGCTTGGGTTCTGAATAGGCAGACCATTGGATGGGGACTCCCTGGAGCCAAAGCTGCCCCAAGGTCTGGAGCAAGTAGGCAGTATCGGGCTGTGGATCGCGGGGATGGGGTAGAGAAGATAACTGAATGGATTGAGCCTGGGGTTGTTGCTGAGCCAGGGTACTGAGGGTTTTGCCCGGTCCAACTTCCAGCAGAATCAGTTGCGGATCCTCCTGAAGAGTGGCGATCGCGTCACTGAGGCGCACCGTTTGACGGAGATGGGTAACCCAGTAGTTTGGATCCATTGCTTCTTCCGTCCGAATCCAAGTGCCAGTGACATTCGATAAAAACGGAATCTGAGAAGGATGGAGCGTGATCTTCTGAACAGCCTCTGTAAAGGGGAGTAGAATTGGCTCCATCATCGGGGAATGGAATCCGTGGGACGTATGCAGGTGAAGGCCTTCAATCCTTTGCTTGGAAAGCTTTTGAGCAAGTTCATCAATGGCCGCTGTTGAACCAGAGACGACACAGAGCGTCGGGCTATTCACGGTTGCGATGGCCAAAGGCCGACGGTCGGTCATCGCTACTTCTCCATTCAGCCAAGGCAGAACCTCTGATTCTGAGAGAGGCACCGCCAGCATTGCTCCTGCTGGCATTTGCTGCATCAATTGTCCCCGGCGTGCAACTAAGGTCAAGGCATCCTCCAGAGAGAA
Source organism: Acaryochloris sp. CRU_2_0 (assembly GCA_012034865.1). Taxonomy (GTDB): domain Bacteria; phylum Cyanobacteriota; class Cyanobacteriia; order Thermosynechococcales; family Thermosynechococcaceae; genus Acaryochloris. Next base: position 24,911 of record JAAUOM010000007.1, on the reverse strand, counting down.
CACACCAGCCAAACAGGCGGCGACATACTCACCAATGCTGTGACCCATTAACGCAGAAGGTTTGACGCCCCAGGCCATCCACAGTTGAGCCAGGGCATATTCCACCACAAACAGAGCAGGCTGGGTGAGAGCTGTCTGCTGAAGGGCATGAGATTCACCGGAGGATTCAGGGTAAAGGATGGTTCGCAGATCTAATCCCAACAGCGGTATCAATTTGGTGCAGCACTCATCAATCTGTTGCCGAAAGAAGGGTTCACTCTCATAAAGTCCTCGCCCCATTTGCACATACTGCGCTCCTTGTCCTGGGAAGAGAAAGGCGACGGGGCGATCGCTTCTTTCCTGCTGTTGAGAGATAACTCGCTGTAGATCAAGGGTTTTCAGGGCTTGGGCGGCATCTCTGAGATCTTCACAAACCACTATGCAACGATGTTCAAAAGCACTACGGCCAACCTGAAGCGTGTAGGCCACATCTGCTAGGGATAGCTCAGGATGGTGGTTGAGATGGTCTGCCAGATTATGGGTCGCTTGTTCGAGAGCTGTAGGAGTCTTAGCGGACAGTAGCAAGATCTGATGGGGGCGGTGAGAAGGCACGGCGGAGATCACAGGTGCTTCTTCCACAATTACATGGGCATTTGTGCCGCCAATACCAAAGGAACTCACCCCTGCTCGACGGGGTTGGTTGGGGGGTGTTTTCCAGGCAGTACATTGGGCATTGACATAGAAGGGGCTACTCTCAAAGTCAATTTGAGGATTGGAAGCCTGAAAATGGAGACTGGGTGGGATTTGCTGATGTTTGAGAGCCAGCACAGTTTTAATTAAGCCCGCAATCCCGGCAGCGGTATCTAGATGGCCTAAGTTGGTTTTAACCGACCCAATGCCGCAGAATCCGGTGCGAGTGGTATCCAAGCGAAAGGCTTGGGTCAGCGCTGCAATTTCAATGGGATCACCCAGCTTGGTGCCAGTGCCGTGGGCTTCAATATATTGAATGCTGTCCGGTTTCACCCCAGCCACCGCTAGGGCTTCCGTAATTACTGCGGCTTGGCCTGTAGTGCTGGGGGCGGTGTAGCCCACTTTGCTAGAGCCATCGTTGTTGATGGCTGATCCTTGGATGATGGCATGGATGGTGTCTTGGTCTGCGATCGCTGCTTCCCAGCGTTTCAGAACCACGATCCCAACACCATTCCCGTTAACCGTCCCTTGCGCCTGGGCATCAAAAGCACGGCAATGTCCATCGGGTGAGAGAATTCCCCCTTCCTGGTAGAGGTATCCCGTTTGAGCCGAATGACTAATGGAGGCGCCCCCCGCCAAGGCCAGATCGCACTCTCCATTCAGCAAGCTTTGACAGGCCAGATGTACAGCCACCAAAGAGGTTGAACAGCTCGTCTGGATGCTGACACTAGGACCCTGTAAGTTCAGTTTGTAGGAGGTTCGGGTAGTGAGGTTATCGGGGCGATTGGCAATCCGAATTTGATCAACCCCCACGGTCTGAATTAAATCTCGATTGGCATAGAGGTTGTGGAGAAAATAGGTATTGACACTAGACCCGCCAAATACACCAACTGCTCCGCCTGTTTCTGCGGTGTAGCCTGCCTGTTCTAGAGCCTCCCAGGCGACTTCTAAAAAGAAGCGCTGTTGGGGGTCAATAATTTCAGCATCCCTTGGACTAAAACCAAAGAAAGTGGCATCAAAGTATTCAATCTCAGCCAGTGATCCACCCGCTTTGACAGCATTGGGATGATTCAAGAAAGGGGCATCAGCGGACGGGGCAGCAGCATCGCCAAAGAACGTAATCGACTCCACCCCTGCTTGCAAGTTGTCCCAGAATTCTGTCAAATTCTTGGCTCCTGGAAACCGTCCGGCCATGCCAATAATGGCGATGGCCGTTGCTTGCTGTCCGTAGGACATAGGCCAGTGCTCCAAAAGAGCCGCTTCGCGTTTCATGTCGCGCTGCGAAGCGGAGACCATCTCACTCGAAAAATGCTGGGAACTACTGAGCTGCATCCTTAACCTCCGGGGTGCGTCTACGATTTGCAATTGCTTTGCGGGTTTGCGCTCGATCCAAACTGCGCTGTAAGAAGGGATCTTCAGGTGGATCTTTCGGCTGACTTGGGTTGAGGTGGTTGGCGAGGGCTTGAATGGTCGGGTAGCGAAAGAGATCACCCATTACGAGATCTTGCTGAAATTTCTCCCGTAGTTTGCTATGCACCTGTACCATCAGCAGCGAGTGACCCCCCAGATCAAAAAAATTGTCGTGCAGACCCACGGACTTCAGCCCCAACGCCGTCTGCCAAATCTGGGCGATCGCCTGTTCGGTTTCCGTGGAAGGTGGGTTGTAAGTGAGGGCTTGGTTCGGTTGACGTGCTTCCGGTGCAGGTAATGCCTGGACATCCACTTTTCCATTGGCCGTCAGAGGCAAAGCTTTCAAAAATACGACGGTAGCAGGTACCATATACTCCGGCAATTGCTGCCGCAATCGCTGCTTCAGCTCCAGGTCATTCAGGGGCTGGGGAAGCTGGGGCACGATGTAGGCAACTAGTCCTGGTTGGTCGGCGCGAACGGACACCACCGCCTGACGCACCTCGCTCTGCTGCTGCAAAACCGATTCAATTCCAGCCAGTTCAACTCGGTATCCCCGCACCTTGACCTGCCGATCCAGCCGTCCCAGAAATAACAGCGACCCGTCAGCTAAATAACGAACGCGATCGCCCGTTTTGTAGAGCCGTTGACCGACCTGAGAACTGAAGGGATGGGGAATAAACCGCTCGGTGGTCAACTCTGGCTGATGGAGATAGCCCCGTGCCACCGTAGCTCCGCCGATATAAAGCTCACCGGGTAGTCCTTTGGGGACAGGTTGCTGATGTTCATCCAACACATAAACATGGGTATGGGCTAAAGGTTTCCCCAAGGGAACGGTTTCATCTGAAGCCATCACAGGTTGGGCTGGGACAGCATAGGTCAAGACCCCCACCGTTGTTTCCGTAGGTCCGTAGTGATTCAGAATCCGACAGTCAGGCTTCAGGGCTTGGAGTTGAGCAACGAATTCCCAAGACAAGGCTTCTCCTCCCAGTACCAGGCACAGTTGGGGCAACAGTTGGGCTGGATGCATCGTATTGAGCAGAGCTTGGAGATGAGAAGGAACAATCTTAAGACAATCAATTTCATGGTGCTGGATATAAGCTCCTAGTTTTACCGGATCCGATAGCCGTTCCTGGGCGATGAGATGTAAACAACCACCTGTGCAGAGGGCTGGGAAGATGACGGTATTGCCTAAATCGGCGGCGAGGGTAGAAATCGTAGCAAAACTAGACCGGGCAGGCACATCCAACCGTTCTAAAATTCCGCAGAGGTAGCTATGCAGTTGGCGATGCTCCACAGCAACGCCCTTGGGTTGACCTGTCGTCCCGGAGGTAAACAGCACGTACATTAGATTTTCTGGGGTTGCTTCGCAGGTAGGATTGCTCTCAGCTTCCTGAGTAATGACCTCCCAATCCGTATCCAGACAGATGGGTTTGATCCCAGAATCTAATGTTGGTAGAGGCTTTACTAAGGATTGTTCTGTAATCACCCACGCAGCTTGTGCGCTCTGCAACCGGGCAGCAATGGCAGCAGCAGGCAATGTCGGATCTAAGGGAAGATAAGCTCCCCCTGATTTAAGAATGGCTAGTAGCGCCAGGATGGATTGAGGCGATCGCCCTAAATAAATCCCGACAATTTTTTCTGCCCCTACGCCCAAGTGCTGAAGATAATGAGCAAGCTGATTAGCTTGGCGATTCAGTTCAGCATAGGTCCACTGCTGGTCTTCATAGACGAGGGCGATCTCCTGGGGATGCTGCTCCACCTGCACCTCAAATAGGTGATGAATACAGTGACTCTCTTGAAGCGGATCACAGGTCATAAAAAGCGTTTGGCGTTCCTCGGCACTGAGGAGGTTGAGGGTACTGATAGGCTGATGGGGATGGGCGATGACCTCCGGTCGGCCTTTGGCCATCGCATCTGCCAACAATTCCTGAAACTGTTGCGCCAAGGACTGAACAGCTTCAGCGGAAAACTGATGAGCATCGTAGTAAAAAGCTAGTTCTAAAGTCTCTGAATGTTGAAAACAGGCCAGTTTCAGCTTAAACCGCTCAATACAGGCGTGGTACTGAAGTAGCCTAAAGGAGAGATCTTCGTTAGACCAGTGAGTCGCACCAGATTCAAACTCAAATCCAAGCGGGAAAAAAGAAGGTTCAGAGGACTCTGTGTTCCACACAAAATAATCCTGCCATTCCTCCGCAGCACGGCATTTTTCTGCTAGCAGGGTCAGAACTTCGGCAAATTGCAAATCGGGTGTAAGCGGGCAATACAGCGGTAGCCAGGTGGATAATAACCCCAAAGTATTGTGGAGTTCAGGGTAGGCTCTGCGATCGCATCCATAGCCCATCACTAGGTTTGGTTCCGCCGTCAGCCGACTCATTAGGATGATCCAACAGGCCAGCAAAACATCACGAACAGAAGTATTCTGTTGAGTAGCAAAGCTTTCCATTACAGAGATAGAAACCTCTATTTTCCAAGCTTCCACTTGAAAGCTCGTGTGAGACTGATCTTCAAAGCCCCCCAATTCAAAGCCCTGACGGGCATTCAAGAAAGGGGGATTTAGGGGGCGAGTGCAATGGCTCTGCGACTGTCCAATCTGTTTTCGAAATTGACCTTCAAACGGTAGATTTAGACCTACCAAGGTGGAGAGCGGAACTGCTTGCCAGTAAGCCTGACCTGCTTGTGCATCTTCCTCTGTCAGCAACTGATGCTGCCATTCCGAAAACTGAATATACTGCACTTCTTCACTGGCAGTTAGGTCTGGAGTAGATTGTCCATAGCGATCGCTGATCTCCTGCACCAGAAGCCTGAGACTCCAGGCATCCAAACAGAGCGCAGGCATACTCAAAATCACAAGATGACGATCTGACGAAAGCTGCACTAGCTTTACCCGCAGTAGTGATGATTGGGTGAGATCCTCAGAGCAATCCTGTGCAGCCTGCAACAGTTTAGCGACTTGGATCTCTTGGGTCTGAGGATTCAAGCTTGTCCAGTCCATCTCCTCCCACTGGGGCAGACACTGCTCAGCAATGATCGTCACTGGAGTTTTCATTCCCGGTAAGCGATGGAAATGCGATCGCAAACTATCATGACGATCAACGCAATTCTGCACCGCTGCTTTTAGGGTGCTTACATTCAGTACTCCTTCAATCACCACAGCACAAAAGGCACCATAGGCAGAGCCATTTTGCTGTAAACTCCAAAGACGTTCCTGTTGGGGAGAAAGTCTGAAGCCGCTCAGGGTTTCAGTGGGCATGGGCGGCCTCCTTCGATTGACGTACTTGTTTTTCGCTGCTGATCATGTCTCCCATCGCCACCACCACTTGCCGTGAACCGACATAAGGATTGCGGCCATGAGCCATCAGCATGTTATCCAGCATGAGAACATCCCCTTCCTGCCAGGGAAAGCTCACTTGGATGGCCTGATAAATCTCCAAAATTTCCTGCACAACCTCATCTTCAATTGTCGAACCATCGCCGTAGTAGACATTGCGCGGGAAGTTGTCAGGCGATCCGAAACTGGCCAGCAATGATCCCCGCACATCGGGTTCTAGACAGGCTGGATGGTGGAGTTGGATCTGATTGAAAAAGACTGACTCATCCGATTGGGGATGACGGGCGATCGCAGGTCGAATCTGTTTGGTTCGCAGGCCATTATCAGGGAGCCACTCATAGTCAATTCCCGCTTGCCGACAGGTTGCTTCGACAACAGCGCGATCAGAAGTGCGGAAAAACTCTTGCCAGCTTACATCCAAGCCATCGATATAGTTCCGTACATACAGGAGCTGGAGTTGGGCAAAGCGATCGCGCAGTTTCGGATCTAGGAGTTGCAGAATCTGACGACAGTCCACAATGGGCGTTTCGCCCCCCTGCTGAGCAGGCTGGAGACAGCAAAACCAAATTTTCTGAGGCCAGGATTGCAAGTGAGAACTTTCGCTGTGAAATAAAATCGCCTGATTCGCAGGATAAGGTGTTGCACCATAGATCTTGCCACTCACATCTTGGCGCGGCAGGTCACCATACTCGCCATAAAGTCGAGGACAGATGGCCACCGCCAGGGTTTCAAAGGCCGTCGCTGAATCAATACCAACCCCCCGAAACAGCACTGCACCATGGTGGAGCAATTTACTTTCTAGAAATGGATGATGAGCTTTAGCCCAATCCACAATATCTAAAGCATCAACCCCTGACTGAATCACTAGGGGAAAGGCTGCATTGGAATGGAGGAAACTGTTTTGGATTAACTGGTCTGCATCCAAGCGAATACTTTGCGGTTTGATACTGGCAAATTTCTGAAAACGTGAGGCTTGTCGCTGTTGTTGCTGCATACTCTGGTTTTTCTGCTCAGTCTGGGACAGCATAGGCAAGGTGTGAATGCGGGCGTCGGGATGGTCGTAAAGACTCCCCAGTAAGGTTTCAAAATGGCTGACTAGACAGGCAATGGTATCGGCTGCAAATAACTGAGTGTTGTAGCGCCAAACTCCCTTAATACCCTGTTCGGTTTCCGTGAGGAAGAGTGCAATATCAAACCGGGCAGCACCGCTATCGACCTCCAGTTGCTCTAACATAAGACCTGGCAACTCCAGGGGTGGCATGGGTGCATTCTGAAGCACAAATAGCACCTGAAATAGGGGTATGGCCTTGAGCTGCCGTTCTGGGCGCAGGGCTTCCACTACTTTGGCAAAGGGCACATCTTGATGGGCATAGGCTCCTAGTGTGACCGTTCGTACCCGTTGCAGTGCCTCTCGCACGCTAGGGTTGCCGCTCAAATCGGTGCTTAGCACCAGCAGGTTCACGAAAAAGCCAATCAATCCCTCAATAGCCAGATCAGTGCGATTGGCCACATCCGTGCCTACTACGATGTCCTCTTGTTGAGTATGGCGGTGCAGCAAGATTTGAAACGCTGTCAGCAAAGTCATAAAGAGGGTGACATTTTCTTGGCGGCTAAAGGTGACGAGAGCCTCTGAAGTTTGGGGCGATAGGTAAAACGAATGGGCAGCACCGGGACTATTGGATACAGTCTCCCGGGGGCGATCGCTGGGCAGTTGCAGGGGGACAAGATTAGCAAGCTGTTGTTTCCAGTAGGTCAGCTTTGTTTCCAACACCGAACCTTGTAGCCATTGCTGCTGCCAGAGGGCAAAATCGGCATACTGGATGGGCAACTCAGGTAGAGAAACGAGATCACCTGTCCTAAAAGCACGATACAAGGCTCCAATTTCACGAATCAGCACACCCATTGACCAGCCATCGGCCACAATATGATGCATCACAAACAGGGCGACATGGTCTGTTGCCTCTAATCGCAAGAGTTCAACTCGCAGTAAAGGGCCATGGGCTAGATCGAAGGGCTGTTGCGCTGTTGCCAATAACTGTTCAGATAGCTGAGGATGATCCAATGTAGAGAGATCGGTCACGGTCATCGGAAAGGGGCTGGCGGGATGAATAGTTTGCAGCGGTTGACCCTCTAAGGAAGTAAAGGTCGTTCGCAAGACCTCATGGCGTTCGATCAAGGCATTGATGCTCTGCTCTAGTGCTGCAATATCCAGATGCCCCCGCAGACGTACAGCCGCCGGAATATTATAGGTGGCAGTATCTGGCTCCACCTGCTCTAGGAACCAGAGTCGCTGCTGAGCAAAAGAGAGAGGAAAGGTGCGATCGCGGCCAACCCTCTCCATAGGCGGCAGCATCACCCCTTGATCATGACAGGTAGCATCAAGGTAAGCAGCAAGACCAAGGATAGTCGGGGTTTCAAACAATTGCTGCAATGGCACTTCAACTGCAAATACAGCACGAATTCTAGAGACTAGTTGAGTTGCCAGTAAAGAATGTCCTCCCAAGGCAAAGAAGTTCTCGTACAGCCCAACTTGTTCGAGTCCCAGCACCTGACTCCAGATGGAAATGAGTAGCTCCTGCGTCGGTGTTCGCTGCCCTAAGTCCGAAGAGGGAAGATCGACAGGCTGTAATTGCCCTAGTGCATGACGATCCACTTTTCCATTGGGCGTCAGGGGGAATGCAGGTAGCACCAAAATGGCTGACGGCACCATGTAGGACGGTAATTTCTGCTGAAGCCAGAGTTGTAGCTCACTGCCTGAGCATAATGCTTCAGCGGCCACAACATAGGCAAAAAGTTGATCTTTCTGGGCTAGGGCGATCGCACTTTGCACCGCAGGATGCTGGCCTAAGATTATTTCCACTTCCCCCAACTCAACCCGGAAACCCCGCACTTTCACCTGATAATCCAACCGACCTAGGAATTCCAAACTGCCGTCAAGACAATAGCGCACGCGATCGCCAGTTTTATAGAGCCTGTCTCCGGCCTGGAAGGGACTGGGGATAAACCGTTCCGTCGTTAGGTCAAGCCGATGCCGATAACCGCGCGCAACGCCATCTCCAGCAATGTATAGCTCTCCAGGGATACCAATAGGCAAAGGCTGAAGCTGCTCATCTAGGACATAGATCTGGGTGTTAGCGATCTGTCTACCAATATTGACGGATTCAGATCCGGTTGTGATTCCTTGATCATCAATGTGAGAAATGAGAGACCAGATAGTTGTTTCCGTCGGACCATAGAGATTCCAAAGAGAAGCACTGCATTGTGCCAGCCTCTGAGCCAATTGCGGCGATAAGGCTTCTCCACCACATAGAATCTTTAATTTGGGATCGCCTTCCCATCCAGCATTAAGTAGCAATTGCCAAGTCGCAGGAGTCGCTTGCATGATGGTGGCACCGGATTGCTGAAGGAGCGCCTGAAGCTGTGCCCCATCCATCGCCGTTTCGCGGGTTGCGATCGCAACCCGTGCCCCCACCGTCAGGGGCAGGAATAGTTCTAAGGCCGCAATATCAAAGGAAAGAGTGGTTACCGCCAGAAGAGTATCTTGCTCCATTAATCCCGGTCTGATTTGCATGGAAGTCAAGAAGTTTGTCAGCGCCCGGTGGGGAATTTCTACACCCTTGGGTTGTCCTGTAGATCCAGAGGTGTAAAGCACATAGGCTAAATCCTCTGGGGAAAGCGTCACATGGGGATTGGTTGTGGGCTGCTGGGCAATGTCGATGCGATCACCATCCAGGCAAACAACTGGAACGGCTGAGGCAGGCAGGCAACCCCTACAAGAGGCTTGAGTCAGCAAGAGTTGAGGCTGAGCCGTTTCAATCAGGTAGGTCAGTCGTTCCTGGGGATAGCTGACATCTAGGGGCAGGTAAGCTCCACCCGCTTTAAGAATGCCGAGTAGCGCTACCACCATATCCAAGGAACGCTCCACGCAAATGCCAACCAAGACTTCCGGTTTGACACCCCGCGCTTGTAAGGTGTGGGCAAGCTGATTGGCACGGCTGTCCAATTCCTGATAGGTGAGGTGTTGGTCTGCGAATGTGAGGGCGATCGCATCAGGTATCTTTGCGGCCTGAGCTTCAATACATCGCGGTAGAATCCCGGTCTGAGCATCATAGTCAACCTGGGTCTGATTCCAAACCGCTAGAACTTGCTGTTTTTCCAAGTTGCTTAAAAGAGGGAGATGGGCGATGGTTTGCTGGGAATCCACTACGATACTTGCCAACAAAACCTCGTAATGATCTAACATCCGCTCAATGGTGGCTACATCGAACAGATTGCTGTTGTACTCGACAGTTCCCCTAAGTCCCTGCTCGGTCTCCATGAGCGATAAGGTGAGATCAAAGCGAGCCGTCTCAGTCTCTATCTCCAGGATGCTGACATCTAAGTTCGTGAGAGCCAGATCTTGTAAAGGATCTTTCTGCAACCCAAACATCACCTGAAAAAGGGGCGAATAGCTCAAGCTCCGCTCTGGCTGGAGGACTTCAATGAGCTTCTCAAAGGGAAAATCTTGATGAGTATAAGCACTTAAGGTGGTTTCCCGTACCCGGCGTAGGAGTTCCTGGAAAGTAGGATTACCAGAGAGATCGGTACGCAGCACCAGCGTATTCACAAAAAAGCCGATCAACCCTTCAATTTCAGTGCGGTTCCGATTAGCGATGGGAGAACCAATGAGTACATCAGTCTGCCCCGTATAGCGATACAGCAAGATCTTGAACGCCGCCAGAAGGGTCATAAAGAGGGTGCCCCCTGCTTGCTGACTCAACTGCTGGAGGGATGCCGTCAGGGATTGGGAAATCTGCCAAGTTTGAGTTTTGCCCTTAAAACTCTGCACCGCAGGTCGGGGTCGATCCGTGGGGAGGCTCAGGAGTGGTAGGTCTCCAGCAAGCTGCTGCTGCCAATAGGCAAGTTGCGGATCTAGCAGGCCATCCTGGAGCCAGTGCTGTTGCCAAAGGGCAAAATCGGCATACTGAATCGGTAGGTCTGGCAAAAGCTTGGGAACAATAGGCGCAGAGATATCTTTGCAAAAGTGATCGTAAAGAACAGCTAGTTCACGCACCAAAATCCTCGCAGACCAGCCATCGGCGATAATATGATGCAGCGTTAGGAAAAGAACCTGTGAATTTGGACTTAGGCTAAGTAAGGTTGCGCGAAGCAAAGGAGCTTGGGTTAAGTCAAAAGTGCGCTGAGCTTCTAATTTAGCTTGTCGTCGAATTTCTATTCCTTGCTGGCTTTCAGGAATACTGCTTAGGTCGATAACAAGCAGAGAAAAGGATTGAAATTCAGAAATAACTTGAGCAATCTGATTTTCAGCTTCCTTAAAGCAAGTTCTCAGCGCTTCATGGCGGCGAATCAACTCATTAAAGCTCTGTGCCAGCGCTGCTTGATTTAGGACTCCCTGAAGCCGTACAGCTCTAAAGAGGTTGTAGGAGGCATTCCCTGGTTCTAGCTGCTCTAAAAACCACAGACGCTGTTGGCCAAAGGAAAGGGGGATTGGGTCTGTCCGTTCGCCTCTCTGGAGGGTCAAAACCGCTAAGCCCTGGCCCGATCGCATCAGTGTTTCAATGCGATCGCTCAATTCTGCTACCGTTGGTGCTTGAAATAATGCCCGTAACGGTAGTTCCACATGAAAGGCATCTCGCACCTGAGATATCACCTGGGTCGCCAATAGGGAATGGCCCCCCAAATCAAAGAAATTGTCATGAATTCCTACTTGCCCTTGATGGAGAAGCTGTGTCCACAGGTTTGCTAAAACGGTTTCCACGGGCGATCGCGGTGCTTCGTAGTTTTGATCAATCTCCATCAAGGCTGGATCGGGCAAGGATGGACGGTCAAGTTTGCCATTGGGTGTCAGGGGCAGTGCATCCAGCGCTACAATCGTGGCAGGCACCATGTAGTCCGGCAAGTGCGATCGCAACCACGCACTGATATCAGCGATTTCAGAAGATCTCAAAGTACCATCTCCCCTCTCCCGCTCTGGGAGAGGGGCTGGGGGTGAGGGTCTTACCACATAAGCAGCCAAATAGGCTTGTTCAGGATCTTCCCCACGCAGTACGACCGCTGCTTCCTGTACCAGGGAATGCTGAACCAACACTGCTTCAATTTCCCCTAACTCAATCCGAAAACCGCGTAGCTTTACTTGATTGTCGATCCGGCTGACAAATTCCAGGGTGCCATCCCCTCGATACCGTGCGAGATCTCCAGTTTTATACAAGCGATCGCCACCCGCTGTACCAAAGGGATCGGGAATAAACCGCGCTTCTGTGAGTTCAGGTTGATTAAGATAACCCTGGCCAACACCACTGCCACCCACATAAAGTTCTCCGGTCACCCCTAAGGGCACAGGTTGCAGGAAGAGATCAAGGAGATAAAGTTGAGTATTGGCAATGGGCTGGCCTAAAGGCACTACGGACATTCCAGCATCTAAGGTCTGCGGAATGAGATACACTGCCACAATTCCGCTGGTCTCCGTTTGCCCAAACATATTGATGAGCTGAGCCGGATGTTTGACTTCCTGTCGCCAGCGTCTGGCAATATCCGTCCACAGGGGTTCACTCGCTGACAGAATTAAACGCAGGGCATTATTTAACAAACACACTCTCTCTACTTCCGGCAACCCCATCAACCGCTGAATACAGTTGCGCCAGTAGGAAGGCACCACATCGATCACCGTGACGCCATACTGCTGAATGGCAGCAAACAGCAGCAAGGGATCGGTGCGTTGTTCTGTCGTTGAGATCGCCACCATTGCCCCATGACACAGCGGCATCATCAACTGCCGCACGGAAGAAGAAAATGCAATCGAGGCCGTATGCAGATAAATATCGTTTGTTTGAATCTCTAGGGATTGCTGCATAGCATGAACATAGTGGCACAGATTATCATGGCTAATCTGTACTCCTTTGGGCTTTCCCGTAGAGCCTGAAGTATAGATGATGTAGGCTAAATCAGGTTTAATATCCTGAGCCGATGGATTATCTATAGGAAACTGGGAAATTACAGGCCATTGCTCGTCAAGATATACTCGCTGAATAGGCTGAGAAGCTTCCAACATCGGGCAGGGATTACTTCCCCAATCTGACTGCGTAAGCAGCACCGATATCTGAACATCCTGAAGCATGTAGTTCAGCCGTTCTGGAGGATAAGTTGGATCGAGGGGAACATAGGCAGCGCCCGCTTTCAAAATGCCCAGAATTCCTACTGCCATTAGGGGCGATCGCGCCACACATAATCCCACTAAGTCTCCAGTTTGAACACCCAAAGCTCTCAGATAATGGGCTAACTGATTGGCACGAATATTGAGTTCCCCATAGGTGAGAGCTGAATCAGGGAACAGAATCGCAACTTGATCAGGATTATTGACGACTTGACCTTCAAAAAGCTGATGAATCAATTGTTTTTGGGCAATCTGGCTCGCTGGCGGGTTAAATTCCACCAACAATTGCTGGCGCTCTGCTGGGGTGAGAAAGTTGAGTTGACCAATCACAGCCTCTGGAGACTGTAAGATGCTAGTGAGTAAAGTCTGAAAATAACCAGCCAAGCGTTGAATGTCTTCTGCCACGTAGTAGTGCGAATCGTAGTGAAATGTGGTGTTCACAACATTTCCTTGTTGACAACACACGAGCTTCACCTTAAAGCGCTCGGTACAAACCCATAATCGATCAATCGAAAACTTGATATCAGCAATGGTCCAGGGTTCAGGCTGAGTCTCAAATTCAAACCCAAACGGGAAGAAGGGAAGGGAAGGCTGTGTGGGAGACAGTCTGCTTTTGCCCTCTAAATCCCCCGAAATGGGGGAACTTTGAGTGGAATTGATCTCGTTAGTGGGCGGCGAAGTGGCGATGACCGACCGTCGGCCTTTGGCCATCGCAGTCCCGGCAAAATAGTCCTGCCACTCATCATGTGCATCCAGGGATTTCTGGGTTTGTTGCAAGTATTCTAAAAAGGGAACGGTTTCTTCTAAAACATAGGCAAGCGGTAGCGTTTTGGCAAAGAGTCCCAGAGCGCTTTCTAATTCTTCATATTTTCTGCCCTTACAGCCGATGCCAACGGTCAAAGGAGACTGCTGGGTAAACCGCCAGAGCAAAACCTGCCAGCAGGTCAGCAAAAGGGTTGAAACAGTAGTTCCATGCTGGTGTGAAAATGCTTTAGCCTGATCGATGAGGTCAGTCGGTAGGGTTAATGTATAAACTTGCGGCTGAAATTCAGCCTTTTCAGTAGCTGTTTTCTCAAAAGGAAGGCGGGCAGTAGAGCGAACTATTCCTAATTGACTCCAATACTCCTTCCCCGCTTGAGCCGCATCTTCTTCCAGTAGCTCATGTTGCCACTCTGCCAAATCCGCATACTGGAGCGGAGCTTCAACCTTCTCTAGACTCTGCCTTTGACCCAAGACCGCATAGGTCTTGCTAATCTCTTGGGCAATATTGTAGAGAGTGACCGCATCCGCACACAGCGCTGATAAATGCAGCAGTAGGGTATGGTGCTGGGCAGATTGTCGAATCAGCTCCAGATGAAAAGCTGGCTCCTGGTTTAAGTCGAAAAGCTGCTGACGCAGCTCCACCCAACGAGTATCGAGTTGCTTAAATTGATCGTGGATTGAAAGATGATTCCAATCTTCTACCCGAAGCGAATGCGTTGGATCAGGAGCGATTGCTTGCAACGGAAAAGTCATTTCCGGCAAGCAATGGAACGTGGTACGTAAAATTTCATGACGCTCCATCACCCTTTGAACGGTGGTTTTCAGGGTAGTTAGATCGAGATTGCCTGAAATTGCGATCGCAACTTGAGCGCAATAAACAGAGTTATCAGCCTGAGTTGCAAATTGCCAAACCCGCTGCTGTTGTGGCGACAGACGAAATCCTTCAAGACCTTGCTGCATAACCCTCTCCCTATTTAGCACTGCTATCTGAATGGTTTAAGTCTTGATAATGCATCGGTTCTGCCATCGCTACCACTACTTTGCGTATCCCCCTGTAGGGCATACGGCCATGAGCTGCCAGCATGTTATCCAGCAGCAAAATGTCGCCTACTTGCCAGGGGAACTGAACCTGTTCCTGCAAGTAGATCTGCCGGAGATGCGTTAAAACATCTGCTTCAATAGGCGACCCATCCCCGTAGTAGGTGTGATGGGGTAAATCTGCTTCGGAAAATTCTGCCAGAATCGCCTGACGCAATAGTGGCTCTAGGGTAGACACATGGAAAAACAGAGCATGATTAAACCAAACCCACTCTCCTGTTTGCGGATGTTGGGTAATGGCTTGACGCACCTGTCGAGTCCGCAGACGATTGCCTGATTTCCACTCCAACTCAATGGCATTCTCCTGACAAAACTGTTCCACCTGGGTTGGATCTTCAGTTTGAAAAACGCTCTGCCAAGACAACCCCAGACCATCGCCAAAGTTACGGACATACATTACGCCTCGCTGAGTAAATCGGTCACGAATGTGAGGATCGATGCGTTGCAGTAGCTTACGGGTATCGGCAATGGGCGTTTCGCCCCCTTGCTGGGGTGGCGTCAGGCAGCAAAAGGCAATTTTGAGAGGCCAGGTGGCCGCATAGGAATTCTCACTGTGCAGAAAAATACTCTGATTGGCCGGGTAATCTGTAGACGTATAGATTTTGCCTTCTACAGAACTCCGAGGAGAAGAGCGATCACGATAGTCTAGCAATTCTCCTGCCACAGTGCGAATTACGTGTTCAAATTCAGCGACTGCACAGACTGGAAATCCACGAAACAAAATACCGCCATGTTTGAGCAACTGTTCTTGGATCAGCGTGGTATGTTCGGCCACCCAATGGAGCAGGCTTATATCCTTAACCATTGGCGAAATCACCAGCAGCAGTGAGCCACCAGTTTCTAAGGGAGCCACCTTAACCCAGGTTTCGTTGGAGAGCTGAATCGCTTGGCGTTTCCGGCTTTGGAGACTACCAGAACCACCGCGTGCAGGAAGTTTAATCATGGTTGAAGGAGAAGCTTAAATAGCAGAAATAACCTTACGCTTTGCGAATTTGAGTTTTTGTTGATTTGCGATCGACCGATTTCCATCAGGGGGTGGATGATCCCCCCTCGTAAGCTGAGCTGCTAGCTCATCCAGCTTGATTGTCGGTTGGGTTGTAACCTGGACTAGCAATTGTTCCAACTGCTCGACCATTTTGGCGATTGTGGCAGAATTGAATAAATCGGTTTTATATTCGAGCGATCCCGCTAATCCCTCTGCAGCTTCCCAGAGACTGAGCTTCAAGTCGAATTTTGAAGTACCCCCATCCACTTCCTGAGGGCAAAAGGTCAATCCAGGCAGCTCAACAGTGGGAATGGCAGTATTCTGGAAAATAAACATAACCTGAAATAACGGGTTATAGCTCAAAGACCGTTGTGGCCGCAGGGCTTCCACCAATTTCTCAAAGGGTATATCTTGATGGGCATAGCCCCCTAGAGCCACTGTTCGCACTCGTGCTAGCAAGTCCAGAAAACTTGGATTTCCAGAAAGGTCGGCGCGCAGTACCAGGGTATTAATAAAAAAGCCAATGAGTCCTGTAGTTTGGGGCTGGTTACGACCTGCAATGGGTGAGCCAATCAAGATATCGTTTTGTGGGGTATTGGAGTAGAGCAAGGCATAAAAGGCAGCCAAGAGCGTCATGAATAATGTCGTGCCCGCAGTTCGACTCAGAACCTTCAGGGACTGGGCGATTTCCTGAGAAAAAGCAATGGGGTGCTTTCTGCCTGCATAGGTTTGGATGGCAGGTCGGTCTCGGTCAAATTTGAGCTGGAGGGCAGGCAGGTTGCCGCTGAGCTGTTGAAGCCAGTAATTGAGTTGGGTTTTAAAGTGTTCTGTTTGCAGCCATTGTCGCTGCCAAGCTGCAAAATCAAGGAATTGAATGGGTAACTCTGGTAAAGGAGAAGACCGTCCCTGAGAACAGGCTTCGTAGAGTGCAGCCAGTTCTTGGATGAATACCCCAATAGACCATCCATCGGCAATAATGTGGTGGAAGGTTAGGAGGAAAAGATGCTCCTGCTCCGATACTTCCAGAAGGGTTCCGCGCAGGAGTGGCGGTTGCGAGAGATCGAAGGGTTGTTGAGCTTCTTGCAGAATCAAGGCTTGCAGGTCGGTTTCGCTATCTTTCTGGACGAGGTTGATCTCAAGCCCTGGAGACAAGCTGGAATGAATCACCTGAATAGGCCGTCCCTCACACCATTCAAAGCTGGTTCTCAGCACTTCATGTCGCTGAAGAAGTGCCTGTAGACTCTGGTCTAGAATCGCTGCGTTGAGTGACCCATGCAGATGAAGAGCGATCGCAACAGTATAAAAGGGACTATCCGGCTCCAACTGGCTTAGGAACCACAGCCGTTCTTGTGCCAACCCTAGGGGTAGCTTGTCTGTGCGATCAACAGCAGGAATGGTGGACTGTACCCAAGGTGTTGTCTCCACTTCAAGCACTTGAGCTAGGATATTCTGACTCAAGCCCTCAAGACTAATGCTTTCAAACAGATCGACAATACAGAGCACAATCCCAAAATCTTGTTCAATCTGACTTTTGAGATCAAAAGCTTTAAGGAATCGATTCCTAACTCGCTCAAGGTATGCTGTGCATCAACTGCTTCAGGAGGTAACTCTAAAACCTGCGAGACCCGTTTTTGCAGTTCAGCCAGGAGGTGACCTTGGCGCAATTCTGGGTCAAGGGCTAGCAAACACTCACGATTCAGAGTGAATTCGTAACCCCTATCCTCATACAAATTCAAAAGACTTTGAGCGATCGCATTCAACTCACCCTGTAAAAAAGCAGCTCGACAAGCACCGCGTTGAATTTTGCCGCTAGAGGTTTTGGGAATACTACCGGGCTTGAGTAACACGACCCCATAAACCTGAACGTCGTGATGTTCTGATATCCCTTGACGAATCGCGCTGATGACTTCCTCTGAATCGGGTTTCTGGCGAAACTCTAATTCTTGTGCCACCACCAACCGTTCGGTTTGGTTAATGGCGATCGCAAAAGCAGCCCCACCCCCAAGTCTCAAGCTGGGATGGCTTTGTTCAACGGTCTGCTCAATATCCTGCGGGTACAAATTTCGCCCACGGATGATGATTAAATCCTTTAGTCTTCCCGTGACAAAGAGTTCGCCATCCTGTAAAAATCCCAGATCTCCTGTTCGTAAAAAGGGGCCTTCGCCATTCGCCAAACTTGCCTGAAATGTTCCTGCTGTTTCGTCAGGACGCTGCCAATACCCCTGACCCACACTTGACCCTGAGAACCAAATTTCTCCCACACTTTGGGGTGAACACTGTTGAAGTGTTTCGGGATGGATAATAACGACCTTTTGTCCCGGCATGGTTTGGCCACAGCCTACCAACACTTGGGACTCATCGTGATCTGCAAGTACTTCAACCACTTGGTTCGCCTCTAAATCAGGCGTAGAAAGGGTTTTGTAGCAGGGTAGAGCCTGCGGAGTACCGCCCGTTACCATTAGCGTTGCTTCTGCCATGCCATAGCAGGGGTAAAATGCTTTAGCCCGAAATCCACAGAGCGCAAATTTTTCACAAAATCGCCCTAAAGTTTCTGAGCGAATGGGTTCAGCACCATTAAAGGCCACAGTCCAACTGCTCAGGTCTAAGGTCTCTAGCTGCTCTGGCGTAATTTTTTGCGTACAAAGCTCATAGGCAAAATTAGGAGCACCGCTGGTGGTGCCTCGATAGTCAGAAATTGCCTTGAGCCAGCGATAGGGAGACTGCAAAAAAGTAGCCGGGGGCATCAAAACGCAAGGAAAGCCGCCATATAAGGGTTGCAGAATTCCACCAATCAGCCCCATATCGTGATAAATCGGCAACCAGGAGATAAAGCAACTTTCTGCTGAATGAGCCATAGCCTCGTACGTAACGGCTGCATTGTGCATCAAATTACGATGGCTGATCATGACACCCTTCGGGGTTCCTGTAGACCCAGAGGTATATTGCAGCATCGCAATACGATCGGGATCGACTTCAGCAGGTGTTTTCCAGGTCTCTGCTGGATGGGATTCCAGCTTGTCCGTTGCCAGCCACTGCCAGGGATCGCCGTTGGTTTCCTGGGCTAGCAAAGACTGGATCTTGGGTAAAACTGTGGCGGTAGTTAGGGCGATCGCAGCCCCTGTATCCTTTGCAATTGACAATATGCGTGGACTATTGCGTTGATTCCGAGGCGGATAGGCAGGAACGGCAATAACCCCTGCATATAAGCAACCAAAGAAAGCAGCCAGATACTCTAACCCTGGTGGATAGAGCAATAAAGCCCGTTCTCCACGCAAATGTAAAGCCTGAAGATGGGCTGCGATCGCACGGCTACGCTGATCCAACCTCTCATAGCTCCACTCAGTAGCGACCCTCTCCCCATCCCCTAAAAAGGTATAAGCAGGGCGCTCCCCTTGCTGTAAAGCCCTAGCCTGCAAAAGTCCCACAAAGGTAAGAGAGTCTAACCCAATTCCTGGAATACTGTCTGGAATGCTGTTTTGAATACTAGAAATCATATTTCCTACAGACTCAATCGAGTCAATTCCATCAATCCGCACCACAAAGCCATCGACAAAGAAGATAGCCCTTGCCTGATCTCAGAAATAACCCATAGACATAGCGAACGCTCTCTTAGAAAAGACATCTATAGAGCGGAGCAGCGTAGGCCAAAGATTACAGTGAATTTCAGAGCGTTAAATCTTGATAGAGAAAGTATCCCTAATGAATTGATCAGTAGTGCTTTTTACACTTATACATGAACACCTAGCTAAATGCAAAGTAATTTCAATAAGCTAAGAAATTTAAATATCTTGTTGATTAGTCAACTGAGTTGCGCCAAATCTAGGTATGATGTCAATCATTGCCATCAACTCTGCACCATCAACCTGCAAAACACTTATTTAGAGGTTAATACAGTAGTTTAAAGCTTCACAGACATTATTCAAGTCTCTGCAATTTAAGAGGGGCTAATGGCAAAAACCCTAAATATAAATCATCTATAAGGAATAAAAATTAGTAATAATATTACTATATGTTTAGCACTGCTTGCCAGCTAAGCTACTAGAGCATCAAGGAAGATATCTGTCTCAACATCAAGGATCTGCTCCCCAATCATCAGCGATCGCAGGCAACTACAGGGCAGGTCTAAATCTGCAAGATCCGGTCAGCCAATTATCTCCCTAGCATCAACCTCGAAATGCGCACTTATACCATCATCTGGCTAGGCCAGCTTGTTTCAACCATCGGCAGTTATATGACCGAGTTCGCAATTAAGGTCTTGGCCTGGGAAATGACTGAGAAAGCCACCGCTCTCACCTTAATGGAACTCTTTTCTCTACTTTCAGGAATCTTCACTACCCTAATTGCCGGGACAATCGTTGACCATTGGAATCGTAAGGTCTTGATTGTGTTAGGGGATACCGTAGCAATTCTAACTACGGTGATTGTTGTTTGGCTTTACTTCAGCCATCACCTGCAAGTCTGGCACTTTTATATCGCTGAAATCGTGACGGGTGCCTTTAGCGAAATTCAGGAACTTGCCTATTCCACGTCTACGGCCATGATGGTTCCCAAACATCACTATACCCGTGCCAGTAGTATGAATTCAGCACTGCATTATGGTTCAGTGATTATTGCACCTGCTCTTGCAGGCGTGCTCTATCCATCCCTGGGTTTGGGTGGTATTGGCCTGATCGATATTGCCACGTTTGGTGTTGCTATTCTCACAATCCTCAGCGTGGCTATCCCCCAAGTTGAGCGATCGCCCCAGCCCACTTCAGCGCCCACTCATCAGCTTGCAGAAGCCTTGTATGGCTTTCGCTATCTCCTCCTCCATAGAGGATTGCTGATGCTGTTAGCGGTGACACTTTTGTTTTCCTTTGCCCATGAAGTAGGAGGTGCGTTATATGCACCGATGCTGCTAGCCCGGAGTGGCAATAACACTACCATTCTGGGCAGTATCTCAGCGGCGGCTGGCTTAGGTGGAATGCTAGGTGCTGCTATTTTAATCGCTGGGAAAGGTTCTGAACAAAGAATGCAGGGACTATTGCTAGCAATGGTAGGGGTCGGTGTGAGCAAGTCAGTCTTTGGCTGGGGGCAATCCTTATTAACCTGGATGCCAGCCCAATTTGCCTCATCCCTCAGTTTCCCACTGTTGAGTAGTTGTGATACCGCCATTTGGTGGTCAAAGGTCTCTCCTAAAGTCCAGGGGAGAGTATTCGCTGCCCGTTCTTTAATCGTTCATCTGTCTTCTATTCTGGCTGTCTTAGTCGCAGGGCCATTGGCAGATCACTTCTTTGAACCCGCCATGCGGCCCGGTGGTAGTCTTGTTTCTTTGGGGGGATGGCTGTTTGGAACAACTTCCGGCTCCGGCATGGCGCTCCTATACTCCCTGGCATCCTTATGCATGGTGCTAGTGGGAATGGGTGGCTTGATGGTGCGATCGATTCGGAATGCAGAAGTCCTCATCCCCGATCATGATGTTCCGGTGTAATCGTCTTTCTCCTTGGCAAAAGTCTTATAATGAAGTGCTCTCAGATTCTAAATACCCATAAACGAATCCAACAATTTCTGCTAATGCTCAGTTGTGCTGCGATTTTATGCATTGGCATCTATCCTTCTACCGCTGCACCCAAAAGTACGGAAATTCTCTGGGATAGCGCTGGCGTCCCTCACATCTATGGCAAAACGGTTCCCGATCTCTTTCGTGCCTTTGGCTGGGCGCAAGCCAAAAGTCACGGCAATTTAATCTTGCGACTCTATGGCGAAAGCCGAGGGCGAGCTGCTGAATACTGGGGAGAAGATGAGGTCAACACTGATCGCTGGGTGCGGACAATGGGTATCCCTGCTCGTGCCCAGACCTGGTATACGGCTCAAACACCTGAATTTCGCAGTTATCTAGATGCTTTTGCTGCGGGAATCAATGCCTATACCCAGCAGCACCCTGATCTAATTGATGACAACGTTGAAAGTGTACTGCCTGTGCAAGGAGTAGATGTGCTGGCTCATCTTCAGCACATTCTCCACTTTACCTTTATGGTGAATGCCGAGCAGATCGCCAGCCTCACGGGTAGTCAACCCTCTGCCAGGGTTCACGCTAGATCTACCCTAGGATCTAATGCTTGGGCGATCGCACCGTCTCGTTCTGCTAGCGGTCATGCCCTACTGCTCGCTAACCCCCATACCCCCTGGTCTGGTGCTCTCCTATGGTACGAAGCACAATTGACGGCTCCTGGTATAGATGCCTATGGTGCCAGTTTCGTCGGAATTCCAGTTCTGAATATTGCCTTTAATGATCATCTGGGCTGGACTCATACCGTCAACACTCACGATGGCTGGGATGCCTATGAACTTGCGGTCACGGGGGGCAAGTACCGCTTTGATGGTAAACTGCATCCCTTCAAGGTGGAAACGCAATCTCTCAAGATCAAGCAAGCCGACGGTACCCTCCGAGAAGAACAACTCACTATTCAACACGCCATTCATGGTCCTGTTGTGGCCCAAACTGGAAATAAGGCGATGACCGCAGGTCGGTCCCAGACCATCGCGCTGCGGGTGGTGGGACTCGATCAACCCCAAGCCTTAACGCAGTGGTGGGAGATGGCCCGCGCTCAGAATTTAACTCAGTTTGAGGCCGCCCTTAAACCGCTGCAAATTCCCATGTTCAGCGTTCTATATGCAGACCGAGCAGGTCATATTCTGCATGTATTCAATGGCCAAGTTCCGATACGAATTGGGGGTACGTTTGCAGATTGGCAAGGCATTGTTTCAGGCGATACGGCCAAAACCCTATGGACGAAAACCCACGCCTATGAAAGTCTGCCTCGTGTACTCGATCCACCGAGTGGTTGGTTACAAAATGCCAACGATCCCCCCTGGACGACAACCTTTCCCCCTGTCCTCAGGCGCGATCGCTACCCCGCCTACATGGCTCCAAAGGGTCCGATGGACTTTCGACCTCAGCGCTCTGCGCGGATGTTAATGGCAGATAAACAGATTACCTTCGAAGAAATGATTCAGTACAAACATTCGACCTGGATGGAGCTGGCCGATCGCTTGCTGGACGATCTGATTCCTGCAACCCAACAGTATGGCAACGAACTCGCCCGTCACGCTGCATCCGTCCTGGCTAAGTGGGATCGTCAGGCCAATGCCAACAGCCGAGGAGCCGTCCTTTTTAATTTCTGGCTAGAAGCCATGGATTTTGATCCTCAATTTGCTGTGCCCTGGACAGAGGCTTCACCCCAAACAACACCGGATGGCCTTGCAGATCCAGCCCGTGCCGTTGTTGCCCTAGAAAGGGCTGCCGCCCAAGTGGAGACCACTTACAAAGCATTAGATATCCCTTGGGGGGAGGTCTTCCGACTCCGTTACGGCAAAGTGGATTTACCTGCTAATGGCGGCTATGGTGACTTAGGCATTTTCCGCACCCTCGATTTTGACCCAGTAGCAGGAAATCGTTTTCAAGCAGTCCAAGGAGATGCTTTTGTCGCGCTCATTGAATTTTCCAATCCAGTCAAGGCTAAGGTTCTCAATAGTTATGGTAATGCTACTCAGCCTAATTCACCCCACCTGGGCGACCAACTAGCCCTTTTTGCTCAGCAAGAACTACGGCCTGTGTTGCGATCGCGCCAAGAAATTCAAGACTCCCTCGTTTTAGTTGAGAAATTATAGCTAATACCAAGTTCAGATGAATTTGCACTATTTGTATTCCGGTTATCATCAGTATTGGCAGCATTAGACCTGTTGCTTAATAAGGTAAATTAGCGCACTCGATGAGTATTCACCATATCCATGCTCAATACTCATCGAGTGCTTGAAAATGAACGCTTACTGAGGGCATGCACGGGTCTAAATCGGAAAGTCTTCGATGAGTTGTGTCAAAACTTTGCTAGGGTCTCTTCATAGACCCTGATATCAAATGCAAAACCTCGAAAATGGGCTAGAGGTGGCGGCAGAAAACCCCGATTACCAGACATCGCAGATAAACTCTCTTTCATCTTACCTACAAGCATCACCCCAGGGCTGTTTTAAGTTACTCGCAGAAAAAGTAGGATGACTCTACAGAACGATAGTGGAGAGACCTATGAGCAATCTTATCGATACCTTGAAGCAAGTTCCCGATTTCCGCAAAGCCCATGGCCGTTCTCATCCGTTGTGGATTCTGTTGCTATTGATGATCATGGGTATCCTCGCCGGATATCAGGGGTATCGACCCTTAGAAACCTTTGCTAGCGAGTATCAACAAGCTTTGTGTGAGCTATTAGGACTTGAGAGCTTAAAAGCCCCTTCCCACTCAACCTTTCGCCGAGTGATGATGGGTCTTGACTTTCTAGCTTTATGTCACCAATTTGAAGCTTGGATGCTCTCGAAAGACCAGACACACTCGCCGGATAATCAGGTTGCCGCGATGGATAGCAAACGCATTCGTCAGGCTCTCACCGATGAAAATGGCAAGCAGCGTTTTGTGGGATTGGTGAGTTTATTTGCAGTGGAGGCGGGCATCACCCTCAAGCTAGAAGCCCTCACTCAGGAAGATACTACCAAGAGCGTCAAATAGTTAACATAGTAATGTAGGAATTTCAACAAGATGCGATGAAACTAAAGGATGCTCGCCACCTATCTGCCGATGCCCAAGAAGCCTTACGTTATCGAGTCGTCAATGCCATTGAGAATGGGATGAGCAAATCAGAAGCTGCCAGGTTTTTTAGCGTTTCAAGAACCGCTGTGCATCATTGGACAAAAGTGGTCAATGAGCAAGGTGCTAAAGCTTTGAAGGCGAAAAAGCGAGGACGACGCTTCTCATCTCGTTTAGCCCCGCATCAAGCAGCAACCACGGTGCGTCTGATTACTAAGAAGTGTCCCGACCAATTGGGTCTACCCTTTGCCCTGTGGACACGAGAGAGTGTGGCTCAACTGCTAGAGCAACGCTATGGAGTCTCGGTCTCGGTATGGACGGTAGGACGCTATCTCAAACGGTGGGGACTGACTCCTCAAAAGCCACTGCGACGAGCCTATGAGCAAGACCCGAAAGCGCTCAAACAGTGGTTAGAGAGCGATTATCCAGCGATTGTCAAGTTAGCTAAACAACAGGGTGCTCAGATTCACTGGGGCGATGAGATGGGATTGCGTTCAGACGACCAAACGGGACGCTCTTACGGCAAGCGGGGGCAAACTCCTGTTGTTCCTGGCACTGGACAACGGTTTCGCTGCAACCTGATCTCAACGCTGACTAACCACGGAACCCTGTCCTTCAAGTTGTTCACTCAAAACTTCAATGGCAACGTGATGCTGGACTTTCTGCGTCGCTTGATTCGGCAGATCCCCCAAAAGGTGTTTTTAATTGTGGACAAGCATCCGGTGCATCTGTCGGCTAAAGTCAATCGCTGGTTAGACAAACATACCCACGAGATTCGGATGTTTTTGTTGCCCTCCTATAGTCCAGAACTTAATCCTGATGAGCTGCTCAACCATGATGTCAAGGCAAATGCTGTGGGGCGAAAACGAGCGCGAACCAACTCCGAAATGATGGC
>JAAUOM010000176.1 GCA_012034865.1 Acaryochloris sp. CRU_2_0 | reverse complement strand
CAGCCGATTCTGTTAGTATCAGAGAATTATCAAAAGCGACCAAGCTATCTCCTGTCAAGGTCTGGATTGCAGGGTTGTTGGGTTTTAGGTTGATTCAAACGAAAGACTTCTACAGTTTGGATGGAGTAATGATTTATGCCTCATCTGATCAGACGATTCTTTCACAGACATCCAGCAACTTTTCAGGGTTACCCTGGATCGGATTTGTTGATCTCGACAGAAATTAAGATTGCAGATGAATTAACACTCCCCCGTCATTCATGCGGGGAAGTGTCAACCGTTATCGGCGTCGGAGGACGGGACGAGCTGTTAAGGGAACAGAGTTTCCCCAGGCTTGGGCAAAACACTTGGCTGTCAACCAATTCAGAACATCAGGTAATTGATCACCAGAGCCTTGACGCCGCCAATGCTCGCGAGTGGCTCCCCCATGAAACAGGGTCACAATTTCTAGATACTGATTGCCAGGAATCGGTAACATCCGATGCCAGATGCAGCTAACATATTCGGGTCTTTGGCCCCCAACATGCTTGCCATCGATAGCAGGAGTGCCTTGGAAACGCCGATCATGAAATAGTTTGATGGCCTCTGAAGAAGTTGAGGTTTGCTTACAAAAGACCGCTACATTGTTCGGTGACCAGGTTTCTCGCCATGTGAGGCGCACTGGCGGGGTACTTCCATAACTGCGTTGGCAATCACTATGGAGTTGGTCTAGAAATGCTTTGAGTTGTTCTGAGGTCTGGATGATGGTCTTTGAGGATTGCCAGTGGCAGCCAATTGGAAATCGACCGTCACCACTGCTGTAGTAGGTGGGGAAAAAATCATGATGCCAGACTCGTCGCCATGATTTACCGAACCCTGCCATGACATAGGCAAACTCCAACACCTTAGCAATAAAGTCTAAGTCACTTGAGCCAGGACTACGGGCCGCTAAATGTAAAATTCCCTCTACATCATAAGTCTCATCATAGGATCCATTTGGAGAATCCCAATACAGTTGGATGCTTCCCTCTGCGCCAGTGCTGCCAAAAAACTGGTCAGCGATGTTATTGACTTGCTCAGGGGTGTTGCAGACCCCTGCCAGTAACCGTCGAACATGTCCCCTGAGAGCGGCCTTAAAACAGTTGGGGCGGAATTCATGTCTGCCAGTGAGGAGGGTAGATGTTACCCCTTTGCCACTCAAATCAAAATGCAGGGCAGACGCATAGCATGGGTGGGTTGGCTCTGTGAACCTAGGTGGTTCGGCGAAGCCATATCCGGTGCTAGTCTTGCCGCCCAGCCCTAGCCGCATTGCTTGACGGAGCAGGACTTCAATCTCTGACCAGGGTAGGGTAGGGTCATCACTACTCAACTCAATAATGAACTCAGGCTCAGAAAAGCTGATCAAGGCATAGGCACTGGTGGTATCGTCTGCCTCCACCTGACGTTTCTGTTGGGGGTGAACAACATCAAGGCAATTGGCAGCCCAATCTCCTATGGGAAAGGCTCCGAGAAATCTGACTTTGCCGGGTTGATCGACTGTGCCGCAATAGGTTTTGATTGCAGTTTTGTCTGCATCAGAGATGTCTGGGGAGTGCAAGAGTCGCCTTAAAAGACCTTTGATGCTGCTGCCTGGGATGTAGGGAATGCCAAATCCGCCGATTGGAGGTCGCAGAATACTATCTTGGCCAGAATTGGTCAGAACCCGGTAGGGGAATTTAATCGTAAATGAGTAGACCGATGGGTTAATATCATAGCTTTCCTGAATTTCATATTGATACTCTGGGGGTTGGTCTACTGAAGCTGAGTTGTGATGCTTCCATTCCTGTAGCCATGTGCTGCGATCTTTACTCTCAGCAGCATACATAAGACTACAGCGACCAGACACTTGCGCCCGATACATCATGGGCACATCATCCGACGAAGGTGGAGTTGCCACCGAACGGGTAGGAAGGGCAGCTCTTTGAGTAGCGGGGTTCAATCCGCCCTGCCTTGTTATGACAGGGTTGTGGCGCTTCAATACTCGTTGATAGCAAGTCTGAACATCTTCAGGTTCTATGGGCATATTATTTTGCTCCGCCCACTCCGACAGTCCATTAATCATTAGTGTTTGCTCCAGAATGCCAACTCATTTGTGACTCCCAATCGATGCTATTGGCATGAGACTTACTTGTAGCGCTGAGTCCACCAAACGAGGCAGTCACAAAATTGCGTTAGAACTGCTAGAGCAACGCGGTACTGATCTTGTTCACTCGCTTCTAAGGCCCAGAGGCGATTAACGATGTCATCCGTATACGCTTGTTGTTGGCGTTTATTGTCTTCTTTAGCCTGGGGATTGGAATCTAATGTAAGTTCAGCTCTGGGCAGCTCAATTCCTGCGGGTTGTAAAATTGTATGTAACTGATCCCAAACCGCTTTCCAGTAACGGCCTTCAGGTTGATCGACACCAAGACGAAGATGTTCGCCCCAGAATCGCTCTAGACCATAGGCCACAGTCATTCTCATTTTATGGGATTCATTCAGCACGCCATCTTCATGACTATACTGATCCACAAGCCGATGGGCTTCTCGATCAAGGTTGTAGAGACGGAAGGTCATGGGGTTTGCTCCTGGTCAAAGTACTTTCCTGATAGTTGGATGCGGCAACGACCACAACCGACGGATTCCAAGCCACCTAGATAGAGTTCGCGATCTTGCTGTTCACCGAAGGGCTGCCAAGTTGTAGAGTTGAATTCATCTAATTTCTTTTGAGTGGTAGCAGGAATTTGCTGGCGGATAGCGATAGGAAAAACCAGCACAGCAGCTTCAGGCAGGGCTTCAAAACCAAAGAAATTATCTACAATTTTTTGGGTGTCTTGAAGTTTGGTTCGTGTTTGCCGATAGAGTGCCATGTCATGAATCAGCCCAATGTCTTTATCTTCAACAATGACAAGAGAATCTGGTGGATCGGTTAAACCCTTGGGCATCCAATTTCCCTTTAGGTCATCTTTAGGTGTTAAGCCATCAAGGAATCCCAAGTTAAAGAAAAGGCGATCGCGGTGGGGAGTAATTTGTACGGTGTTGGGGTCAGGCACTTGATGAGGGAGATTCGCTAACTGTTTATAGCGTTTGAGCCACCGAGGACAACTGACCCACACAATCGGTTGGCCGGGGCAAAACACAGGTAACCATAGCACAGAGGCATATTCAAACTTGACCAATGATTCCGAGAGCATTGGGGTTGCGTCAGCCGGACTGTCCGTGGATTCATTGTTCTCTCCAGCCGCTCGACCATACCAGAGATTGGCAAGCTCCCCACCATTGTCTAATCGATTCCGCATATCTGCCCGAAACCGACCCCGAATTGAACTGCCAGGGATAATTCCGGTTTGAGTGAACTGATCGCGGAAGATCATATTCAAATTACCTGCTTCCTCTCCGGCAGAAGCCCCAATATGTAATGGTGCTAGTGTTTCTATAATTCCGTAGGCTTTGTGGTACATAATGATTTGTTCTAAATGTATTGGCAGGTTTTTTCTAGAATTGTCTTGCTTAGGTAGTGGGGGGATGATCAGGAAGCGGCAGAGCCAGTCCGCAACCCCAATGCTTTAGGGATAGGCCGTCTTTAGCAAACCATGCTTCATCCCAGTCTTTCCAGGCTTGCATGGAGTCTTTTGTGATGTAAATGGTTCCAGCCGGGACAGCGTAGCGACCGCGTGACAGCCGCCCGCCGATGCGATAGCGAAATGTTTGGGGACGCTCCGTAAAAATTGTGGGTGGGTTCGGGGTTGACCAAGCCTCTGGAAATCGATAAGACTGTCGTTTTGACCCCCATACTCCTGGCGTGATCAAGGCGAACTGTTGGCCTAAGTTGCCGTCAAATCGCTGCGAGGTGAAGGAATGATAGGTTGTTTCTACGATGTGGGATTCTCCGCCAAACCGAAGCCAATTCGTCGCTCCGGCTGCTTGAGCAGACAGATCCTTGTTGCTGAGGTAGATGAGGCATGTATCAGGATGCATTTGCACTGCATTTTCTAAGAACAGGCTGCCTTGCTCGACATCTGCCTGCACACAGCGTTCGTCTTCGCTTAAACGCGGGTGTAGGTGGGGGTTAAACCGCCAAGGGGACCCGTACACTTGGCTGGGTTGCTCCCAGTCGTCGATGGCCAGCCAAGTTCCCTTGGCAAACTTTCCACTGGGAACTTGACCCTCTTCTGTTACCCAAGCATTACCCATCCCCTTAAAGTCAGGCTCAAAGTGTAATCGGTGTTCTATGCTGCCAATCGCAATCTGATGGTCGGATTCTTGTTCATTGAACTTCGCTAAGTAGCTAAAGGGTGTGGGCATATAAAAGTTTTTGGGATTGTTTGAGAAAGCCCAAAAGGGACCAGCTACGAATAAGTCGGTTTGTGTTTGGCCGCTTTGACTAGCAGCGATCATGCCTGCAACAGTTGCCGCAGAAGGGGGGAAGCTAGTCCCTGATCGGCCCACTAGGTTGTCAGGGGAAAGAAATCGTCCGGCGCTGCCATAGAGGAACCCCAATGGCTCAATTTGAATTAGGCAGTTAAACACAGTCGGAATCCCACTTTTGCTAGGTTAATCACCCACTCATTCAGGGCTTTATTAATTTTGTGGTGGTTTAATTCACCCTGCGGGTTCAGGTAGTTCTTGCGATTACCTAGCAAACCGCCCTTATCCACTACATCCTCAATCCCATTACTAGGGGGCTGATAGGTGTTCCACCAATTCTGTTGATCATCGAGTAATTCGTTATCGGTTCCAAAGTAAGTTTTGAAAAGGGCTTTAGCAATGTTGCATTGGTTGCCATCAAATGCATGGCGGGCTTCTAAAGTACACACATCAGCATAAAAGTGATTCCAAAGGCTATCACTAGCGTCATCAAGCAATTTGTGATCCTCTAATACCCACCATGGACAGACCCACTCCAAATAATTGCCATTGCCAAAGACAATCCGGCAGGCAAGGCGATCTTTACCTTTGTGTTTGGCAGACTCTTCTGCGGCTCGGCAATGCTGGAGCACATCTCGCTGGGGTACTTGGGGAGAGACCCAGACGAAGCCAACACTTGGGGTAATGGGCTTTTCCCCGCCAATGCCATTCCAAATCTCTCGCTTAAAGGTTTTGAACCAATTGAGGCATTCAATGGCTGGTAACGGTTGATTGGGATCGTAGAGCACACCCAGAAAATCGTCTCCGCCTGCATAGATCATGCGACCCTCACCCGGAAGATACCTCCGCGAGTTTTCTTTGAGTTCTTTGCCCCAGTCGCGCATTTGCTGGCTGAATTGGGTTAGCGCATTATCTGAGCTGAGAGTTTGCATATAGCTTCCAGCACTGTCACCATCGCCCATAAACCAGCCTGTCCATAGCGGTTGGCTAGCATCACTGTTGTCTTTGGCTAGACGATTGAGATCTTTGAAGCTGGCGGGGCTTAGATCGCCTGTCAGTTGATCCAATAGTTGTTGAATGTCACTCGTGATGGCATTAGAAACTACGTCACTCGTGATGGCATCAGAAACTACAGCAGCATTTTCTGATCGCAGTGCAGAAATCAATGCTTTAGGCAGTTGAGGGAGTAGGTGATTTTCAACAACATCTCGATGAGTAATCAGTCGTTTGACTAGCTCAGGGATATTGAGTTGTTCCCTAGGGTCAAGAAAGGCAGAGCCATATTCTTTTGCACGTTCAGACCTTTTTAGTTCATTGAATTGAAGCCTACTAACTTCTATAAATTGATCGCCAAGCTTAAAACTGAGCAACTCATAAAAGTCTTTAATCTGTTTACGACTTAACTGCTGAAGGTTATTGGGGGCTTGATCCGTATCCATTTTGGAAATAACAATGGCATCTGCCCCAGATAGGCTAGAGCTTTCACCACACCAATTCACACCAGTCCAGGCACGGCTGCGTTTATGTTCATTCAGTTTTTGACGTAACTGCTTAATGGCTTCACTGGTTGTTACTGTACTAGATACAGTATGACTAACCCAGAAAAACTCCCATGCATTATTGATCCATTGATGCCAGTTGCGCTCCCAGCAGTGATCCTCTGTTACATAGGTTTCTAGCCACTGCTTACAGCACATGACAATACACTTCCATGCTGCATTAAAGCAGGTTTTGGCTTGGCTTTCTGGTAAATATCCTTTGATAACTATGCTATTGGGCAACCCCTGGGTGACATCGGGATTGCCAGGTGAAATTACTGTGCAGTTTGATGTCCACTGTGCATTGTCACAAATGATCTTTGCTAAAAGTGACAGCAAATATGAACTACCGTATAGATCTCGGAGCTTGCGAGACTTTTCGATAAATCCCTGAACAGGCGCAAAGGTGATGGCGGTGTAGGTGATATCTGTAGACATAGAGTTTTTTGTGTCAGTCAACTTATTCAAAAGCATACACTATTGATAGAAAACTCTTTTTCTTATAGTTGAA
This sequence comes from Acaryochloris sp. CRU_2_0, assembly GCA_012034865.1. Classification (GTDB taxonomy): domain Bacteria; phylum Cyanobacteriota; class Cyanobacteriia; order Thermosynechococcales; family Thermosynechococcaceae; genus Acaryochloris. The sequence goes on along the minus strand of JAAUOM010000176.1, from coordinate 553 downwards.
ATGACTAATTAAAAGTTTAATTTGTCTTCATTTTCTCTCAGATTGCTGTCATCAGAGTTCCCTTTTGCAGACAAGAATATATCGTTTCGTTCCTCTATGTAATAAATCTAAACAAGGATCTGCCATCAATGTTAATTGGGTTACTTCAGTTCTATTTCATGGCTCAAAAGCTTCGGTTTTTCGACAGTAACAAGCTTTTTTCCTCCAGAGGTCGGCAACTAGCCAAGACCCTTATTATTGCGTTGACCTCTGGAGATGCCTTTCCCTGTATAGCTTGTAGACTTCTCTTAAAGGGATATGTTAAAGTCTTACAATGGCTCAAAACCAACCTCTGGAGATCTGGCATCTGGAGTCCTCTCTGGATAAAGGGTCTATAGAGGGTGCCCTTACCGATTGTCTTTAATCGGAACTATTGGAAACGGCTTTCTGGATAGGAGTCCTTTACATCCCGGTTTAACAGGATGCCTTACCGATTGTCTTTAATCGGAACTATTGGAAACGGGGGGGTGCTTGTCAACGACCCTTACGGATCGCTTAATGATGCCTTACCGAT
>JAAUOM010000053.1 GCA_012034865.1 Acaryochloris sp. CRU_2_0 | reverse complement strand
TCAATCATTTCATCTTATTGAGAATATGGATTGATTATCTCAAAAATAGCTAAATCGCCAAGAGTATTGCTACCAAAGGGTTCTGATCTTAATTATTTTTTGGCTCCTCGAAACAGCGGAATGTGGGTTTGAAGATTGATGGTGGCTTTGTTAAGAATATTCTGGACGACCCCATTGACGATGCCATGGTAGAAGTGATTGCCCGCATCGGTCATGTCATGGGGATTAAAACCATTGCTGAATTTGTTGAAAACACCGATATTCTGGAGCGAATCACAGGTTTAGGAGTGGATTATGCCCAAGGCTATGGAATTGCCAAACCTTCTCCCTTAGGCTGCATTTGTCTGTCAACCAACCCAGAAGGGATAGCGATCGCCAGGAAATAGAAGTTTGACACCCTCCTACCCTAGGAAGTCCACATCTTTCAAGCACTTGGACTATATGTGTAAAGGGAAAACTAGTATCATAGGCTAGCGAGTGAGCCGTGACAATGTCCTACGAAGCCGAGAAAAATATTGCGATCCAAGCCGTTCAAGCGGCTGCTCAACTTTGCGCACAAGTGCGGCGCGAAATTGTCCCAGCAGCGATCCAGAAAAAAGATAAAAGCCCGGTAACCATTGCCGATTTTGGGTCTCAAGCCCTCATTTGTCGAGCCTTAGCAGCAGCGTTCCCCCAGGATCCGGTGGTGGGCGAAGAAGATGCAGCGGAACTCAGAACCCCTGAGAGGACAAAACAGCTCGCTCAGGTAAGCCACTATGTGCAGGCCATTGTCCCCGATGCGACGGCTGAGCAAGTCACCCACTGGATTGATCATGGCAATGGTCAAGTCGGGTCACGCTACTGGACCCTCGATCCGATTGATGGCACCAAGGGTTTTTTGCGCGGTGATCAGTATGCCATTGCCTTAGCCTTGATCGAAGCGGGTGAAATCAAAGTCGGGGTTTTAGCCTGTCCCGCCCTATCCTTGCAAACGGGGCAAATTGGCTTGCTGGGTGTTGCTGTTCGGGGCGAAGGAGCCACCTTAGCACCCCTATCTAACGGGATCGCCCAACCGATGCAAGTGGTTAGTCCTGAACAAGCTGAAAATCTTCGTTTTGTAGAGAGTGTGGAATCCGGGCATGGCGATCAATCTCGTCAAGCCGCAGTCGCTCAAGCCGCAGGGATTACCCAAGCCTCCCTGCGTATGGATAGCCAAGCCAAATATATGGCCGTTGCTGCTGGGGAAGCAGCCCTCTATCTGCGCTTGCCCTCGCCCAAAACACCCGATTACCGCGAGAAAATTTGGGATCATGCAGCGGGCGTGATTTTAGTGGAAGAAGCAGGCGGTCGAGTTACGGATATTGCCGGGAAACCCCTTGATTTCTCAGCGGGAGCCAAACTAGTCAATAACCAGGGTGTTGTGGTCAGCAATGGCACCCTTCATGCCTCCGTACTGGCAGCCTTGTCAAGCCATCCTTAGAGATAGCCTGAAGGTGCAAAAATCTGCGCTGTCAACTGCTCAAGCTGTGTGAGTCCCTGCAAAGATCCGCGAATCAGACGCCAAGCGGGAATAGGCTGACGGAGCATCTCTCTTGCCAAAGGCCAAGGCTGTAGCACCCCTTCAGAACTCAAGGCAGGGTTGAGATCGGGTAAATCATGGTGGGCATCATCGCTAACAACCCGCACCATTCCCAGAGACAGGTGGGATTGCAAGATCTTAAGAGCAGCAAACCCTTCCATATCCACCACGTCAGCACCATAAATCTGGGCAAATTGGTGTTTCTCGGCAGCAGTATGGAGGATGCGATCGCAACTCACCGCCGTGGTGGGCATCCCCCTTCCTGATAATTGTTGGCATAAATTTTGGGTGATTTGTGGATCACAATCTAGGGAGGGAACGTCCGTTGCCCTAATACCGTCAAGGGTTATACCTGTGGTATCAAGACAGGTTTGATAGATGACCCCATCTCCTACCGACAAACGGGTTGTTAAACTCCCACATAATCCCAGCAAAATTGCTTGAGGAGGGGTGCCCCAAGTTGGTGAAAATTCTTGTAACCAGTGCGAGAGAAATTGTGTGACCCCCCTTGGCCCCATTGGGATAGAGACAATCTTTTCAGGCGGGAGACCAATAGATTTTAGCCCCTGACAAACCGACTGATACTCAGCCCCTTGAGGCACAAAAATCAGATCAATTTCTGTGTTCATTTCGATTAGTCTCCAGTCGCTAAAAATAAAGAAGTCCCCATGTTGTCAACCCCCACCCTTCCTATATAAATGAGGACAGATTGAAAACTCACACACTCCATATATATTTGGGAAGTTCTGTGTGTTATCTTCTCTCGGAGACAGGTATATATTCCCTCAAACAATAGGCTAATCTGTCTGTTAAGACCTCTGTGGCTGTGGTGTGATTGCGTTATTTCAGATTTGGTGTAAAGCAGGAGTGAACGATTATGGTACAAATTGCCCTGGACTCTCCAACGGATCATCGGCAAGTTGAACGCTTTTGCCAAGAGATTTTGCCACAAGTCTCTCGCACCTTTGCCTTGAGCATTCGGTTTTTACCTGGCAATTTAGGGCGTTCAGTACTCTGTGGGTATCTACTCGCTCGCATTGCTGACACCATAGAAGATGACCCTGTGGTAACGACTGCAACTAAAATCAGGCTGCTCGATCAGTTTTTAGCCTGTTTTGATGATTCAACCTGTGCAGATGCCTTTCCTCAAGCTGTAGGCGGTCTAGAAGGGGAAAAATCCCATTTATTTTAGTTGAGAACACCCATTTAATATTTACTTTATTCCGTAGTCTTCCCCCAAAATCTCAACAAACCTTGCAGCATTGGCTCACCGAGATGGTGCGAGGCATGCAAAAATTCGTCAAGCTCCATGCTCAGGGGATTCGCATCCAGACCTTAGAAGACTATCAGGAATACTGTTACTACGTCGCTGGCACGGTGGGATATCTGCTCACCGATTTATGGTATGAGCATTCTCCCAGTGTCGATTTTCAGACCTATCATCGGTTGCGGCAAACCTGTGCAGCCTTTGGCGAAGGCTTGCAGACCGTGAATATCCTCAAAGATATTGCCTGGGATGCCGAACATGAAAATTCCATTTATATCCCCCAAGAGGCGCTGCACGCCCAGGGAAGTAGTCATGCCACCCTTTTACATCCTGACTTTTTAACTCAAAATCATGCCGCCATCAAGTCCCTTGTGGAACTGGCTTGGGTCGATTTAGACAAAGCTGCTCAATACTTGATGTTGGTTCCTATATCGGCTATTCCTATTCGCCTGTTTTGCATTTTGCCCCTTGTTTTTGCCTATGCAACCTTGCGAGACATTACGGGTTCCACGGCCATGTTGAAATCTGGGGGCAGCATCAAAATTTCTAGAGCTGAAGTAAAATCTCTAATCATTGTGGGTCCCTTTGCCGTATTGAGCAACTTCACTATTCGACGGCTCATTAACCAAGTTCGTCAGCAGCCTTTCTTATGGGGGAATAAAGCTAATCTCCTTAAGAAAGCAGCCTAATGCCTCCTGAACAATCTAGACAGCTTGACTCTTCACTTAGATAGAATCCGTTGATCGAGGATGAGTGATAGGATATTCTGGCGATCTTTGTAAGAACACAAGATTTACGGTTATAGCGAAGGGCTGTAACCTGATTGAGTTGGGAGAACTGGGTGATTCACCATCCCTGTTTGTGCCCATTCATCTACAGTTGTCAAGAGAGGATTGATTCGCATGGTTTACGCACTCCCCGACCTGCCCTACGATTACAATGCTTTGGATCCACATATTTCTGCACGCACTTTAGAATTTCACCATGACAAGCACCATGCAGCCTATGTAACCAAGTGCAATGAAATGACTCAAGATACGCCTATGGCTGATATGGCGATCGCAGAAATCATCAAATCTGCCTATGGCGATTCTGCTAAAGCTGGACTCTTTAATAATGCTGCCCAAGCTTGGAATCACACCTTTTATTGGAATTCGATGAAACCCGGTGGAGGGGGGTTACCCAGTGGTGCCTTGGCGGCCAAAATCAATACGGATTTTGGCAACTACGATAATTTTAAGGCTGCTTTTAAAGAGGCTGGTGCGACCCAGTTTGGCAGTGGTTGGGCTTGGTTAGTGCTGGATAATGGCACCCTCAAGGTAACCAAAACCCCTAATGCTGAAAATCCTTTAGTGCATGGACAAACACCTCTATTGACAATGGATGTTTGGGAACATGCCTACTACCTTGATTTTCAAAATAAGCGACCCGATTATATTGATACCTTTCTATCTAGTTTGGTGAATTGGGATTTTGCTGCCCAGCAACTTTCTGCAACCTAACTTCTACGCCCCTAGAAAAGTGAAGAGGCACGTTAACGTGCCTCTTGTTGTTAGAATCGTGAATATTAATGCAATTCTGGCTCTCATCCCCAGTCCCTCTAAAGGAGAGCCGGACAATATCCAATTCCCGATCCTAGGGAAGATTAACCCCTAGCTATTTTTTTTGACTGGAGGGGTCTGAGACGATGAAGAACTCATAGGTTTAGCAGAGAAGAGCTTCAGCCTCTTAATGGACTGAATGAGCGATCGCACTTCTTGCGTCCCTTGTGACGCTTCAAAAGTCCTGGGGAATTTACCGTGGATTAATAATTGCCATCCCAAAGGAATTAAACTCCATAAACCAGGGATATCCTTGCAATTGTTCCCTAAGACCTGTAATCCAAATTTCCGCTCATCCACCCATCCTCCCTTCTGAACCAAATCGATTAAAGTTTGACGATGGCGAAGGGGTCGAGTAGAGGGCAAGGCGGTTTGTTGGAAGATGCCTGCCTTGATCTGGCTGATTTGATCCAGGGGTGCAACCCCCATCGGACAGACTGCATTGCAATTAAAACAGCGGGTACAACCCCAAACCCCCTGTAAATCCTGGTTATACTGCTCTAATCGCTGGGATGACGATTGATCCCGCGTATCTGCAAGCAGGCGATAGGCTTTGGCCAAAGCATGGGGACCGACAAAATTCTCATTGGTCTCTAGGGCATTGCAGTCGGAGTAGCAAGCCCCACAGAGAATACAGTTACCCGTTTGATCCAACTTGCTGCGATCCGCTGGAGACTGTAAAAACTCCCGTTCTGGGATTTGCCGTCCCGCAGAACTGACATAGGGCTTAACCGCATCAAGATTTTGCCAAAACCGATCCATTTGCACCACTAAGTCTTTAATTACGGGCATATTGCCCATCGGTGCAATTTCAATGACAGGCAGCGCAGCTTGATCCTCATTCTCCCCCTCCAGGTTAGGTGCAGGCATGATCTGATGAAAACGGGCAACCTCGGCTTGAACATTTTGCTGGCAAGCAAGAGCCGCACGTTGGTTAATCCGCATCCCACAACTGCCACAAATGGTATTCCGGCAGTTCTTGCGAAAGGCAAGGGATCCATCTTGCTCCCACTTGATCCGATTAAGGCACTCTAAAATCGTGGTACTAGGATCCACCTCTAAGGTGTAAGTCTGTACCCGGAGAGCACTATTGCCCTGTTGGCGGTTTATCTTGAACAGAACTTGCATATCTTAATATTGATTCAGTCCTTCTTCAATGTTAACCCAGCCAAGATCCCTGCTAAGACAGTCACATTGCTTTTACTTTTATCTCCAAGGTGATTGAGCTTAAGACAATTATTGAGAAATAATTTCTCAAATCAAGTTGCGATGCTTTCTATCTAGAATTCTGTCTCATCTCCTAATTCTTCAATCAGTAGTTCCATTTGGCCTTGGCGGCTCACTAAAAAAGTTTCACATTGACGTAGATAAAGAATCGCTGCCGAAAATCGCTCAAAGACATCCGCTAGGTCTAAATGACCCGCTTCGATTTCATTAATGATTGACTCTATTTCTTGGATAGTTGCTTCATACCGCCAGTCTGGGGGTAAGTCTGAGTCCATCTGGGAGTAATCTGCTTCAATAGTCATGATCTCGATCCACAGAAACGGGCTGTAAGGCCACAACACGAGCGGTAAAAGCTCCTTCAGCTAACTGGATATCCAATTCTTGATCCACCTGCAAGGTATGAGAGCTGCGGACAATCTGACCGTCTGAGGTTTGGGCGAGGGCATAGCCTCTTTGGAGGACAGCCGTCGGATCAAGGGCTGCTAAGCGTTGTTGTAGAAGCAGTTGGTGTTGCTGGGCTTGGGTAAGGTGCTGTTTGACAGTTTGGAGCAAATGGCGTTGGAGACGAGATCGCACGCCTTCCTCTCGTTCTAAACGGCGATCCAGTTGTAATCGGCGCAGGCGATTTTTTTGATGGAGCAACTGCTCATGGGCCAGATCTAACTGACGGTTGACAATAATGTAAAGCCGAGCGATACAGCCACGATATTCCGTTTGCCAATCCGTCAGACAAGGAATAAATTCAGCCGCTGCCGTCGGCGTATGGGCACAGACGTCGGCGACGAGATCCGCTAGGGTTTCATCCCGTTGATGGCCAATCCCAGAAATGACCGGGATCGGGCACTCGGCAATGGCTCGGATCACCCGCTCATCATTAAAGCAAGCCAAATCCTCAGTGGCTCCGCCCCCCCTGGCCACAATCAAGACCTCTGCCCTGCCGTCCTTAATGATCCGGTCGATGGCAGCCACAATTTCCGCTGGTGCTTGCGCCCCTTGAACTTGAGTGGGGGAAAATAAGACCTGCAATCCTGGTTGTCGGGCTTTTAGCGTGCGCTGAATATCCCCCCAAGCCGCCGCCTGCTGGGAGGTAACCACGCCAACGGCTTGTGGATAGGCGGGTAGAGCACGTTTGTACTGAGGGTCAAACAGCCCCTCCTGGGTTAAGCGATCGCGCAGTTGTCTATACCGTAGCGATCGCAACCCTTCCCCCGCCGGTAACAGTTGCCAAGCCATGAGCTGATATTGGCCTCGCTGAGGATACAGACGAATGCGACCCAAGACAATAATTTGCTCTCCCGACTTAGGTTGAATCACCAATTGCTTACAGTAGCTCTCCCAAACCACACAGTGAATACTGACTTGATCCGTAGGGTCTTGCAGCGTAAAGAAGAACCCACTGCGGTGACGAGAAGAACTAGACACCTCACCTTCTACCCAAACCTGCACTAGCGCTGCATCATCTTCAAGCAGCCCTTGGATATAATCTGTAAGTCCTTTCACAGATAGAACTTCAGGGGGAACCAACAAATTGGGTTGATAAGAAATCATTCGTGCCTGTCCATCTGTTTAGCAGAAAGTTTGAGAGGATTTTCCTGCCCTAAATCTTCAGTCTATTGGCCTTTGATATCCAAGGGGTGATCAAGCCCTCAAGCCCCTGGTCGTGGAAAATTACTAGGAGGCTTAAAGGATTCCACAGGTTGATCGGCGAGGGCTTTACTCATAAAATCTCGCCAAACCGGAGCGACAAACCCCCCGCCAGAAGCCCCTCGCCCCATCGGCGCATAGTTATCATTCCCCGCCCAAACTGCCACTGCCAACTGCGGAACATACCCCACAAACCACACATCCCGCTCAGAAGAGGTTGTGCCCGTTTTGCCCGCTGCCGGACGACCAATATTAGCAGCCGTTCCCGTGCCTCCATTGATCACTGCTTGCAAAGACTCTGTCAATGCAGCAGATGCCCACGGATCTAGAACTAGCTTTGGTTGAGGGGTATTATCCAAGAGTAATCTGCCGCTGCTATCAGTCACTTGGACAATGGCAGTAGTTTCTGATTGCCAGCCATTGTTGGCAAACGTGGCGTAAGCAGAAACCATTTCCAAGGGGGTTAAATCTACAGAACCCAAGGGCAATGAAATGACAGGAGGAATCGGACTTTTAATTCTTAATACCCGGCAGATGTCAATTACTTTTTCAACCCCCACCCTTTGGCCAATCACCACGGCGGGAATGTTTCGAGAATTGGCTAAGGCTTGCCGTAGGGACATGGATCCACCAAATGTCCCGTCATAATTTTGGGGGGTATATCCCCCGGCTGTACCATCATTGAAGCTGACGGGAGAATCACTGATCACAGAATCCGGTGCATATTTACCAGAGGCATAGGCCGCATAGTAAAAAAATGGCTTAAAGGCTGAACCGGGCTGCCTCATAGCTTGAGTCACTCGGTTAAACTCACTCTTTTTGCTGTCTACTCCACCCACAATTGCTTTGATGAAGTGGGTGCGTGGATCAACGGCCACTAAAGCCATTTGATCCGCAGCGTAAGCAATATTTTGGTGACCCCATCGCACAGAATCCTCAGCAATTTCTTGGAGTTTGAGATCAATGGTAGTTTGAATCCGCATACCGCCTTTACTGAGAGCTTCTGTGCCAAAGCGATTTGTCAGCTCCTTAATCACGGTATTGGTGACATAAGGAGAACGACTGAGCTGAAAAGAGGTAATTTTGCCGAAATTTAAAGGAGTTTCTAGGGCTTCAGCCTTTTGTTCAGCCGTAATCCATTTGAGTTGACGCATACGCTCCAAAACAACTTTTTGGCGTTCCTTGGCTGTTTTTAAGCTCTCTTCAGTGACTTGGTTATAATCAAAGGGACTGAATTCCTCAGGGGCTTGAATAATGCCAGCCATCATGGCAGATTCAGCCAGATTCAATTCAGAGGATGATTTGTTGAAGTAGCTACGCGCCGCTGTTTCGACGCCATAGGTGTTATGTCCCCAATACACTTGATTGAGGTACATCTCCAAAATCTCGTCTTTCTTAAAGAGTTTTTCTAGGCGCATAGCCAAGACTGCTTCTGTCACTTTGCGGCCTAGTTCCCGCCTTGGCGTTAGAAATAGATTTTTGACAAGCTGCATAGTCAAGGTTGAAGCCCCTTGAACCGTTTCCCCTTGCTGGAAGTTAATCACCGTGGCACGCATAATTCCGTAAGGGTTGATGCCATTATGGTGGTAAAAATTGCTGTCTTCAATCGCTAAAACTGCAAGCTTTAAGTGAGGCGATATCTTGTCTAAGGGAACGACTTCCCGGTTTTCTTCATCATGCAACTGGCAAGAATTTTGCCATTGATGTCATAAATATGGGTTGTCTCATTAGGGATATACCCTTTCAAAGAACGCACATCAGGAAGGTTGCGAAAGCTAATGGCCACTCCCATTAAGCCACCTGCAACGATGGCACTGGCCAGCATCGTTGTGATCAAAATGGTTGATCCCGTCACTTTACCAATGCCACCGATAAAGCTATTTCTTGTCGGCGGAGATTTTTGGTATTTTTGGCGAACAGTTCGGGATAAAGACACGGTAATTTCACATCCTCTAGGCAAAATTGGAGTGGTGATCCCTCGAAGGGATCATATGAGCAGGTCTGAAATTAGGGTGAGGGAAACCAGCAGTGGTGGATTTGCAGTAAGACACTCAGGTTGTTCGATGATGGCAATATCAATGTCGCCTTTGTTTGAGCCTAGCTTACCATCTCTACCTTAAGAGATAGTTGCTCGTTTGTGTGGAGGACATTTCCTTAAAATGTGTTCTTTATAAAGTGTGTTCTTTCTGGCAATTGTGCCCCCCATGGAAGAAGTTACTTTGATGTCGGACTGGATTTTGCTAGGTTATTCTTCTAAAGGTTTTACAGGTTGAGCTGAGGCGCAATGCCTGTTTATTGTTTCTTTCACGAGTTTGTCTATTACCTATGGTAGATCTGTTATCTTCACTGCTCCAACGGGGTGTGAGCGACATTTTTCCTGATCAGTCTGAGTTAGATCAAGATGATGCGAATTTGGCATACAAGTTACAAACAACGGAGCAACCTTTACGGGTCAAGCTAGGGATTGATCCTACGGGTGCAGATTTACACTTAGGCCACAGTTTACCCCTTCGTAAACTTCGAGCTTTTCAAGATTTAGGGCATACCGCCGTCTTGATTATTGGAGATTTTACCGCTCGTGTGGGGGATCCGACGGGGAAAACGGAGGTGCGACGTCAACTCACAGAAGCAGAAGTAACCGCCAACATTCGTACCTATATTAATCAAATTAAACCTATTTTGGACTTTGATACCCCTGGACGTTTAGAAGTTCTCTATAACTCAGAATGGCTATCCCAGCTTGACTTGGCTAAGACTTTAGAACTGTTAGCAACCATGACCGTAGGGCAAATGCTGGCCAAAGAGGGATTTGCTGAACGTTACCAAAAAGGGAATCCTGTCTACTTGCATGAATTTCTGTACCCCTTGTTGCAGGGATATGATTCAGTGGCGGTGCAAGCAGATGTGGAATTAGGGGGAACGGATCAAAAATTCAATATTGCCCTTGGCCGAGATTTGCAACGGTATTTTGGCTTGGCTCCTCAGTATGGTCTGCTGACTCCTATTCTGATTGGCACCGATGGCGTCCAGAAAATGTCTAAGTCATTAAATAATTATGTGGGTCTAGCAGAAGATGCCGTCAGTATGTACTCAAAGCTGGAAAAATTCCAGATACTTTGATGGGTGACTATTTTGAATTGCTAACAGATTTGCCCCTTGAGCAATTGCCGCAGAAGCCTCGCGATCGCCAAAAGCTCTTAGCCCATCATATTGTTAGCCAATACCACGGTGAAGCGATCGCAAGTGAATCACAACAAGCTTTAGCGGCAATGGTTATTCAAGGTGAGATGAGCCAAACCAGTGTTATTCCTGAGTATTCCTTAGCCGTTGTTAATTTCCCAGTTAAATTATTTTATCTACTGAGCGCCACGGGGCTTTGCCCTAGTAGTAGTGAAGCCCGTCGTCAAATTCACGGTGGAGCCGTGAAGCTCAATGGCACTAAAGTGACGGATATCAATCAAACGTTTGCGAGATCGGAAGATCTAAGGGGCATGGTCTTACAAGTGGGGAAAAAGAAGTTTATTCGATTGATTCTATAGAGGTAATTTTACGAGGACTCTAATCCATGTCCTCAATAGACTAGCATCAGCTTTAAGATAAATGGCTCCAGAAAAGAATCGGTTTCAGGAATTTATAGGCTTGAAACTGGCGTGTCAATCTTAATCTACGTATTTACCCTGATTTTTTGGAGCTGATCTTGAATTATGCTTGTGCCAAGAATAGATAGGAGTCTTGCTCTTACTTCGTTTAAGATAGGGGTTGAATCCAACGGCAGAGATCCATGAAACTAGTCTCACTTGATTAGGACAGTTATACTCTACCGGATCAATGACGAAGATTACCTTGATTTTAGATTTCTGGTCTTCATTGTTAGTTTTGGCAATCTAAACCGTGAACCCTTAATAATGGTGTCTTATTGATAAAAACTGAAATTCTCGTAAAAATACGGAATCTTAGAAAGTCTGCTAGCCGCTCTTAGCAGGGAATCCTTAGATGAAGAGCTATGGGTCTCATGGAGGTCAAAGAGAAAAGAGACATGACAACAGTAATGGTAGTTGATGACAGCCCCACAATGCGTGCCATGCTGACAGATATGTTGCAGCGCAATGGCCTAGACGTCATTGAAGCTGAAGATGGTCTAGCAGCAAAAACAATGCTGGAAAGCAGTTGCCCGGACTTGGTGATCACAGATATTGTGATGCCCCGGATGAATGGTTATGAGCTTTGTCGGTGGGTTAAAAATGACCTCAAAGATCTGAATTTGCCCGTGATCATGTGTTCCACCAAAGGAGAGGCATTTGATCGCCATTGGGGCATGAAACAGGGAGGTGATGCCTACATTACCAAGCCGTTTAACCCGTCTGAGATGTTGGATCTGATCCGTAAGCTCCTGAAAACAAAAGCAGAATCCTAATGCCACTATGCGGAGGTAGAGAGGCAAAAGGCAAAAACTTTGAACCATACTCTTTTTGGGAGTTTTAAAGAGTTCTTGCATTGATGCAGCAATCTACTAGGGTGGCAACTCGCCAAATATGGGAATTGAGATTGAACGCAAGTTTTTAGTCAAGGGTGAGGGTTGGCGATGGTCTACGACCGACCGGAGGTCATCGTACCCTCAAGGTACTTCCCTGATTCAGGGATACCTGGCCAGTCATGAACAAGCAACTGTCAGGGTTCGTATTGCCGGAGACTTAGCCTATTTAACGGTTAAAGGGAAGGTTGAAAATCTCGCCAGACCAGAGTTTGAGTATGCTATTCCGGTGGCTGATGCCCAAGGGATCCTGCAACTATGCGGCTCTCTTATTGTCGCAAAGACCCGTTATAAAATCCCGTTTAAGGATCTCATTTGGGAAGTCGATGAGTTTGTGGGTGCCAATCAGGGCTTAGTTCTGGCTGAGGTGGAACTCCAATTCCCCGATCAACCCGTGTCTTTACCAGGGTGGATTGGTACAGAAGTATCGGAGGACTCCAGATATTTCAATTCTTACTTGGCTAGGCATCCTTATTCAACTTGGTCTGATGGGTTAGATCAGGGATGACCCTTTCCAACAGGGATGCTAATACCATTTTGTGTTTATCCGGCTACAGCATAGAGATGGAGAAGATAGGAGAGATGGGGAAGAATGGCCTGCTTTGAGAATGGGTATAACCTGAAATGGCTCTATTCCCTCCTGGCATTCTGCCTTACCTCACCCTTGTTCTGGGAAAATGGTGTCAGAAAGCGTAGACCTCAGCTTTGATCTGGATCGATGCTGAACAGGAAGGGTGGTTGTCCTGCCCCTTGACCATTGATGAGAACACGGGGCATCTGAGACCCCCCTTGTCGCCAAGCTTCAATGGCTTCTTTTTGTAGAACTAACGTTCCCCCTTGTTCTTTGAGGGTCTCAGCCAACAACCGTTGTGCTTCTGCTTTGCCCTTAGCCCGATTCACTTCAGCCAGGGCTTCTTGTTCGGCTTCTCTGGCCACGTAAACCGCCCGCTGTGCCCGTTGCTCGGCGATTTGTTTTTCTTCTACTGCTTGGGCAAATTCGGGCGAAAAGCTGAGATCAACCACACTTGTATCTAAAACGATGATCCCATATTTCTCTAGGCGTTTACTGAGGGCCTCATCAAAATCAGATTTCAACACTTCTCGTTGGGTAATGGCTTCTTCGACAGTGCGGCGGGAAGCGGCAATTTTGAAAGACTCTTGGGTTTGAGGGGCAATAATTTTGGAGACAATATTTTGCAAAGAGCCTTGTTTACGCCGAACTTCTACGACTTGGACGGCATCCAATCGAAAATTAATGGCAAATCGAGCGCTCAGGTCTTGTAAGTCTTTGGTTGAGCTTTGCGCAGGCACCTCAAATTTTTGCACCGTCAAATCATACATATCCACCCGTGAAAGGAAAGGAGCTTTAAGATGAATCCCTTCTAAAAGGGCGCGATCGCTGCTTTGCCTAAAACGCTGAGTACCCCTGCTTGACCAGGGTTGATGATCACCACCGAATTCAGGCTCAACAGTACTACTAGGGCAATTACAATACCGAAATTTACAGGATTCCAATCCTTCATGTTCTTTTTCCTGAGTCTTGCCTTTCTTAGGGTAGCCGATCTCGATTTGAGGATGAATGATTTGAACCTCGATTTTGCGAGTTTGCTGTTTAGGGCTACTTAGGCAGGATCACAGTAAAGGTTGTACCTTGTTGTCCTGTACTGACAACGGTGATATGACCTTGATGATTGTGACAAATAGCTTGGGCGATCGCTAATCCTAATCCCGTCCCCATCACCCGCGCCGGCGGGGCGGCTGTCTCCATAGCGGCTTGGAAGGAAGAACGTTGACGAGCTGGATCCACTCTATAAAAGCGATCAAACACCTGGGGTAGGACGTCGCTGGGAATGCCTAAGCCTGTATCTTTGACTTTGACTTGCAGATAAGGCAGATTCTGACGCAGATAGGGCTTCAGGGTCAGACTGACTTCTCCACCCACGGGGGTATATTGAATGCCATTACTGACCAAATTGGTAAACAGACGAATCAACTGATCATAATCCCCTAGCAAGGTAAAGGGTTCTTCCCCTGGGATGGTAGAAACAGCCGTCTCTTCTAAATGAAGGTGCAGTTGCAGACCCTTTGCATGGGCCAGGGTGCTTTGTTCTTCTGTCACCTCCATTAATAAAGCATCCAAAGGACAAGGCTGAAGATTGAGTTGGATCATGCCACTATCTTGGCGGGCTAAAAACAATAAATCATCAACAAGACGTCCGAGGCGTTGGGTGAGGCGTTCAATCACTTCCAACTGTTGCCGTTGCTCTGGCATCTCTAAGGCTGGATCGGCTAAAGCGACTTGCACATTGGTCTGAATAAGGGCAATGGGATTGCGTAGCTCATGGGAAGCATCCGCTGTGAACTGTTTAAGGTGCTGATAGGAGGCTTGAATCGGCTGGATCGCCAAACCGGAGAGGAACCAGCCAATCATTGCCACTAAACCCACCAACAAACTGGTACCCAAGCCTAAATCAATAATCAGTTGGTGAGCGGGCTTGGTGACTTCAAACCAGGGATGGCTGACCCGTAAATACCCCAGAATATGCTCGTTGAGCATCACCCGTTGAGTAAGCTGCCGAAGCAAGTAACCTTCGGTAATTTCAACGGTTTCACCTCGGTAGCCCAAGCGAATGGGCATTTCTAAAGGCTCAGACAACGTAGACCACAGCAGATCGCCCTCTGGATTGAACCATTCGAGATCAATGCGGTCATCCTCAACCGCATCGGGGGGGTTGCCAAAACTGGCTTCTATATTGACTCTGAAATCAGAAGAAAGCGTCCCAAGATCTGTATTGTTAGCTTCGATGACTAGCGATCGCTGCACTACCTCCACCACATGACTGAGGGTATCATCCACCCGCTCAATCAGCGTCCCGCGCACATACAAATAAAAACCGCTGGCAAACACCAACAGCAATACTGCGGTTACCCCGGTATACCAGAGTGCCAACCGCCGTCGTGTCGTCTGGAACATTGTTTTAGCTATTCAGAGGCTGCTGTTGAGGTTGCTGTTTCTAGAGCCAGCTTTTCTTTGTCTCGCTTGCGTTTTTTGGCATAGAGCTGAATCGTGACTGCCATGGCGATCACCATGGCAAAAATTACCCAGACCGTGGCATCGGTGGGCAGTGTGTTCTTAAAGACAGCCAATAAAACTATGGCCACTAACATGACGGTCGGAGCTTCATTCAATGCGCGCAATTGTTGGCCAGACCAATCACAGGTGCCTGCCTCCAGTTTTTTCATCAACCGCCGACAATAAAAGTGATAGACCAAAAGTAAAACCACAAAAGCAAGTTTAACGTGGAGCCACCGTTGTTTGAGGAGGTCTGGTTCCGTCACCAACATGCCGATGGCCATGGTGACCGTCACCATCATGCCGGGATTGGTAATGATACTGTAAAGCCGTTTCTCCATCAGCGTATACTGCTGTTTGAGAATGGTGGGGGCAGGTTCAGGTTCTTGGTTAGCTTCAACGTGGTAGATAAATAGCCGTACTAAATAGAACAGTCCTGCGAACCAAACGACGACACCAATGATGTGAAATGCCTTAAACCAAAAGTAAGCCATGAACTTGTTAGCGCTGCGAGGAATCTAAATCCAGAGTACCAAAATCAGAGTCAACTAAACTCAATCGCACCCTTATGCTTCCACCAGAGAAGGACAGGTGACGCGAGTTCCCCCTAATCCACAATACCCTCCCGGATTTTTGGCCAAATATTGTTGGTGATAGTCTTCGGCATAGTAGAAAATAGGTGCATCCAAAACCTCCGTGGTAATCTCACCTAGCCCTGCTTGGGTTAACGCTGCTTGGTAGAGGCTTTTTGAGGTTAGGGCTAATTTTTTTTGCGCTTGGGAATAGGCATAAATGCCAGAGCGATATTGGGTTCCCACATCATTTCCTTGTTGCATCCCTTGAGTGGGATTGTGACTTTCCCAAAAGACCTTTAAAAGGCTTTCGTAGCTGATCTTTTGGGGATCATAAACCACTAATACCACTTCGTTATGCCCGGTCATGCCTGAGCAGACTTCTTGATACGTAGGGTTTGGAGTTAGCCCCCCAGCGTAACCGACAGCGGTCACGTATACCCCCTCTTGTTGCCAAAAACGGCGCTCAGCCCCCCAGAAACAGCCTAAGCCAAACATGGCCTGCTCCATCCCTGCCGGGAAAGGTGGGCTAAGGGGATGGCCGTTGACATAATGTTGCTCAGGCACGGGCATAGAGGTTGTCCGACCCGACAATGCTTCTTCTGCGGTGGGTAAGGTCAGTTTTTTCCCAAATAAACCAAACAAAGCCATAGTTAAATAAGGATTTACTCAATAACGCATTTCTACTTTATAGCGTAGCGAATGATCGTTGTTTAGGGTTGGGTCTGGGTTCTGCAAAAAAGTTAGCTACTCTTTTTAAGGAAGTGCGATCGCTCAATTTAGCCTGTCGTGATCATCTGTATCAAAGCAAAGAATTCGCATACATCGGATGAGCATTCGCAAAAAGTAATTTAGTATTCTGGAGTAGGTCAGGGATTTAGCCTTCTACTGAGGTGACAATGGCATCTGAACGCGATCAGCAATTCTTATCTTGGGTGCAGCCTGGTGAGCAGTCAGCGGATGAGCCTCTTGGGAATTTAGCCAAACCCGCTCTCCTTGGCTCACAAAGTTTGAATATTCGCTTTTTGGGACGGTTAGTTCGCCGCAATATTCTGCTCATTGTCGGAATAAACCTTTGTGTTACTGGATTAACGGCCTATTTTGTTCTTAGTCGTCCGCGTACCTATGAAGGTGAATTTCAACTGTTGGTAGAACCTGTCACTGCGATCGATAAGGTCACGGATCTCTCCATTCCTTCTTATCAGAACGAGGGTCTAGATGATCCCTTAGATAACTCTAGACTTATTAAAACGCTGAAGAGTCCAAGGCTATTGACGGCGATTCTACAGCAAATTCAGCCAACCTATCCCCTGAGCTATAACGAGCTGCTCAAGGGCATGAAGGTAGACCCTATTAGCCGAGACGAAGCAGAGCAAACCCAGCTCATCCAGGTTAGCTATACCTCCAAAGACCAATCAAAAATACTTTTTATTCTGGAAAAGCTGGTAGAGGGTTATCTCAAATACAGTCTTGAAGATCGCAAAAGCCAAATTCAGGATGACATTTCCTTGATCGAAGCACAACTGCCAGAACTGAGACAGCGCATCTATACATTAGAAGGCCAGTTACAACCCTTGGCGATTGATAAACCACTTGGCCAATTTCCGTCAGTGGAGGGCACGTACGAACAGCTCAACCGCCAACTCACAGGAGAGAGAAGGACATTGACCGAACTTCTGCTTGCCCGAGAAGCCCTGAAAATGGAAGCTACCCAAGGGCAGGTTCCCTGGCAAATTTCGACTCAACCGCAACTGAAGACAGATGAGCAGGGTCACCTGATTTCGTCTGGGCACAGTCAAGCTCAAACCCTAGCACTAGGGGTGATAGGTGGCTTGCTATTGGGTTTAGGGGCTGCCTTACTGAAGGAAAAGCAGCAAGATACCTTTTTGAGTATTGAGGATTTACAGGCAGACATTCCACTTCCTTTGCTGGGAACTCTGCCCTTTAACCGGGCAATTGAGATGGTCGATCAAATTCCTAGCCCTAGGGAGTTGGGAGAAAAATCCGCTGCCCATCACCAAAATCAAGCCTTCTTACAGGCCTCTGAAGCTTTGTATACTAAGATTCGTTTCCTAGATGTGAACCGCACTGTGCGCGCCTTAGTGGTGAGTTCCATAGCGGCAAGAGAGGGAAAAACCACTGTGGGGTTATATTTAGCCCAAGCTATAGCCCGAATGGGTCAACGGGTCTTGCTGGTGGATGCCAATATGGTTTTCCCGCAATTACATAGTCGTCTAGGATTACCGAACGTTGAAGGATTGAGGGACGTTTTGGGTCGCAATTTGGATCCCAACCAACTGATTCAACGGGTACCTTACCAGAAGAATTTGTCCATTTTAACAGCGGGGCAAGGGGTATCGGGTGCCAATAAAGCATTAGCTTCTACCCCCATAGAGGACTTGATGGAACAGCTACACAGTGCATTTGATGTTGTCCTCTACGATACCCCTCATCTGCAAGGATATACGGATGCTCGGTTTTTAACCGTTAATGCGAATGGACTATTGATGGTCGTGGGAATGGGTAAAACTCGACGATCAGCGTTTGTGAAAGTTTTAAAGGATTTGCAGGCATCTCGACTACCAATTTTGGGTTTGGTAGCCAACTTCTCTGACGAGGAACCTAGTGATCCCTTACAGGAAAACTATGGAGACGATTATTTTGGCGTAGAAGATCTAGAAGATGAGTTTGAGATTTTTCGAGAGAGGCCGAGCCAACCGTAGAGTCCATAAGCCCAAAGAACTTGCAGATGGGGAGAATCATGATGCTTCAACAGGCGTCGCTGTTGGCCGCAGTTGCATCCCAATCACTTGAGTATGGGTACCACGCGCTTGGGTCACCCCAATGGTGCGATCTGAGGCTTCAATCATCGGGCGGCGGAGGCTGACCACAATAAATTGAGCCTGTTTGGCTTGTTTTTGAATCATTTTAGAGAGCCGCTCGACATTGGCTCCGTCCAAAAACATATCGACTTCATCAAAGGCATAAAAGGGCGAAGGCCGATACCGCTGTAGGGCAAAAATAAAACTGAGGGCGGTTAGGGATTTTTCTCCCCCCGACATGGAGGCTAGTCGCTGCACGGGTTTACCTTTGGGGTGAGCGACGAGATTCAGCCCGCCTTGGAAGGGATCTTCGGGGTTATCTAAGTGCAGATGACCGTCGCCGTCGGAGAGGTCAGCAAAGATACTCTGAAAGTTGGTATCAATGGCATCAAAGGCTTCTCGGAAGGATTGGTAACGGAGGGTACGAAAGTTCTCGATTCGTAATAGTAACTCCGTGCGTTCTGATTCTAGGGTCGTTAGTTTGTGGGTTAATTCTGCTAGGCGCTCTTGGGTGCGTTCATACTCTTCAATAGCCAGCATGTTGACGGGTTCCATCGCCTGCAAGCGTTTTTGCAAGGACTGAACCTCTTGCCGCAATTGCTCTAGGGTCAGATCCTCAGGCAGTTCTGGTAATGGATCAGGGAGTTCAGCGGCTTGGGCTTGGATTTGAGTTTGTAAGTGTTGAATTTGGTTTTGTTGATCTTGTTGTTTTTCCTGGGTTTTTTGCAAGTGCCATTGCACCTGTTGGTGAGCAGCCGTGCGCTCTTGTAAGAACTGTTCGACGCGATCTCGCTCTTGTTTCTGGCTGCCCAAGCGCTCTTCCAATTTGCTGAGATCGGTTTTGAGGGTGGTGAGGGTGGCTTGAATTTGGTCCTGCTGGGCTTGGTTTGCTGTTGTTTGTGTTGCTTGCGTTTGAGTTTGGGTATGGAGGGTTTGTAAGGTCGCCTCACCCTGTTCTAGTTTTTCTTGGGAGCGTTGTTGCTGACTGGCTAGATCTTGAAGTTGCTGTTGTACGTCCCGCAGGGCCTGTTCTCGACCGCTGAGAACGGATTCTTGGCCTTGAATCTGATTTTGCAGGGTTTTCCATTCGCCGTGGGCTTGGGACTGTTCTAGCTCTTCTAAGGACTCGCGCAACTGCTCTAATTCAGCTTCTTGCTGGGGCAAATCGACTTGCAAGGTCTGTAGGCGGGCTTGGGCGTTTTGGAGATCTTGAGCATAGGTTTGCCGTTGGTGGTCGAGGTGGGTTTGCCGAGCCGCCAATACCTTCAGTTCTTTTTGCAACTGTTCGCTGTGGAGTTGGGCTTCCCGATGGGCTTGCCGATCGCCACTCAAGGCTTGATGATGCTCTGCCAACTGGGTTTGGGCTTGCTCTATGGTTTGTTGAATCGGCTTTAACAGGGTTGCAATTTCTGCTAATCGCTGCTTTAAGGCGGTGATGGCCGCAGACTCTCCGGCTTCGGCGGTGCCAAAATGCAAGGTTTGTTGCTGATGACGACTGCCCCCGGTCATCGCTCCTGTGGGTTCTAGGAGTTCTCCTTCCAAGGTCACCATCCGGTATTGACCCAGATGGCGACGGGCATCACTCAAGGTTTTAAAGACCACGGTATTACCAAAGACATAGGCAAAAATCGGGGCGTAGAGGGGGTCAAAGTCAATGAGTTCAATGGCAAAATCAATGGCTCCTGCCGCCGATAAAGAA
This sequence comes from Acaryochloris sp. CRU_2_0, assembly GCA_012034865.1. Lineage (GTDB taxonomy): Bacteria > Cyanobacteriota > Cyanobacteriia > Thermosynechococcales > Thermosynechococcaceae > Acaryochloris. Next base: position 9,498 of record JAAUOM010000053.1, on the reverse strand, counting down.
GGCAATTCTTTGGCCGCACGCATCTTGTTGAGGGGCAAGAAGGTGGCCCGCCCACCACGTTCACGCTTCAGCAATTCAATACCAGCGGCGGCTACCGCATCATCATCCACGACCAAGCACCCCAGACGGCCCCCCGCCGCAATTTCTAGGGCGACTTGATAATGGGGATCGACTTGGCCCAATTGAGCGACTAAACCATGCACGCCTGCGAGTTTAGCCTTGCGGATGATCTGGGTGGCATAGGTACCTTGCACTTCTTGCTGGGCCTGCTCTTGAGCTTCTAGTTTGTCGAGCTGCCGTTGTTTTCGGCCTGTTCTCGCAGGAGCCGATCTTGGGTTTCTTGGTGGATATTAAGGTCGTGATCGAGGGTTGCGATCGCCCCCGCCCCTTCTTCCACCCGGTCTTGCTGCTGGCGGACTTCTGCTTCGCCAACCTGCAATTGTGCTTGGGTTGCAGCCAACTCTTGGTCAATTTGCTGGACAGCCTGCTGTTGGAGCTGATGCTGGCGCTCCAATTGCTCAACTCGCTCTTGCAGTTGGGCTTGCTCTGCCCGTTGCGGTTCCAGGCTCTGCAAAATCGTTTTCACTTGCTGGTGCAGTTGAGCTTGTTGTTGGACCCAAGCATCCGCCGATTGGGCAATGGTCTGGGCCTGTTGGCGAGTGGCTTCTAGGGCTTGCTGGGCTTGATCCCGCGCTAGGGTGAGACGGGGAACTTCAGTGGTTTCTAGGGTTTGTTGTTGCTCAAGCAGTTGGGCTAAGGCTGTCTGCAATTCTTGCAATTGTTGTTGCGTGTCTTGAATCGCCTGGGCCGCCTGAATTTGAGCTTGCTCTAGTTCCCCCTGTTGTCGTTGGAGTTGTTTAAGCTCGGCTTGATGGGTGGCCATTTGAGCTTGTAATGATAGGTGCTCCTCTTCTCCCAAGGCTTTGACTTGGGCATTGAGCACAGCCAACTTTTCAGAGATCTCTGCTAGCTCAGCGACTAAAGCGATCGCTTCCGTTTCCAGTTTGGCTTGGGTTTGTTGTTCTGCGGTGAGTTGCTGCTGTTTTTGGGCAATTTGCTGTTGCAACTCCCGCCAAGCGAGGACGCCTTCCCAGGCTGTTTTGGCTTGCAGCTCTGTGCGCAGTTGCTGATATTTTTCGGCCTTGATGCGATCTCGCGCCAAACGTTCACATTGATCATTGAGTTCCTGTTCGACAATGCGGGAGCGTTCTTCCTGATCTCGGACTGCATCCAACTTGTCTTTAGCTTGGTTAATGCGCCGATCAAAATTGGCCACCCCAGCCAGCTCATCAATAATTTCCCGCCGTTGCCGGGAGTTCATGGAAATAATACTGGTAACATCCCCTTGCAGGACGACATTGTAGCCTTCAGGATAAATCCGCCGCCGATTGAGTTGCTCATGGAGTTGGGTGAGGGTACAGGCTTCCCCATTGATGGCATAGGACGAGGTATAAGTTCCCTGTTTGGTGACCCGTAATTTGCGGGTCACTTGCCATTCATTGGGGGGAATCTTTGCTGCTGGGGATTCCGAGGTGGAGGTTGGAGATCGGGAATCCGCTGCTTCTGGGTTAAATTCCGATGCTTGTGCCTTAAATTCTGCGTCTTCGGCCTCGGCGGCGGCAAGTTCTTCTAACTCTGTCGGGGATAATTCGAAGGTGACGGTGACTTGGGTTTCTGCGATCGCATGCCCCCGCTTGATTTGGGCATGGTTGACTAAGTCCGGTAATCGCTCTGCCCGCATCCCCCGTGAGCCCGCCAGCCCCAAGGCAAATAACAGCGCATCTAATAAATTGGATTTCCCCGACCCATTCGGACCACTGACGACAGTAAATCCGGGCAGCAAGGGAATGGCGGTGGTGCTACCAAAGGATTTAAAGTGCGCAAGCTCTAGGCGTTTAACGTACACAAACTATTTGAATCCAATCATATGGAGTGAGCAGCACAGATAAACCACCCCTCATCGGCATAGAAGCAGAATTGCCAACAGGGTAGCATGACCGTTTTATTTTGATACTTCAACAGTCAATAAATTTGTCTTTCTTAGTATTATGCGATGGGCAAACCCACACCCGTTTCACAAAAACAGCGATCGCCTTCCTTGAAATTGCATTAAAACCTACAGCTATTCTGATTTCTTCGTTAGAGAATTTAGATGAACTGAGGTTAAAGTTTATAATGCAGGTCTTGGTTCCCTCCTGTTCATTAGCATCCCCTCTGCCATTAATCCGGTTCATCCATATCGAAGTTTTGACTTTACCCAACATGAAGAGCAATACCACTCCTGCCCCGCAAGGTCTTTACGATCCCCGATTTGAGCATGATGCTTGTGGTTTAGGGTTTGTCGTTCATCAGTTGGGGAAGCAATCCCACGAGATTATCGACCAAGCGTTGACGATTTTGGTCAATCTCAATCACCGGGGAGCCTGCGGTTGCGAGACCAATACCGGAGATGGGGCAGGGATCTTAATGCAGATCCCCCACAAGTTTTTACAAAAAGAAGCCAGTCGGTTGGGATTTGCACTCCCCGAAGCAGGGCAATATGGGGTAGCCATGATTTTTGGGTCTCCTGATCCGCAAGAGCGGCAAGCCAGTCGGCAAGCCTTTGAACAAGTGGTGAGCCAAGAGGGGCAAACCGTCATCGGCTGGCGAGATGTGCCCACGGATAACTCGTCCTTAGGGAATACCGCTAAGGTCAGTGAGCCTTTTATGGAACAAGCGTTTATCCGTCGGAGTAGCGATATTACAGATGATATGGCCTTTGAGCGCAAGCTCTATGTGATTCGAAAACTGGCTCACAATGCGATTCGTCCCCTTGGCATTGATGTCTCTTGGTATGTTGCCAGTCTTTCTGCACGCACAATTGTCTATAAGGGCATGTTAATGCCGATTCAGGTGGGCGAATATTTCCCCGATTTAAAAGATCCTGATCTAGAAAGTGCTTTGGGGCTGGTACATTCCCGCTTTAGCACCAATACATTCCCCAGTTGGGATCGGGCGCATCCCTACCGCTACATTGCTCACAATGGTGAAATCAATACTATGCGCGGCAATATCAACTGGATGCTGGCGCGCCAATCGATGTTTAAGTCGGAACTGTTTGGTGCCGATATGGCCAAGGTACAGCCCGTGATCAATATTGAGGGCAGTGATTCGACGATTTTTGACAACACGCTGGAGATGCTGTTTTTGGCGGGGCGATCGCTCCCCCATGCCGTGATGATGATGATTCCCGAACCGTGGACGGCTCACGAGTCCATGATTGCCGAGAAGAAGGCTTTTTATAAATACCACTCCTGCCTGATGGAGCCTTGGGATGGGCCTGCTTCGATCTCGTTCACCGATGGCACCATGATTGGGGCGGTGCTGGATCGCAATGGTCTGCGACCTTCCCGCTATTACGTCACCAAGGATGATTTGGTAATTATGGCCTCGGAAGCGGGTGTGCTGCCCATTGAGCCGGAGCGGGTGGAGAAGAAAGGTCGTCTACAGCCCGGTCGGATGTTTGTGGTGGATATGGCTGCGGGTCGCATTATTACCGATCAAGAGATTAAGGACCAAATTATTGCCGAGCATCCCTACGGCGATTGGCTGGATCAGCAGATGGTGCTCTTGGAGAAGTTACCTGAAGTCCCGGCGGCCCCGGATCACGATCCGAAAACGGTGCTACAGCGGCAGATGGCCTTTGGCTATACCTTTGAAGAGCTGCGGATGCTGATGGCTCCGATGGCCAACAATGGCGTCGAGGCGGTGGGGGCCATGGGGACGGATACGCCCTTGGCGGTACTCTCCAATCAGCCCAAGCTGCTCTACAACTATTTCCAGCAGTTGTTTGCTCAGGTCACCAATCCCCCCATTGATTCGATTCGGGAAGCGATTATTACCTCCGCCGAAACCACGATTGGTTCAGAGCGGAATTTACTCAAAGCCGAACCCGAAAGCTGCCATTTGCTAGAGCTGAAGACGCCGATCCTCACCAATGCAGAATTGGCTAAGATTCAAGCCCTCGATGGTGATCCATTCCAGGCGGTGACGCTGCCGATTCTGTTTGACCCCAATGCGGGAATACAGGGTCTAGAAGCCGCTATGACTGAGATTTATCGGCGGGCGGATGCGGCGATCGCTGCCGGGACAAGTCTGATTGTGTTGAGCGATCGCAACCTCAATCAAAACAACGCCCCCATCCCAGCTCTCTTGGCCGTCTCTGGCCTCCACCACCACCTGATCCGCACGGGCACCCGCACCCGCGTTGGTCTGATACTGGAATCTGGAGAACCCCGCGAAGTCCATCACTTTGCCGTCTTGATTGGCTATGGCTGCGGCGCAATTAATCCCTACATGGCCTTTGAAACCATCCACGACATGATTGCCCAGGGCTTGATGGTGAATATCGACCCGCAAACGGCCTGTAAAAACTACATCAAAGCCGCCACCAAAGGCGTGATTAAGGTGGCCTCTAAGATTGGCATCTCCACGATTCAGAGCTATCGTGGAGCGCAGATTTTTGAAGCGATTGGTCTCAATCAGGCCGTCGTCGATCAGTACTTTACCTGGACCGCTTCCCGGATTGAAGGAGCCAATCTGGAGGTGCTGACCCAGGAAGCGATCCAGCGGCATCGCCATGCCTTCCCAGAGCGCGATGTGGAGACCCATACCCTGGATGTGGGCGGCGAATACCAGTGGCGTAAGGAAGGGGAAGCCCATTTGTTCAGCCCCCAGGTGATCCACACGCTGCAACAGGCTACCCGCACGGGCAATTTTGAGCTGTTTAAGCAGTATTCCGCCCTAGTGAATGAACAAAATGAGCAGTTGTTTACGCTCCGGGGTTTGCTGAAATTTAAAGCAAGAGAGCCGATTCCCCTCGACGAAGTGGAACCCGTAGAAGCCATTATGAAGCGCTTCAAGACTGGGGCAATGAGCTATGGTTCAATTTCTAAAGAGGCTCATGAATCATTGGCGATCGCCATGAACCGAGTCGGCGGCAAATCCAATACGGGCGAAGGCGGCGAAGACCCCGAACGCTTCACCTGGACCAACGACCAGGGTGACTCCAAAAACAGCGCCATCAAGCAGGTGGCCTCCGGTCGCTTTGGCGTCACCAGCCTCTACCTCTCCCAAGCCAAGGAAATCCAGATCAAAATGGCTCAGGGGGCAAAACCGGGCGAAGGCGGTCAGTTGCCGGGGCTGAAAGTCTACCCTTGGATTGCCAAAGTCCGGCACTCTACCCCCGGCGTCGGTTTGATCTCGCCACCACCCCACCACGACATCTACTCCATTGAGGATCTCGCTGAGTTAATCCACGACCTCAAAAACGCCAACCGTGCCGCCCGGATCAACGTCAAGCTGGTTTCGGAAGTGGGCGTCGGCACAATTGCTGCTGGCGTGGCCAAAGCCCATGCCGATGTCGTCCTCGTCTCTGGTTTTGACGGTGGTACTGGAGCTTCCCCCCAGACCTCAATTAAACACGCAGGTTTACCCTGGGAACTGGGGATTGCCGAAACCCATCAAACCTTAGTACTCAACAATCTCCGCAGCCGGATTGTCGTCGAAACTGACGGCCAACTCAAAACCGGACGCGATATCGTCATTGCCGCTCTCTTGGGAGCCGAAGAATTCGGCTTTTCCACTGCGCCTCTGGTGACCTTGGGCTGCATCATGATGCGAGTCTGCCACCTAAATACCTGTCCCGTGGGCGTCGCCACCCAAGACCCACAACTGCGCCAAAAATTCACTGGCGATCCAGCCCACACCGTCAACTTCATGCGGTTTATTGCCCAAGAAGTGCGCGAACTAATGGCCAAACTCGGTTTCCGCACCCTCAACGAGATGGTAGGCCGCTCCGATGTCCTGGAACCCCGACGAGCCATTGACCACTGGAAAGCCAAGGGTCTGGACTTCTCCAAGATTCTCTATCAGCCCGATGTCCCCGAGGATGTGGGTCGCTACTGCCAAATTTCCCAAGATCACGGCCTGGAAAAATCCTTAGATATGACAACACTCCTAGAACTGTGTCAACCTGCGATTGAAAAGGGTGAGCAGGTCAAAGCCACATTGCCGATTAAGAACATCAATCGTGCCGTGGGCACCATCCTAGGCAACGAGATCACCAAACATCACTGGGACGGTTTGCCGGAGGATACCATTCACCTCCATTTCCAGGGCAGCGCCGGACAGAGTTTTGGTGCTTTTGTGCCCAAGGGCGTCACTCTAGAGCTAGAGGGCGATGCCAACGACTACTTTGGCAAAGGGTTGAGCGGTGGCAAGATTATGCTTTATCCACCCAAAGAAGCCACCTTTGTGGCTGAGGACAACATCATTGTCGGCAACGTTGCTTTTTATGGAGCCACCAGTGGCGAAGCCTATATTCGGGGCATTGCCGGAGAGCGCTTCTGTGTCCGTAATTCTGGCGTACATACGGTTGTGGAAGCTGTTGGCGATCATGGCTGTGAGTATATGACCGGGGGACAGGTCGTCATCCTAGGTTCCACAGGTCGTAACTTTGCCGCTGGCATGAGCGGTGGTGTCGCTTACGTTCTTGATGAGGCGGGTGATTTTGCTACCCGTTGCAACACGGAAATGGTGGGTCTGGAAGCCCTAGAGAATCCTGAGGAAATTCAGGATCTAAAAGAAGTGATTCAGCGCCATATTGACTTGACCCAAAGCCAGAAAGGAGCCAAGGTTTTGGCGAACTGGGAGGCGATGGTGCCCAAGTTTGTCAAGGTAATGCCACGGGATTATAAGCGCGTGCTGCAGGCAATTCAGAAAGCGATCGAGGATGGTCTCACTGGAGATGATGCGCTATCGGCAGCGTTTGAGCAAAATGCCCGTGATGTCGCCCGAATCGGTGGGAGTTGACAATTCAATCGGACTTCTGCTGCTTAGGATCGTGAATTTATTAACCTGTAAATTCACCTGGCTTTTCACGTTAACTCCTAGAGCCTTTTACCCATTGAGGTTCTAGGAAATTGTTCTCCATTCAGCTAGGATGGCCACAGCCTAAGTTTGGAGATTATAGCACTACGGACATACGTTAGCGCATGGAACGAATTAACCGAAAAAGTAGTACGGCTAGTCGAAGCTGAGCAAGTTAATCGTCCGGCTGGACAACCTATTTATTTGTGTGGAGAATCTTTTGGCGGGTGTTTAGCACTAAAAGTTGCCCTTCACTCTCCCCATTTGTTTAGTCGTATTGTGCTGGTCAATTCAGCCTCTTCTTTTCACAGCCGGCCTTGGATGCTCTGGGGTGGGCAAGTTATTCAGTGGTTCCCAGATTGGCTATATCAAGTTTCGGCAATCGAGTTATTGCCTTATATAGCCGCGCTAGAATAATGCTACCAGAGGATCGAACAGCCCTTCTGCGAGCCATGAGAACAGTCCCTAAAGTAACGTCAATCTGGTAGCTTTCTTTACTGAAATCATTTCAGCTTGACTGTCTACCCTTGCACCGCCTGAGTCAGCCTGTCCTTGTGATTGCTAGCGGTAGCGATCGCTTTTGCCTTCAATTGCAGATGCTCAGCAGTTAGTTAGCATGCTAAACGACGCAAGACTGATGATTTTACCCCACAGTGGCCATGCCTGCCTGTTACAACAGGACGTTAATCTACACCAAATTCTAAAAAACCAGAATTTCCTAGAGCCACTTCTCCCATCCAATTTTTCACGACCTCAGCAGTCTCAAAAATGACATCTGACAAGCCCTGGCATTCTCTAACCTCCCAGAATAACACCTTAACGAACTCAGGGGTTGTTAGACAAAAACTGGGGTGAGGGTACAGTAGGACCAGGAGTTGGGTTTGGCAGCGGCGGCTCGGGTGGTGTAGGTGGTATCTGTGGATCCGGTGGCAGCGGGTTTGGTGGCATCGGTGGTACTTGTTCTGGAGGATTAGCAATTGTGACGTTCTGGCTCAGCGGTTCAACCCATTGCTGATAGCGTTGGTGCGGAAAAGTCATAGAAGTCATAACATTCTTCGGCTACGGTGGTCTTCTTAGTTTGACAATCAGGCTAAAGGTTTTCCACTTTCTTTCGGCATAGTTTTTAGCCCAAGTGGAGATTATCTGCTAACTGAGCCTCCCTCATCTAGCTCAGAAAATCTCTTTCAAAAGAAGGGGGTAAATCCTTCATCCAATGCCTATCTTAAAAAATGAAAATGCCGAAGAACAAAGCCAGAATCATAAAAAGCAAGACTCCTTATGTCCTGAAATCAGTTGGACAAGAATTGCTTTGCAGTAGCCAATCAAACACGATAGGAGAAGTAGTTTATGACTCAGAGTCAAGCCAAGGAAACCCTTCAACCTCCTCAAGAGCAAACGCCACCGGGTCATGAATCAGCCATGACCCCTAAACCCCAATCAGAGGGATCTCAATATTGTGCTGCTAATAAACTTGCAGGCAAAGTTGCTTTGATTACAGGTGGGGATAGTGGGATTGGCCGTGCTATTGCAGTTCTCTATGCTAAAGAAAAAGCAGATGTGGCAATTATTTACCGCAGCGAAGATGAGGATGCAGCAGAAGCCAAACGCTTGGTAGAAGCTGAAGGGCAGCGATGTTTGACTTTGCCGGGAGATATAGGAGACGAACCGTTTTGTCAGCAGGCGGTTCAGCAAACCGTCACTGAGCTGGGTCGTCTAGATATTCTGGTAAACAATGCTGCTGAACAACATCCCCAAGAGAGTATTGAGCAGATTTCTGCTGAGCAGTTAGAGCGGACTTTTCGCACGAATATCTTTAGTATGTTTTTCCTTACTAAAGCGGCGTTGTCACATCTACAGGAAGGCAGCGTAGTGATTAATACAACCTCGGTGACAGCTTATAAAGGCAACCCCCAATTGCTGGACTATTCGGCTACCAAGGGAGCAATTGTCGCCTTTACGCGATCGCTTTCTCAATCTCTGGTGAAAAAAGGTATCCGTGTCAATGGTGTGGCTCCCGGCCCCATCTGGACGCCGTTAATTCCCTCTACCTTCCCAGCAGACAAGGTAGAGAACTTTGGTGCCCAGGTGCCCATGCAGCGTGTTGGTCAACCAGAAGAAGTAGCGCCTTGCTATGTTTTTTGGCTGCAACAGATTCTTCTTATATGTCGGGTCAAATTCTCCATCCCAATGGCGGAGAAGTGGTCAACGCTTAAGTTTTAATGCTCCAATAGAGCCAAAAGCTCTAGAAAAACGCCATTTGTCCAACCAAACCCGACTTCATTCGAGCTATAGCCATACAAAATTTCATCCGAGACATTCGCAGAGCAGGTACAGACATCGTACTTCTCTACTAGTGTGCCAGTTCTTTCAAATTCCTTAACGACCATAGAGATACAGGGTTTTGCGGGCAGATAAGGGACAATAAAACATTGAGAGGATAAGTATGAGATGAAAGCATATTCCTGTTTCCAAACAAATGTGTGTTAGTGAATGAATCCTGTCAATCACCCTTAAAAATGAGTCAAGAAGTCTCTGCTAGGGGATTGAGTGATGGGAACCAAATCCTTCATTCCTGGAGATAAAACAATC
>JAAUOM010000175.1 GCA_012034865.1 Acaryochloris sp. CRU_2_0 | reverse complement strand
AATACTCAAACCACTTGTCCCTTCTGTGCCCAAACGGTGTCAGTGGAAAATCCAGTTTTCAACGCCCTGCGGAACCGGGTACCATTGATGTCCAGGCCATTGAGGTGACCAGCCAATCCGTCGATTAGCAGAGGGTGGAGCATAGTCGTTGGTCAGGATAGATTTGTGGGATGCCTTAAATCTGCAAACCTAATTTCTAGTTGTGATAGAATTGGTGCTTTGAGAAAACACGGATCGCATATGGCTTTGTTGCAGGAAAAGAAACAAGAAATCATGGAAGCCTATCAGGTGCATGAGACCGATACAGGATCAGCCGAAGTCCAAGTTGCCATGCTGACTGAGCGCATTAGCAAACTCAGTGAACATCTCAAGGCCAATAAGAAAGACCATTCTTCTCGGCGGGGTCTTTTGAAGATGATTGGTCATCGCAAGCGCCTGTTGACCTATATCATGAAGAAAGATCAAGCCCATTACCGAGAGCTCATTCAACGCTTGGGTATTCGGGGTTAACGGGACTTCATTAATCTCATGGCTTCTAAAACTGACAGTGATAACGCCAAAAGCAAAGTAGGTTTTGGCCTAGATGCAGACGATAGCCCTGTAGCTGATGCGGGTAGCAAAAAGAAAGCCAAACCAAAGGCTGCGCCTAAGAACACAGCTAAAACCGCTAAAGCGACGAAAAAGACTCAAAAAGCTAAAGGCAGAAAACGGTCTGATCCCACTTCTGTGATTCCCAAAGTGGTCAGCAATCGTATGATTCGGCGGGTCGGGATTTTCTCAGGCTTACCGACCCTGTTGGCTTTTTTGACCATTCCCACAAGCTATTTTGTCACAGAGCAAGGTTGGATAGACTTTCCCAGCACTGTCGTTCTCATGACCAGTGTCAGCTTCCTTGGTTTAGGCTTAGTGGGTGTGAGTTATGGGATTGTCTCTGCCTCATGGGATGAAGACATCAAGGGATCCTGGCTGGGCATGAGCGAATTCAAGCTCAATCTCGGTCGGATTCAAGAACGGCGACGTATCCAAAAAGAACAACGAAAACGCTTAAAAGCCGACGCCGCTAAAGCCGACTCGAAATCAGCCCCATCTGACTTGGCTGACTCTAACGCTGCCACAACTAACCCAGAATCCCCATCTGACTTGGAACCTCAAGAACAGTCTGCTGACTTGTAAGGAGTCTTCCTATGATCATCGTTTTCAAAAGCGGTGCGCCCGCCCTCGAAATCCAAACCTTGGAACAGACAATGCGGGAGAGGGGGTTAACGCCGGAAAAAATTGTGGGTCAACACAAAATTGTGATTGGGCTAGTGGGCGAAACGGCTGAACTCGATCCTGATCAGATTCGAGATCTTAGCCCTTGGATTGAATCGGTTTTACGGGTGGAGAAACCCTACAAAAGGGTCAGTCGTGAATTCCGGCATGGAGAGGCTAGCCGTGTTGAAGTGCAAACGCCCAAGGGGTCTGTATTTTTGGGGAGAGTGAACCCTTGGTTCTTGTGGCGGGTCCCTGTTCAGTTGAAAATGAAGACATGATTGTAGAGACGGCTCAGCGGGTAGCGGCAGCGGGAGCCTCTTTTTGCGAGGGGGTGCCTATAAACCACGCACCTCTCCCTATGCTTTTCAAGGACATGGTGAAAGTGCTTTAGGTCTGTTGGCAGCAGCTCGGGAAGCCTCCGGTTTGGGCATCATTACAGAGGTTATGGATACCGCTGATTTGGATAAGGTATCGGAGGTTGCCGATGTGGTTCAAATCGGGACTCGGAATATGCAAAATTTCCCTTTGCTCAAGGCTGCAGGAACTCAATCTAAGCCTGTACTTTTGAAGCGGGGTCTGTCTGCCACCATTGAGGAATGGTTAATGGCGGCGGAATATATCTTAGCCGCAGGCAACGCCAATGTGATTTTGTGTGAGCGGGGTATTCGTACCTTTGATCGAGAACATCTGCGCAATACCTTGGATTTAGCCGCAGTTCCTGTATTGAGAACCCTTACCCATCTGCCGATCATGGTAGATCCCAGTCATGGTACGGGTTGGGCTCAATATGTCCCGGCTTTGGCTAAGGCTGCGATCGCAGTCGGTACCGATGCCCTTATGATTGAAGTTCATCCCAACCCCGCCAAAGCTCTGTCCGATGGTTCCCAATCCCTGACTCCCGACCAGTTTACAGCCCTCACGCAAGAGCTAGCTGTGATTGGTAATGCAGTAGGCCGCTGGCCTCAAACCTTAGCAGTTGCTGCCTAGTGGTTTATAGGCAATGAAATACTTGCTCATAAAATGCACTTCTACTTCAATGTTCTCAAAGCCAGCCGCTTCTAGGCGCTTTACCAGATTATCGGTACTGTAGTGGCGATAGTAAGGTTCATGATAAACAATAGGGAAGTTCTCAAGCATCACCTTCAGTTCAGGGGAATCACCCTGTTGGATCGAGTCACAAATGACAAATACTCCCCCTGGTTGCATAACCCGGAAGCACTCATTAATGACATTCTGGCGCACTTCTCCCGGTAGTTCATGAAACAAAAAGACACTGCTTAACCCATGAAAATAATTATCAACGTAGGGTAGAGCCTCAGCATTGGCCTGCAACAACTGTGGTAATTTACCTGCATCTTGAGATAGCAATTGATTGGTTTTACGCAGATAAGTGTGAGATAAATCGACTCCATATAAAGCCGCATCAGGAAAGCTCCCCCGCAATTGCTTGAGGGTTCGCCCACCCCCACAAGCAACATCTAGAATGCGGATTTGCCCAGCAGGGGTAGACGAGAAAGCGGTTAAACCCTGTTTCAAGGGAGCCAAAATCCGCCGCCGCATCGGATCGCCAGTCCCCCCGAAGAGAAGCTCTACCTGTAAATCATAGAGATCCGCAGACGCTTCGCTCAAATAGCCATCGGTTTGATGATGAAAGTTCTGGAGGTAGTATTTGGGGTATCCTTCAACATCAATATCTGGGGCAAACTCTTGATAGTTTTTTTGACCAGCCCGCTGCCAAACTTTGGGTGTATCTAGCCACACCTGGGGATAGAGGCGGAAAAACTCCTCCCAAGGATTGTCAAATAGCAAGCTAACGGGATAAACGCCCCGTTCAGCATCTTGCCAGTCTGTTGCCATCAGTTGATCTTGGCGGGTTTCGAGATAATGCATCCCCTGTGGATTGAGTTTTTGCGATTGATCCGAGCCGGGATAGATCAAGGTTCTGATCCGAGTACCCACCTCACGATGAGCATAGCCAAACGTCTTTTTGCCAGTCTGTAATGCTTCATAGGCCAACTTGGCCGCAGATTGAACCAGGGGAAGATCAAAAAGAGGGGGAAGAGCTTGCATGGAGCTTTATAAAACTTTATATTGCATCTTAAATAATCATAATTCATTTTTCAAAAACAAAAGAAGGGGGTACTGCAAGCAGCCAATTTAGCTTATGGTGTGGATAGCCATTAATATCTTTTGGTCTAGCGTCGGCATCAGTAGTCCTTAGCGCTGGCATTGCCAAGCAATGAGGCGATCAAGTTCTGGTCTGTTTTAGGCAACGAGACTTGAGTGACTTTACTGGAGGTTTGTTTTTGACAAACGATCACTTTCCAATATGACAGGGTATGCAAGAACTTTCTTATTTAGAAATCCCCACGCCTGATACTGACGCTGTTAGACACTGGTTGCAATCTGCTTATACACCCCAGGTAGGCCAAAAAATACCTACGGCTACAGGCTGTCGGTTGCAGTTCCCCAACCACACGAGCGAACTAGCAATTGTGGTGTGGTCTCTCCAGCGTACGACTTATCTTAAGGTTTTTCGGTGGGGAACTGTGCCTGTACGGCGGGAAAAATCCCTCGTTCAAGCCTTGCAGCAGCAGTTAAGAGCTAACTTTCCCTACCGCTATCCGCAACCGCCTCCGGTTGATCTAGAGAAAGAGTCTATTTTTAGCGCCTTGGCCAAGGATTACCCGCTGACGGTTCAGTACTTTCAGCACTTTCCCAATGGGGAATATGACTTGACACGGGCCTATTGGTGGGAACAACGGTGGCGTGACGGTGTGCGTTCTCCCCAACAGCCTCGGCCAGTGGTTTTTTCGCAGGCAGTGTCGGGGGGTGATCCCAGTTATGATCTGGTCTATCTAGGGGGGGCCTTGGGTGTTATCCATGCAGCCGTGATGGCCCGTCTGGGCTATCGGGTCTTGTTAATTGAACGATTGCCTTTTGGCCGCATGAATCGGGAATGGAATATTTCCCGGAGTGAGTTTGCCAATCTGATCGACTTGGGGTTGTTCACCCCAACGGAATTTGAAAGTTTAATTGCCTGTGAGTACGAGGATGGGTTTCACAAGTTTTTTGATGTAAATAATCCCCCTCAATGTCAGGCTCCGGTTTTACATACCCCCACGGTCCTCAATATTGCCATTGATTCAGAGCGACTTTTGCGCCTGTGTGGTGAAAAATTGCGGCAAGCAGGCGGGGAAATTTGGGATCAAACGGAGTTTCAGCGGGTTGATGTTACAGATACAGCGGCTTGTGTGCAAGTTGTTCATCTTCCCAGTGGTCGGGAAAATGTGGTCACTGGCCGATTGTTAGTCGACGCCATGGGGACGGCTTCACCCATCGCCTGGCAACTCAATGGCGGGCGATCCTTTGAGAGTGTTTGTCCAACCGTCGGTGCGGTGATTTCGGGGTTAGATCGTTCGGTTTGGGATCCTCAGTACGGCGATGTTCTCAATAGTCACGGGGATATTTCCCGGGGGCGGCAGCTCATTTGGGAGCTGTTTCCAGGGAAAGGGGATGAGCTGACGTTTTATCTGTTTCACTACCATCAGGTTCATCCCGATAATCCAGGATCATTGCTAGAGATGTATGAGGACTTTTTGCGATCCTGCCGGAGTATCGTCGCTGTGACTTGGACAAACTGACCTGGATTAAGCCGACCTTTGGGTATATTCCAGGGCATTTTAGTTTGGATAGTCGCGATCGCACCATCGCCTTCGATCGTCTCATTTCCATTGGGGATTCGGCCTCCTTGCAATCGCCCTTAATTTTTACGGGGTTTGGCTCCTTGGTTCGCAACTTACCGCGTCTGACGGACTTGTTAGACACGGCCCTCAAACATGATTTGCTGCGAGCCCACAACCTCAACCAAATCCGAGCCTATCAAAGTAATATTGCCGTCACCTGGCTTTTCTCACGGGGGATGATGGTACCCACGGGCAAACATTTGCCTCCCCAGCGGGTTAATTCTATGCTGAATACCTTTTTTGGCATCCTAGCAGCCGAAGATCCAGATACTGCTGAGGCATTCATTAAAGACCGATTCGGCTGGTTACCCCTCAACCGGATGGCCTTGAAAGCAGCCTTGACCAACCCCATTTTACTGTTGTGGATTTGGGTGGTTGTCGGTCCTCAAGATTTTTGGCGATGGTTGAGTAGCTATTGGAGCTTCACCGTTGATGCCTTTGGCAATGCCCTACTGCGTACCTGGTTCCCCCAATTTGTACGGTGGTTACAACCTTGGTTAGAAGATCGATTTCCCCAGGTATGGCTGGGGTTGTTAGCCCACAGCTACGCAGTAACTTACTCCCTAGGGCAAGCACGCGTTGAGCAGGTGCTTAAGCCCCAAGCTGCCTCAGCACCCGTAGCCGTTAAGTAACAGGATCTTTGCAGATCCGTTTGCTGTCCAAAACAGATCCATGGCATGAAATTGAACCTCTCCGGATCATTAAGATCTCACTCACAACAAAACGCTAGCAAAATAGCGCTACCTGCAATCGACAGCCAATCTTTAATGAAGCCTAATGAGACGATCCAAGGTTTTACGACTGTGATCCCTGCTCTTCGTCTCTAGATGGGTTTGAATACGCTGAGTCAGGAGGGCAGCTAGAAGCATAAAAACACCACCTAAAACCACCGCTGCTAGCCGATTACCTGCAAACACATGCACCATCAGCCACCCTAAGCCTAAGGAAGCAACAATTTCTGGCAGGACAATGAAGAAGTTAAAAATACCCATGTACAGACCACTCTTTTCTGGCGGCAGCGTGTTGATCAACATGGCGTAGGGAAGCGACAGCATACTAGCCCAGGCGATCCCTATCCCGACCATGGGTAACAGCAGAACGTATCGATTATGAATCAACAGCAATGAACACAGACCCACTGCACCAGAGGCCAGACAAAGGGTATGAGTTGTTTTCAGACTGATACGCTGAGTGATTTTGGGCAAAACAAACGAGAACAGACAACAGACGGCGTTATATAGGGCAATGCATAACCCAGCCCACTCGATCCCCGCCGAGTAAAGCAAGGTTCCTTCAGACGTGGCACCGAAAATATTGCGGGCGATCGCAGGCGGAAAATACAAAAACAGACAAAACATCCCAAACCAACTGCAAAATTGCACCCAAGCCAGTTGGCGCATCATCGTTGGCATATCTTGGAGCGCCTGCCAAATCTCTGTAATCATCCCTGGGGATCCCGTATGGATTTTTTGGGATTGTTGTAAACTTGGCAAATTCGCTGGGATCGGCTCAGGGGTTGTCACCACAGTCCAGATCACCGCTCCTATAAAGATCAACGACCCAATATAGAAAGAGAGCTTTATGGCCAAGGGGATAGCATGATAGTTTTCCTGAGATTCAACCACGCCAAAGATATGATGAAGCACCCAAGGCAGGGCAGAGGCAATCACTCCAGCTAAACCATGAAACAAGCCTTGCAAGGTAAAGCCTAGGGTCCGTTGCTCCTCTGGCAATAAATCCCCAACAAAGGAGCGAAAGGGCGTCATGCTGATATTAGCTGAGGTATCTAGAATCCATAACAAACCCACTGCCACCCATAGACTGGGGGCATTCGGCATCAAGATCAAGGCCACAGAACCCAAAATCGCACCCACCAAAAAATAGGGACGCCGACGTCCCAAAAGCCCCCAGGTATGATCGCTGAGATAACCAATAATGGGTTGCACCATCAGACCCGTTAACGGGGCAGCTAGCCACAGTAAGGGCAGTTGATGAACCCGCGCTCCTAAATGTTCAAAAATGCTGCTGGTGTTGGCCATC
>JAAUOM010000052.1 GCA_012034865.1 Acaryochloris sp. CRU_2_0 | reverse complement strand
ATCCGTCAGATCGGTGGCGTATGTTCGATTAGACATAGTCCCAGTCCCACGCAACTTATAATGTCACGCTAAAGCTGCAGGGACAAGGATCGAGTGCATTTTTATCTTTACTTTATAAACAGCCTCTTAAGGAACTTTGTATCGAACCTTTGAATCTGACTGTGACTGAAGCTGCTGAGGCACTGGGTGTAAGTCGCAAAACCCTATCTGCTATCTTAAACTGTAGGGCAGGTATTAGCCCTGAAATGGCAATTCGCTTGGGGAAAGCTTTTGATACATCTCCTGAAAGTTGGCTCAATCAGCAAATGCACTATGATCTGTGGCAGGCAGAGCAGGCAGTCGGCGACATAGAAGTCAAACGTTTATCCGTTGCCTAACCAGGTTTCGCAACGGATGGCCTCAACACTCTGGTGCTGATTCGAAAATTTGTACCACCGCTGAAAACCAAGCCGTTAGGCCAACTTGACGTCAGCATTAATTAAATACACCCCTAACATACAGATCAACAAACCGTAGTTCTCGCCAATCTGAAGGTTAGGGCTGAGGGAGGAGGTGAGAGGCTCTAGCTGGGGTTCTTAGACCGACTCAAAGTAAGCCTTAGATTTTACTGGATCGGGATTCATGGTTTTGTCTCCTGGTTGCCAACCCGCAGGGCAAACTTCATCAGGATGAGACTGAACATACTGAATGGCTTGCAGTGTCCGCAATGTTTCATCTACATTGCGGCCAAAGGCTAGATTATTAATGGTGGCATGTTGAATCACGCCCTCTTTATCAATAATGAATAACCCGCGCAGGGCAATACCAGCGTCAGGATCAAGGACGTTGTAAGCAGTGCTGATTTCTTTTTTAAGATCGGCAACCAATGGGTAATTGAGGTCGCCTACCCCCCCAGACTTGCGGTCGGTTTGGGTCCAAGCTAAGTGAGAAAATTGGCTGTCAACGGAAATCCCTAAAATTTCGGTATTTAAGCTTTTAAAGGCATCATAGCGATCGCTAAAAGCGATAATTTCCGTCGGGCACACGAAGGTGAAATCGAGGGGGTAAAAGAAGATCACCACGTACTTACCCCGATAGTTCGATAGTTTGACCTCGATAAATTCTTGATCAAATACGGCTGTGGCTGTAAAGTCCGGTGCTGTCTGCCCGACGCGTAAGCATTCCTGAGCTTCGTGTTGCGACATAACCTAATTGCTCCTTGAGATATCAATTTTGCGGGTGCGGGGCACAGGGGTTGTATAGATTCACCAACTGTTTAGAAAACTTGAACCTGATCTGGCTGAGAACCCATTACACCCAAAATACTATACCGCAAACTCATAATGATCCTGAGTTAGTTCCTGATCCTCTGAGAATGAGTGAATTCGTCCCTACTTGGGGGCAGATAGGGCAGAGACTAAGGGTTTGAACATCCAGTTGAGTCCCACTTTGAGTTGATGGTCTAAGGTCGGCATCCGATAGAGATAAATTAAGCGGCGGGCCAGAAAGGCTAAGGGGCCGTCTAATTGCAAACCTAAACCAGAGAGGGTGGCTGTATCTTCTCCTAGGGTTAACATTTCACCCAAATGGAGGTAGTGAAACGCCAGTAAGGGGCGCTGGGTGAGGGAGGCCCAAAGGTTCCAACCCACACAATCGGCTTGCTGAATGGCAGCTTGCGCCGTTTTGGGAATCGGTTGACCCTGTTGATCGTGACAATCGGCCAAATCCCCCAGGGCAAAGAGATCGGGGGCGCTCTGGACTTGCAAGGTTGGTTCAGTAAGGAGTTGACCCAGCTCATTATGAGGCAGGGGGAGATCACGAATGGGTTGGGCGATCGCAGTTCCCACGGTCCACAGCACTAAATCAACGGGAAGCGTATCACCTTGATCCTTATAGCTTAAGGTGATCTGCTGGGGTTCTAGAGAGAGAATTTGGGTGTCTAAGTTAATCCAGACTTGCCGTTTTTCTAATGCCTTTGCCGCCGCCGTTTGATTGAAGGCTGGGGCTAATTTGAGAATTTGAGCATTGCGCTCAATTAACCGGATGCGAGCGCGATCTCCCAAGCGATCGGCTAATTTACAGGCCAGCTCCACCCCACTAGGACCAGCACCCACCACAGCAACCCGTATTTTGGATGCGGTAGATGCCTCCAAGATTCGCAGTCGCTCTTCGAGTTGATAAGCATCTTGAACCGTCCGAAACGGCAGGGCATAGTCTGCTGAACCGGGCACTTGTTGTCGAGGGGTTTCTCCCCCTAGGGCCAATACCAGACGATCATAGTGGAGGGATTGATTAGAGAGAGTGACCTGCTGTTCCTGGAGATCAATCTTGTGAACCGCACTCTGAATAAAACGTACACCTGTATTCGTGAGCAGCTCCTGATAAGGGGGGGCAATTTCCCAAGCCTGTAGCTCCCCCGTTACCAGTTCATAGAGCAGCGGCGAAAACAAAAAGCGATCGTTTCGATCAACCAGATAAATCAAAGGTCGCCGATCATCCCAGGGCAATTGGCTTAACCGCAGGGCTGTATATAGGCCACCAAATCCTCCCCCTAAAATGCAAATAGTTGATTGGCTGTCAGTCATGGCAGGATCCTGAAGTGGCGGGCAAAGAAACCTTACCTTAAGGATACCAAGGGACTCCAAATCAGGCATTGCACAGTAAAGAATGATTTAAGTGAATGTGGGAATCTACAGTTTATAAGGGCTTCCCTTGACTCTACGTCATTCTCTAATTATGCAATACCAAATTAATCCGCAAATTCAGTACATCAGTCTGCTGCTCCCTGCACCTGATCTTCCTGTAACTGTTGCAGCATCTGCTGGACTACCCTTGCAGGCGCATCAGCCTCCATAATGGCTCGTACCACTGCTACTCGTCTTGCTCCTGCGGCAATGACAGATGCTAAATTCCCTGTATCAATGCCACCAATGGCATACCAGGGCATGGGAGCATGGTCTTGGGCATAGCGAATATACTCATGACCCACCGCCGCTTTACCCACTTTTGTGGGTGTTTCATAGATAGGGCCGACGCCAATGTAGTCCGCTTGCTCTTGTATGGCCCGCGCCATCTCTTGGGGATTGGTGGTTGAGCGCCCCACGAGTTTTCCCGACCCCAGCAATTGGCGGGCGATCGCCATCGGCATATCCTGTTGTCCCAGATGTACTCCATCTGCATCTACAGCAACGGCAATATCAATCCGATCATTGACAATAAAGAGGGCATCATATCGATGACAAAGCTGGCAGAGTTCTTGAGCCACGGCGAATCGCACCTGATCATCGGCTTGTTTCTCTCGATATTGCACTAAGCGCAACCCACCTTGCAGCGCCGATTCAACCACAGACACGAGGCGATCGCTGGCAGAGGTGACCAAATACAGAGGGGCATTCACCAACTGTTGCCAACGATCATGGGGTTGTAAGTGACTCTCTAGGGTATAAACCTGATAGCGCATCTGTTTACAAGCTAAGGCCATGGCTGGATCGTAGAGTTTTCCATATTCTTCCAAAACACGCAAGGCTTCTTGGACTCGACAGAGATTCGCTTGGATCACCCTGGGTAGATCAGTCCGAGTTTCTTCTTGGGGGTGGGTTAATTGGGTTCCCGGATCCGCTGGGGTATTCCGAGCTGTCCGTAAACAGGGATGATGCCAGGTGGCTAATTCTTGACGGAGCTGTTTGCAGATCAAAGTCAATTGCTGATTTTCTAAGCCGAAGCGACACCATTCTTCAATGACCCGTACCCCTTCACGCGCCCGATCAAGATTGGCATCTAGGATTCGATACAGGGTTGAAGTTGTGTTCACCATAAACAAGAAAGACCAAAAACTAACTAGTTTTATTTTATCAAGTGTAGGGATTAGCTCTAGAAGTTTTATAGTTTATGAGAGCTAATTATAATTAATCTAGATCTTCTACCTGATCGGAAAAATGTCCCGGCAATAGATCAATACTAAGCGCTGATTTTAAAAGATATAGTCCTAGCAATAAGAAGGCAGATATCAAAAGATTGATGGCAATAATCAAAAAAGTAGCAGCAATAATATTGCCGATCTTAGTTATCCCTGTGACGGGATAGCTTCTTTGATCTTTTCGTACATCTTTACCCACCAATAGAACTACATAGAATCGCGAAAAAATCAAATCAATTACAAATCGAATATCAATAAGTTTTGAACGTTTTTCTTGAGTAAGAGGATCTTGAGTATTTATTCTCAAATTCTGATTAGTTTTTGCTTCTGATAGATCTTGATTTTTATGCTTTTGAATGGTTTGATCAATCAGGGTCTGCAAGGCCAATTTTTGGGATGAATTGAGACTCGCTAAAACAGAGTTATCTAAAGCATCAAGGTAATCGGTTGGCGGTGTCTGAGTGCCTTCCACATCAGACTGGAAGACTGACCTGTTGGCAGTAGATGTCTCGTTGTTGTTTGGATCGTTTCTATCTGGGGATGATGGCTTTGGCAAGGCTTTGAGTCTCCTATTTTCATTGGTTTAGACCGATGTCGATAGACTGCTGCCAGGGAGCACGCTCCAGTAAAGGCAGCGACCCAGGATTAATCCAATCCCTGTTGTGATCACCACCCGATAAAAGGTCGATTTCCGGGACCACCGTAGGGATTGCAGGGCTGGGTGTGCGAAGGCCAACATCAATACCACGCTGATCGCAAATAGCCACACGCCTAGTAATGAGATGGCCCAAGTCGAGCCTTGCCAGTTTACGTGCAGAGGTGTTGCTGAGGTATAGGCTGCAATCCAGACGACGGAAACAACCCACAACATGGAGGCTGCGATCGCACCTGCACCTGCCCACGCCACGTAGACCATCAAGGCCAAGGTCCACATCCACATCAGGGCTGGGGTAGCATAGGCAGCCAGAATCCAACCCACAGCGGTATAGGCAACCAACAGTCCGAGTAGGTAGCCACCAGCAAATAGGTAGGAAAGGGTAGTTTTGGCCATAAAAATCAGGGGATCATCACTAGATGAGGCTAAAAGGAACCATTCAACTTATAGCCGTATAAGCACTAGAGCAAGACAACAACTAAGGTAGATAAACCTATCTTCTAGAGATGACTTTCATATTAGAGGTTAGCTCTATTTAATCCTGGGTAAGTGTTCAGATGTAACGTAATTGCTACACCTATCTATGTTGATACAGAATAGCAAAAATTTTATCCTAAACTGGGAACCAACTTTGAACTTCAAAATGTCTACTATTTAGTCTGTAATAATCAGATTTGTGATCTAAACCTCTATCAGTCTTCCCTATTATTAGCTATTTTACTTTTTCTTAACTGAATTTAGCAATTCATCATAATGTTAATTTTTATTGCAAATTCTGATTGAAACTAAATATAGGATAGAATTTCACACCACCAGTTGTTTTTCCTAGAGTTGTTTGGCGATTGCCTTTTTGCCGTGAATCTGCTTACAACTCATTAATTTCAGATGAGTATTTTTGAAAAAGTTCCATGCATTTTCGATAGCATTCACTCACGAATGGGGAGCGGTTTTGTAGCCATGAAACATCAGTTGAGTTACACCACTGTTGCGATCGCAGGTTGGCTTTTAAGCTTCCTCATGCCACAGATATCGGCTCAGGCGTATACCTTTGGTCAAAAGGAAGTTGATCAAAGCAAATTGATTGCGATCGCAGTTCCCTTTGCTCAGGCCAAACAATACAACCTGATCATCTTGGAGCAGATTTCATCCACTCAGACCTGCTGGAAAGAACATCCCGATCAACCTGGTGTCATTGACCCGCTTCTGCTCAAATTTGATTTCACTGGCATCTGTGGCCGCAGCACCGATAGCAATGGTTACTCCATTCGGCAAGCAGGTCTGGACTTAGCCCTTGACTATCGGCTATCCCTTGTTAAACACTCTGACCACTTGGTTTGATGGGATATCCCCTCAAAAATCCGTCTGCCCCCAAACTGATCATTGGCCAGACCCGCTCCTTTGCACCTGGGTTTCTCAAAATTGACCTAGCACCCGGTTGGCGATTCACCAAACGCACCTATGATGGCAAAACATTAGGTCATATTTACTTCACCCAGGATAGGAATGCAGATCCAATCACCAGTACCCCATCCTTGAGAACACCAACACGACCCATCCGTTCTGCCCCTCCACCCGATGCCTCACCTCAGCAGTTGGCCATCCTTCGTCCGCGACCCACCATCACCTCTTCTCTGAGCCAGCGATCCCTCAAAAAACAACCCTCAAAACATCTGCAACCACCCTCTCCACCTGGGAAGGCTCCGCAGCGCAACCCATCAACCCTTGAGAACATCCAGTCCCCCTCCTCTACTCACCGACAGGAGCGAGATGCACTGACAACGTTGATTACCTCTCCCATTGAAATCCCAGTCCCAGAACCCTCTCAGCGGTCTCCTCAACCCCTAGCAGATCCTCAGCAACCCGCCTTGCCTGACAACGTTCCCCCACCCTCTTCCGAACAGGATGCAGATCTACCCATCCTCTCTGGTGAACAAGAAACCATTTCCCCACCCTCATCCCCCTCTAAAGGCAATCATTATCAAAGTTCCAATTCATCCAGACCCAGGTCAAGAAAATCCATCACCCTGGCAGCCGCTCCCCCTCTCTTGCCAACTACCTTCTCAAAACCCATCGAAATTCCCGTTCCTCCACCCATTTCTCCAAATCGTTCTCCAGCTTCTCCCACCTTCCTCAAGCGCCCCTTCACCCCTCCCCTCCCTCCTTCATCCTTCTTTAACCGTCGTCCTACCCCCTTTGCCCCTGCTCTAGAGACAGACAATCTCCCAGAGAACCCCCTCCCCGTTCCTGCAGAAGATGCCCCTTTGGGGCGCTTTGATCCCGATCCAGATATTTATATTGCCAGTCGAGATGATGGCCATGCCGATATCCTAGCGGCTCTCAACAGTGGCGATCCCCCTCCTCCTCCCGCAGATGAACGCTCTAGACTTAAATATCGAGTGGTGGTTAAGGCCACAAATACTCAGGAGCAAGCCCAAATCAAGACCTTGGTTCCCGATGCCTTTCGCTCTAGCTATCAAGGAAGTCCCGTTTTACAAGTTGGTGCTTACGAAAGTCAGGCAGAAGCAGATGCCAAACTCGAATTACTCAACCAAGCTGGTTTAATGGGCATCATTGAGGTGCGATGACCTCAGATCTGCGGGCAGGTTTTTGAACTTTCAGACTGTTCCCTTGTTAAGCTGAATTACAGCGCAGGAGAGTTTTTCTTGGATTCCTAAACGCTTATGGATATCATGGAATTTTTTCAATTGAGTGAGGGCAGGTGGAAGGCCATTAGAACTACCCATCACCTGGCTTTCCAGAGAGCTGAAACAGGGCAATCAGAAATTGTCGTTCAGGTGCTGTCTGCTGATGCCCCGCAGGTGATTGAGACCTGTCAATTGCATGGAATTGACGCTGGTTTAGCCCTTGGTGGAGCCTATGTTTCTTGGAAAGGCGAAATGGAATGGGATCAAGAGGATGAGAATCATCAAGGTTCAACTTCTTTTGCTTTGGTTAAAGATATGGGGCATCCCTGGGAAGGGAGCTTGCTGCGCGATCGCGGCTATGCAGAAGCGATTCCCGCTATTGGTCACTATTCTATGAGTGTCGAAGATGTCCTCACATTAACCACAGAGTATGGTGTCATGAGTTCAACGGAGCAATTCTGGTTTGCGGATCCGAACATCCGTCTGCGTACCAGTACAGTATCACTGTCCGGTGGGTTTACCACCACCACGTTTAGCTCAGAAATTCGGGTCACAGAGACTTACCATGAGGATTGTCCATCACATTATTGAAGAGGAATCGATAGTTGGAACGGGCTGCCTCGGAATGCTAATGAACTTTAATACAAATGCAACTAGACCCCCAAACGCTGCCCACAAGTACGCTTTTGCTGCTGAAGCTGTAAATGGAGGGTCATTTTTGGTAATGAACAATATCGTCTTCTTGCAAATATTCTCCATTTTGCACCTCAATTAGGATGAGAGGCACAATGCCTGGATTTTCAAGGCAATGCATCGTATAGCGAGGAATATAGCTGGATTGATTCGCACTTAAGAGGATTTCTTGATCACCACAGGTGACCTTAGCAATACCCGCCACCACAATCCAATGTTCGCTGCGGTGATAGTGTAAATGCAACCCCAGAGAGTGCCCAGGTTTGACTTCCACTCGTTTAATTTTGTATCTGGCTCCTTCATCTAGGATGCTAAAAGCTCCCCAGGTTCGCTGATTGAGTAGGGGTAACGGTTGAGAATCAGCTAATTTTCTAGGGTTAGCATGGGAGCATTAAACATGTTAAGTTCTCTTAGTGCATAGGGGTCAGAAATACTGACCTTTTTAATGAATCAGTCTGCGGTTGCCAGTACCTTCGAGCCATTGTAATGGGGCAATCGTACCGATGCAGAGGTTCCGACAACACTATAGTTTAGGATGCCCTAAACTATCCCCAACTCACTCAGAGCAATTATGAAAATTAAGCTAGCGATGAAAAATCAAGCTAGCGATAAAATGTTGTCTATTTTACTAAAATTTAATTTCAATCCACTGTCCGCCCCACAACATCCTACTGAGCAAGCAGGACATCGACTTCATTGGAAAGATGGCGATCAAAAACAGTTAAACCGAAGCTAAAGATGCCAGGGGATCGGGAATGGTGGCTGAGGGCGCTTGAAACTCACCCAGATAGACATACTCCAAGCGTAGTTTTAGCCATTGTACAAAGGTGGGATTGGTAGACACAATCGCAACACAGGGTTGGGGGCATTTGGCTTTAATTGCTTGCATTTCGGGCTGCTCTAGGAAGGCAGGCTGCTTAACGACCCAAAAGTCAATCTCTTTGTTATTCTCTTGATAGTAGCGATGACGTTCTCTGAGGACTTCCTCAAAAGGTTCTTCTTCAAAAAGATAGTGCTGACTGGCAAGGGCGTAATGGTAAGTGTGCATGGCGGACTCAAAAAGATGAAGGAGAAAGTTGAAGACGGTCGGGGATAGCCCCTTTACCTATAGATATTATCTCAGCCCATCAACCCTTTGGGTAACCAGGGGAGTGACAGGAACTGGCTGCTTGGACTGCTGTTGTTGTTCTGCTTTTGCGATCGCCCCTTGTGTTGCTGCCACTGCCGCCATATCCACAGAAATAGCTGTAACCCCCCACTCAACAAACTGCTCAATCAATTCAGGATGCCGCACGGGGGCTTGACCACAGATTGAGCAGGGAATGTCTAGCTCCTTGGCCGTTTGCACCAGTTGGGCAATGGCGGCTAGGACAGCCGGATGATTTTCGCCATAGTGCTGAGCCAGATAGGCATGGTCTCGATCCACCCCTAAAATCAATTGCGTTAAATCATTGGTGCCAATGGCAATCCCCTGTACCCCTGCTGCCACATACTCCGGGAGTTGAAACAATACCGAGGGAACTTCTGCCATGATCCAGACTTGAAAAGAATCATTCAGCAGACCAGCAGCTTGGATGCGATCGCGGCAAAACCGAAACTCCTCAACAGAGCGGATAAAAGGCAAAATCAAACGGATATTTTGACAGCCTTGCCGATGAAGATGAGCTAACGCCTGCAATTCTAAATCAAATAGGGTGGGATCATAAACATAATGAGAGACCCCTCGTAAGCCCAACAGAGGATGACCCGTCGGACTAAGGTTCGGTGGTTGGGTGTTGGCAAGGGCATCATTTTTTAGATCCAATGACCGATAAAACACAGGGCGCGGCTGCCAAGCTTGGACAAAAGTGTATAAATGCTGACTCAGATGAGCCGCAAATTTAGCAGCACTTCTTTGGTGTAACCAATCTTGAGGTAACTGTCCCTCACAGATATCGAGAATGAACCATTCCGCTCGCAATAATCCCACCCCCTGTACAGGCAACTGTAAGGCTCGCGTCAATAATTGCAGTTGGCTGAGATTGACCCACAACTGGGTTCTGAGCAATTCTGCATCCACAGGAGGATGCTGGGTGACCCGATGGTTGGCCTCCGCTGCTTTGGCCATTGACCCAGCAGCATAAACCTGACCTTGAGTGCCCTCTAAGAATACCTTCTGTCCAGACTGAAAGATCGCAAGGGCGGATGCCACACCAACCACCGCAGGTACTCCTAGCTCACGAGCCATAATGGCACCATGAGAGGTATAGCTACCAGAGGCACAGATTAAACCCGCTGCTTGTTGCAACCAGCTTACATCTGCAGGAATAACGCTCTCGATGACAACGATCTGACCAGCAGCCTGCTGCAACAGTAGCGAAGAACGATCTGCAATAACTAAGACAGGTGCAGTAATTTCTCCAATAGCAGCACCTAAGCCTTGAGCCAATAATGACGGGGCTTGATCTTTCTCTAAATCATAGAAATTTGCCTGTTTCCTAAAATTGGGTAGAGGCAAGGGCAATTCTGGCCAGACCTGAATAATCTGTAGCCGAGGGTGCCGAGGGTGCGGTTCTCCCTCAGAATCAGCCGTAAACATCCACTCTACAACTGGAACAGATGAAGTTGATGGGACAGGAATATGGTTGGCTAGATCGAGCAATTGTCCTAAGTGATCGGAATTGAGGACAAACGGGTTGTGCGGCGTCGTTTCTAGGGGGCTACCCACTAAACCCGCTGTTGTAGATGGGGCAAGTGCTTGCTGCTCGCTTAGGGCTTGATAGGCATAGGTAATCTGGCCTGGTTCTGTTTGCCAACATTGTGCCTGACGGTTGTAAATGTAGCAGTCTGGCAGTACCTCTCCAGTCATTATCCCGACACTTAAACCATAGGTTGCCTGTAGATAAACATGGGTCTGGGTAACGGCCAGAAAACCTGAAGCTGGTGTAGTGGGCACAGGCTGGCAGATGATGCCTAAGCGCAATTGATCAATGGGAATGGCCAATTCCTGTAACAGAAA
The DNA here is from genome assembly GCA_012034865.1 of Acaryochloris sp. CRU_2_0. Classification (GTDB taxonomy): domain Bacteria; phylum Cyanobacteriota; class Cyanobacteriia; order Thermosynechococcales; family Thermosynechococcaceae; genus Acaryochloris. The sequence goes on along the minus strand of JAAUOM010000052.1, from coordinate 18,782 downwards.
AAGCATTTGGGCTTGAAATAAGCTTTTCCAAACTTCTTTGATAGCGGTTCCCACGGACTGGGGTGTCAGCCGACAATATTGAACAGACAATAACCGAACCAGGGAGGAAGTATGCTCGGCCCAGGGGGGAGGTAACCATAAGGATGGACTCAGGCGAATCCCAGCACTGGAGAAACAATGCAGTTCTGCCACACATCTTTGCAGCCAATGGGCAGGTAGTGGCGTTGTCTCCAAGCCCTGACAAATTTCGTCTGCCACTGCTTGCAAGTGTAAGGGGTGTTCGCGTTGTAAGCGCAGCGTCAGATGGGGAAAATCACTGAGAAAAGGAGAAGCCCAGGGAATGGAGTGACAAAACTGCTGGAGGGCATGGGCACTCAGGACTGCCCCTGACAAAACTGGACAGTCTACCTGAGCAAGTTGACCTAACCTCATGGCTGCTTGGCCAACAACTGAGGGATCAATAGATGGAAGTGCATCAAACCAATATAGACTTTCCACAAGCGAGTCTTTAGAGGTTGATTTCATCCTAAGGCAAATGTTTACTGCTCAAGAAGGTGTAACGAAGCCCGTAAAGCAATATCTCGACTGATGTAGTTCCCCATCGTAATATAAACTAAGGGTCGGGAGTCTGCGTAGGGGTTGAGGTATCTTGGCCTCAATGACGTAAGGGTCTGAGATAGCAAAATGTTGCGCTGGGGACAAACCGTATTCTCTCAATTGGAGCAGCTCAGCCTGCATGGCTCATGTTCTCTGTGTGAACGGACAACCCCAGATATTTTCTGCCAAGACTGCTCTCGTCATTTGAAAAAGTACCAGTATCCCCACTGGGATATGGATACAAGTCTTGACCCACCTTTGCTAGCCTGGGGAAGGTATGAGGGTTTGCTCAAGCAAGCCTTAGCTCAGCTCAAATACAACCAAAAAACCAAGATTGCCCAGTCTTTAGGGCAATGGCTGGGTTTAGCCTGGTTAAACACTCACCCAAGCACCAGGGGAACCATTCTTGTTCCTATTCCGCTGCATGTGGATAGATGGAAACAACGGGGATACAATCAGTCACTTTTAATTGCTCAAAGCTTTAGCCATGTTACGGGCTTGCCCTTAGCTAAACAGGGGTTGGTGAGAGTGCGGGCAACGTCAGCCCAATTTAATCTCTCCCGCCCAGAGCGCTTCTGTAACCTTGAACAAGCATTCAAATTGGCACCTGATTTTGCTAAACAGAGCCGTAAGCAATCCATCTTGCTTGTAGATGATATCTATACAACGGGCGCAACTGCAACGTCAGCATTGCAAACATTTCAGGAGGCAGGTTTGGATGTGATTGCGATCGCCGTTGTCGCTAGAGCTGATGACTTTTAGCTGAGTTGACCGACCAAGTAAGCAGTTTCTAATCCCCAACCGATCAAAAGTCCAATACTGCCAAAAATAACGATAGCGGACAAAGCTACGGTGAGCGGACCATCAGCGTTGTCAAATTTCATGATGCCTTTGTTGAAATCGGAAGACATGGGTTGTGCTGCCTATGAGATAAGAGTTGTTAACTAAAATTAACTTAACATATTTTAATTCTTATTGCCATAGTACCCATATTTATGCATTTAACGATCAAGCAACGATCGATAACTTGGGTAGAAAAGCCGTACACTTTGTCTTAGAGAGAGTTTGAGTGATTTTTGTTTTGATGTCTACTCCAACGAGATGCCAGACTTTTTTCACCCCTAGGCCAATCCCTAAGATTCTGGAAGCTGAAATCGGTAGAATAAAGCTCTGTTGTAGCTGAGGAATCTGGGTTGTCTCCCTTTAAGAGAACCACCCCTGAGCAGAACTATCCCAGAGGCGGATTGCAGGAACCATCATATGAAAGCTGTGGTTTTATTATCAGGCGGCTTAGATTCATCGACGCTCTTGTATCAAGCCCAGGCAGAGGGCATGAACTGTTATGCCCTTTCCTTTGATTATCAGCAGCGTCATCGCCAGGAATTATCAGCAGCGGTGGCGATCGCCACCGCTGCCCAGGTCAGCCACCACCAGATCGTGGCATTTGATCTTAGCCTCTGGGGCGGATCTGCCCTAACCGATCTGAGGATCGATCTGCCCATTCGTTCGATAGCAGAAATGGCCAATCACATTCCCATCACCTATGTCCCGGCTCGGAATACGATTTTTCTGAGTTTTGCCCTCGCCTATGCGGAAGCGATCGCAGCCCATCGAGTTTACATTGGCGTCAACCGCTTAGATTACTCCGGCTATCCAGATTGCCGACCCGATTACGTCCACGCCATGCAAGAAGTCTTTCGCTTAGGCACCAAACAGGGTCGCTTAGGCCACCCCATTGAGATCCACACTCCCCTGATTGATTTACACAAATCTGAAATTATTGACCTAGGCGATCGCTTAGGTGTGCCCTGGGCGCAAACTTGGTCTTGTTACAGTGATGGCAGTGGCTCGCCGCCTCAGGCTTGCGGCCAGTGTGATGCCTGTAAATTAAGATTAGCAGCCTTTACCCAACTGAGCCTAACAGACCCCATTCCCTATCGAAACTCCACCTAACCCCCCTCCCTTACCCTCCTCACCTTCCCCCTCTGCAAACGAATGCCCATTCTCAATCATCATCCAACGACCCCTGACTCTGCAAACGGGGAGACAGTTCTGCCCAGAGCCAATTTAGTGGAGATGTTTTCTGCTATTCAAGGGGAAGGACTCAATGTTGGCACTCGCCAGATTTTTATTCGCTTTGGCGGTTGCGATCTCCGCTGTCAATTTTGCGATAGTGCTCATACTTGGTTTGCCAACCAGATCTGCCACATTGAGCAATCTCCTGGCTTACGAGACTTTAGCCCCCAGCCAAATCCCGTCACCATCCCTCAAATCTTGGACTGGCTGAATCGCCAAGACCAGGTGGGTCTCCATGACAGCATTAGCCTAACAGGAGGAGAGCCGCTCCTCCACGCCACTTTTTTAGAACAGCTCTTGCCTAGGATCCGCAAACAGACGCTCTTACCCTTTTACTTAGAAACCGGAGGACATCACCCGCAAGGGTTGATAAAGGTTCTTCCCTACTTAGATAGTGTTGGTATGGATCTGAAACTGCCTAGCGTCAGCGGCGAAATCCACTGGGATGAGCATCGCCATAGTTTAGAACTTTGTCATCAGGCTCAGGTGGAAGTTTTTTGTAAGCTGATTATTTCTGAACAAACGGACTGGCAAGACTTAAAAATGGCCGCACAACTCGTAGCTGCCATTAACCCTACCCTGGCTCTGTTTTTACAACCTGTTACCCCTTTAAACCCCCGGCACCCTGTCCAACCTCCCAGCCCCGAAAAAGTTTTGACCTGGCAAGCTCAGTTGAAACAGATCTGTCAGCAGGTCAGGGTAGTGCCCCAAACTCATAAAATTATGGGCCAACGTTAAGAGATTTTCTGCTGAAGCCAGTTTCGCAAATCCTCTCCCGTATTAAAGTCGAGGAGAGCTTCTCCTAAATCTTCGATCTGGTTGACGGCTAAGCGACGTACTTGCACCTCTAAATCTGGGCTGAGGTCACCAATGCGCCGATGTAACAGTCGCAAGACTAGGGTTAAGGCTTCCCGTTCTGCCCCTTGCTGGAGATTTTCTTGTTTGGAGCGAATGAGTAAGTTGGTAATCCGCTCTCGCTCCAATAACCCCATCCGTTCCATTTCAGTCTGTAATATTTGTTCTTCCGTGCTGTTGAGGGTGAGGAATACTTCTATAAATTGAGTAATGACTTTGACATGCTTGGAATCCAGCCGCAAATTGGTCAGCAATCGGAGGCACTCTGCTTTCACCACAGGCCGATCGAAGGGCTGTACATTCATCGCCGGCATTAAAGCCGCAGCCACAGGGTTACGCCGTTGCAGAAAATCACGCCAATTGAGTCGATCCAGTTGAATGGCCACAAAGCTAAAGTCTAGGACCTTGCGATCCACAAATTCTACCCGGTAGCCGTTGGTCTCTAAGGGTTGCGCAGAGGCCGAAGCTTGCAGAATGATCGGATAGATGGGCAGATTGTACTTGGCATCCAAATGGGCAAAGGTATGAAAGACGCGACGCTCTAGTTTAATCTCTTTGTTGGCTCCATACTCTAGATGAACCCAAAAGCAGGCTTCTTGGCCGCGTAACCGAACCTGAACTAAGATTTCACTAGAGGTAGGAAGAGTTTGGAGAGCAGAAGAGTGTTCTCGTTGCTCTTGTAAGGGTTGGGATTTTTGATCTTCTATAAAACGGATGGATTTGGGATCGATAGCGACCGCAATTTTTGGAAAAAAGAGGTCAACAAACTCCAAAAAGAACGTTTTGATTAAGTCCCTAAACAGAAGATCGCGATCGACCATCTTAATCTTCACCCCACAACTAAATCGTTTTTACCCTAACATCCTGAGATTGCGATCGCGATCTTCTCTTCCAAATTCCCCCTTCACCTAGAGCAGATCATTACACTACACCCACCTCAGCGTCCACAACCCATCACATTGAGGAGGAGAACTCAGTCCTTGCCAGCCCCAAATAGCGAATGCCTACAGGGGTAACCTCAAATCGACACGGTAATACCTCTACCCCCAGAGACACGGCCTCCCTCAGCAGTTTCCCATAGTTAGGGTCAGCTTGATCCCCCGGTGCAAAAATTGTACAGTCCCCCCGATTGATAAAATACAGCATACAAGCCCGAGCTTTTGGTATCAGTCCTACGAGTTCTCGAATATGCTTTTGACCCCGGGTCGTGACTGTATCCGGGAAGAGAGCTTGATGGCCCAAAGCCCAAGTGGTACTTTTAACCTCTATATAGGTCGGTTGCACCTTGGGTCCTTGCAGCAGGAAATCGATCCGGCTTTTTTCCTGACCGTAGGGTACTTCTGACTGGATTTGCTCATAGTCCCCTAGTGCCGGGATTAAATGTTGCTGGAGCAACACTCGCACTACCCCATTGGGAATTTGGGTATTCACCCCCACCCAAGTTGGATCCTGCTCACCCACGGCAATCATTTCCCAGGTATAGGCTAACTTGCGTTTGGGATTATTAGACTTCGAGATTTGGACTAGACTATGGGGGGTAGAAATGCCCGTCATTGGGCCTGTGTTGGGACAATGAGCGGTGACGATCTCTCCCGTCTCTAATTCGATATCGGCAAAAAATCGTTTATAGCGCTTAAGCAATCTGCCTCGGAGCAGAGGTGGGTATTGATACAGCCAATCATTGGTCATCAGAATTTTGCTGTTGTAAGGATGCAAGGGGTATTGTCCCAAATAAGCATACAAAAATGATCTGCCCCCATCAGAAGCAGATCAAAAGTTGATGAGTTTTAAATGAATGCCAAGGATCAGGCTTAACTGGCAATATACTCCCGGACTTCACCTTTGCGGCGGCGCAGATAGTCTAAGGCTTGACGTTCCAATTGTCGCACCCGTTCTCGGCTCAAACTGAGTTGTTGGCCTACTTTAGCGAGGGATAGCTCCTTGCCATTGTTTAAGCCAAACCGAAGCATTAAAACATCGCGTTGCTGAGGGGTTAACTCTGCTAGCAATTGACTGACATCATCTTTGAGGGATTCGGTTGTCGTGAACTGCTCCGGCGATTGACCCTCATCTTCCAGCAAATCCCTCAGTTCAGTGTCTTGGTTATCGCCCACTCTCAGATCTAGGGAAATAGGCTGGCGGGCAATGGTGAGATATTCCCGGACTTGGCTAGGTTCCAATTCTAAAGCCTTGGCGATTTCACCCGGCGTTGCACTGCGGCCTAACTGTTGAGACAACTCTCGCTGAGCTTTTTTAATCTTGTTCAATTTTTCAGTGATATGGATCGGTAGCCGAATGGTGCGGGCTTGTTGCGCGATCGCACGCGTAATCGCTTGTCGAATCCACCAATAGGCATAGGTAGAGAACTTAAACCCTCTGGTGGGATCAAACTTCTCAACCCCACGCTCTAGACCTAGGGTTCCCTCTTGAATTAAATCTAGAAGCTCTAGATTTCTCTTTTGGTATTTCTTGGCAACAGACACAACCAGACGCAGATTAGCTGCGATCATTTTTTGCTTTGCTCGCCGACCTTGATGCAAGGTTAACTCTAACTCTGACAAGCTCAAATTAGCCCGGTCTGCCCACACCTCAAAGGAAGGCTCATGGCCTAGTTCTTCACTCAAGGCTTGCTGGAGTTCCACAAGCACCATCATGGCCTGAACTTGTTTACCAAAAACGATTTCTTGCTCGTGAGTTAGCAGAGGAACCCGCCCTATCTCATGGAGATAGGTGCGAACCATATCTGTTGTGGTAGATACGGCTACAGCTTGATTTTTGGCTTTGGTATCGGACATGGACTTGAGCGACCTCCTTTAAGAAGGTGATGTTGATATCGAACTATCAACTTCCCCAGTGATAGTGATCAGGCAAATTAAGAAAATAATAAAGAGCCAATTAAAAACGAAGTCAGTATGAGTTTGTCCTCTTATCATAGATTATTTTTTTAGGCTTGGTAAGAGTCTATAAAGATCGGTAAACCGTATTGAGTAGACTTCCTTTAACAACCTGTAGTCATCAGTTCTATAGAAAACATCGACGGTGAACCTTGCTATTGGAAATGTTGTCAACCCACCTATTTGCCAAGGTAAACGATTCACCCTTTATGGCTTTAGATAAATGTATGGTGAATGGTTCATCAGGAGTAGATTGACCAACTATCCCCCTGACAGGCTTAGACGCTGTTGTAACCTCATAAGTTTCAAAATGATTACATCTTCATCCTGAGGCTTGATCTGCCCCTTCAACAAGCAACACATCACTGTGAATGTTTTCTAAGGTAAAGAGCCTGGTAGAAGCGCAATTCCGTAGCATTGGCAGCGGTATCAAAGACTCAGAATAGGTATTATTATGATAAGTAACTTGAACAAGTGTTAAAAATTAAAAAAGATAGTATCCAATTGTTACCTTTTACCACTTCATCCATCCTGATCTTATGAAACATCATCTTATTCGTCGCGTTTTAGCAACCTGTCTTGGACTAGTACTCAGTTTTGGAGTATGGGTTAGCGCTGCACCCGCTCAAGCCTTTGATGCCCCAGAGCTGTTGCCTAATGAGCCTACTTCGATTGTTGATCTAGCCGAAACGTTGACACGGGTGCAAAAAAATAAGCTTGATCAAGATTTAGACGATTTTGAGCAGGAAACGGGTTGGAAATTGCGGGTATTGACTCAATATGATCGCACCCCCGGTCGAGCAGTTAAGGATTTTTGGAACCTAGACGAAAAGAGTGTTCTTTTGGTCGCTGACGCTAGGGGGGGGAATATTCTCAACTTCAACGTAGGGGACGCCGTCTATCAATTATTACCCCGCACCTTCTGGGTTGAGCTACAGACCCGGTTCGGAAATCAGTACTTTGTCCAAGAGAATGGTGAAGATGAATCTATTCTGCAAGCTATCAATTCTGTCAAGACTTGTTTAAATCAAGGAGGCTGTCGAGTTGTTCCTGGTCTGCCTCAAGAGCAGTGGATCTTTACACTGATTACGTCGGTGTTGGGGGGAATCATTTGTGGCTTTTCTGCCCATCCCCGCAAACCGGATCAGGTCTTTGCTTGGCAATGGATGCTGATTTTTTCACCGCTGTGGGGAATTTGTTTCTTCTCCTTTGGGATTGGCCCAGTTGTGATGCGCACATCTGAATGGTTGCCGCTAGCTCGTAATGTAGCAGGGTTTTTAGCCGGTTTCCTGATTGCCTTTTTGACACCCATGTACAAAGCACCGCCAGCCTCTGAAGTTTAAGGAAACCGAACGTCTGAAAAATCTTGGGCTATAGTTGAATTCCGGGGGTATTGCGTTCAAGTAATTGCTAAGTGATGGTTACGACTAACTTGCCAACAGACCTAGACGCATTACAGGCAATCTTGCGATCCATTGATGCAGCAAGCTGCCCACAGACCTACAATTTTCACTTGCACACGCTGCATTCGGATGGCCGTTTACAACCCCAACAACTGATTCAACAAGCCATTGATTCAGGTCTAAAAAGCTTAGCAATTACTGATCACCACAGTGTAGAGGGGTATTGGCTAGCGGTGGACTATCTGCACTCTCAAGGACAGACCCTACCCCAACCCTTGCCAAAGCTGTGGTCTGGCATCGAGATTACCTCCTTGCTGTTGAATACTCAAATTCATATTTTGGGATATGGCTTTGATCCAAATCATCCTGCCTTGCATCCCTATAGACAAGGCTCAGCACCACAGGGTGACCAAGCTGAGGGAGAGCAGGTCATCCAAGCGATTCATAAAGCCGGGGGGCTTGCCGTTTTAGCCCATCCAGCCCGATATCGCCGCCCCGCTCAAGAGTTGGTTCCTGCGGCTGTGTCCTTAGGAATTGATGGAATTGAGACTTTTTATTGCTATGGCAATATCGATCCTTGGCAACCCAGCTCATCGGAAACAGCAGTGATGGCTCAACTGGCTAGCCAGCATGGGTTGATCCAAACCTGTGGTACAGATACCCATGGATTAGACATTCACCGTCGCCTCTAGTGGAGGCACCTAGAAAAGATGACCTGGTTAGCCTTTGAGGTTTATGGATCTGCCCAGAGAGTTGATCGCTGGTTAGCCAATCAGGTGGAAGCGTTGTCGCGATCGCACATTCAAAAACTGATCGAACAAGGCCATGTTCAGATCAATCGCCTTCCTTGTCCCTCTAAAAAGCATCTATTGCAGGTTGGCGATCAAGTTCAGGTGTATCTGCCTGCGCCTACTCCCTTAGCCTTAGAGCCAGAACCGATGGATTTGGATATCCTGTTCGAGGATGAACAGTTATTAATCGTCAATAAACCGGCAGGTTTAGTGGTTCACCCTGCCCCAGGACATGCCAAGGGAACCTTAGTCCACGGTCTCCTCGCCCATTGTCAATCTTCCCAGGAGCAAGGCTCTTCCCTCTCTGGAATTAGTGGTGTCGAACGTCCTGGGATTGTGCATCGGTTGGACAAAGATACGAGTGGAGCGATGGTCGTAGCCAAAACAGACTTAGCCCATCAGCACCTACAGGCTCAAATCGCCGCCAAAACAGCCCACCGTCACTATTTAGGGATTGTCTATGGCCGTCCTGCTGCCCTGAGTGGCTGCATAGACTTTCCCCTAGGTCGTCATCCTGTAGACCGGATTAAACGCGCAGTAGTGCCTGAAGAAAAGGGTGGCAAGGCAGCGGTAACCCACTGGAAAATCCTCCAACCCTTGGGGAATTACGCACTGATCCAATTCCAATTAGAAACGGGACGAACCCATCAGATTCGAGTGCATTGTGCCCAGATGGGCTGGCCCATTGTCGGCGATCCGCTTTATAGCCGAGGCCGCTCTATGGGGGTTAATTTATCTGGACAAGTCCTCCACTCTTGGCGATTAAGCTTGAACCACCCCATTTCCCAAGCAAACATAGCGGTAGAAGCCCCATTACCGACAGATTTTGCCAAACTCCTCAAATACCTGCAACAGCGGCTCTGATACATCAATCCGATGAATGAATGAGTTCTATTTTGGATACATTGCCATCAGGGGTGAGATGTAGCCTCACATAACATCCAAGAAAATTCTCAACCCTAGCACTGGTTATATCATCATCACCTAGACATCCTAGATATGACACTGTATCGGGGTCGAGTTGTTTAGATTTCTCGAAATCAATCTCCCCACTATCATCAAGGATTCTAGAAAAAGATAAGGCTTGCTCCTGAGAAATTGATTGATTGGGAATCAATGAAACATTGCTAACTTCACCATAATCAGAGGATTCAGTAATCAAGACCACATCTCTAAAAGTAAACTTACGATAGGAGCAAACTACGTTCATGTCGAAACACCCCCGGTCTACTTTTAAGATTTGCTTTAGAAGTTCCTGACTAAAATCTTGCTTAATAAACTGATTATCCTCAGAAGGTGATGCGCTTTGCTGAGAATTAGCGGTTTCCCCTGGTGGAGTATGCTCAGTGTTGGCTGTAGAATCACTTGGAGTATTGTGAGTTGAGTTATTGCTATCATCCTTGACTTGAATTGCACCCGTTGTGCCTAGGTTATTATCATTTTGAGGAGGTGATTGCCTACTAGGCTTTGCAGAGGTTGCACATCCCAAGGCGCTTAGTCCAATTAAACAAGCGAGAAAACTTGTTGTAACTATAAGATGGAAAAGATTCCCAGTTTTTTCGCAACATATACTGCAAGTCTCTCATTAAGTAAATCTGAACCTGTAATTCAACAAAATTAATGAATATAACAAATAGCTTTTTACATTTAGTTCAGTACTCTGGACAGATTTTGACGAGGGTGCTTTATAACAAGCTATGTTCATGAGTCTCCCTCTGTTATATCGTCAACTGGAAATCGGACGGAGTCAATGGATTAAGCCAAAAAACCACAATGGGTGAGACCTACCATGGGCTTTACGAAAATCAAGAACTTGTTTGAGCGCATCAATACAGGTTGCTCATAGGTCACTCTACTATTACTCCATAGTGTCATCCAGGTGGTGCCAGAATTTAGCCCCCAATTCCAAGAGGATTTGATCGGGTCGGCTAAAACCCAGCCAAGGCTATGGGAACGGCTTTGGGATTTAATTGAATCCATCCTTCAAGATCCATTTTCAGGAATAGGAAAACCGGAGACCTTGAAGCACCTGGGGTCAAATCTGTGGTCGCGCCGGATCAATCTAGAGCATCGGCTTGTCTATCGTGTAGAGCAAAACCGCATCCTGTTTCTACAAGCTCGATACCATTATGTTGAAAGGTAAGGTAATGTCCCATTTTTTCTTTGATTCTGAGGCTAAGAAGTATAAATCCTTTGAGCTAGCTGGGGCTCGGCCTCACTACAATCCTGATCGACCCGGCCAAGTTGAGCATATTTTTCTAGATTTAATCCTGGACATTCCTGGCCAATCGTTTAGTGGCACTTGCCAAATTCGCTTAAATCCCGTCCGTAATGGGATTGAGACTTTGGTATTGGATGCTGTAGACCTACAGATTGAGGAAGTCAAAATTGGGCGGACTCAACAGCCCTTTGACTATGATGGTGAGCAATTGCACATCCACATGAAGCAACCCACTCAGGTCGGGAAAGTGATGACGGTTGCGATCGCCTATTCAGTCCAGCAACCGCAACGGGGTCTGTACTTTGTCCAACCCGATGCCCACTATCCCCAGAAACCCACGCAAGTCTGGACCCAGGGCGAAGATGAAGACTCCCGATTTTGGTTTCCCTGCTTTGACTATCCCGGTCAGTTAGCCACCTCAGAGCTGCGCGTTGGCGTGCCTAAAGCCTATACCGCCATCTCCAATGGTGAACTGGTGGCAACGGAAGTCAAGGGCAAGCAGAAAATCTATCATTGGTTACAGCGTCAGGTTCATCCCACCTATTTAATGACCTTGGCCGTCGGTCAGTTTGCCGAAATCAAAGATGAGTGGCAAGGCAAACCCGTTACCTACTACGTCGAAAAAGGCCGGGAAGCCCAGGCTAAACTGACAATGGGTAAAACGCCGCGCATGATCGAGTTTTTTAGCCAATATTATGGGTTTCCCTACGCCTATCCCAAATATGCCCAGGTCTGCGTGGATGACTTTATCTTTGGCGGCATGGAGAATACCTCTACCACCTTGCTGACGGATCGCTGTCTTCTGGATGAGCGGGCTGCTCTTGATAATCGGTCTTCAGAAAGTTTAGTTGCCCATGAGTTGGCTCATCAGTGGTTTGGGGACTTAGTGGTGATTAAGCACTGGTCCCATGCCTGGATTAAGGAGGGGATGGCCTCCTATGCTGAGGTTATGTGGATCGACCATGAGTATGGGGCCGATGATGCCGCATACTATCGGCTGCAAGAGGCTCGCCACTACTTTAACGAAGACAGCAATCGCTATCGACGCCCGGTTGTCACCCATGTCTATCGGGAAGCCATTGAACTCTACGATCGCCATCTTTACGAAAAAGGAGCCTGTATCTACCACATGATTCGGGCCGAGTTGGGGGATGAGTTATTTTGGCGAGCCATCCATACCTTTGTCCAAGACCATGCCCATCAAACCGTAGAGACGATTGATTTACTGCGAGCCATTGAAAAATCCACAGGCCGCAATTTGCTATTTTTGTTTGATCAGTACGTTTACCGGGGCGGACATCCTGAGTACAAGGTCGGTTATATCTGGGATGCGGATCACAATATGGCGAAGGTGACGGTGACCCAAACCCAGATTGATCCCAAAGATAAAGACAGTGCTAAGGGACTCTTTGATCTGAAGATACCCATCGCCTTTGGCTTTCTCCGAGAGCAGCAATCCGTGGAGATGCAATCCTTTAGCGTCCGAGTCCATGAGCAGGAACAGAGCTTTTATTTCAGCTTGCCTGAAAAACCCCTCTTGATCAGTTTTGATCAGGGCAATCACACTCTCAAACAAGTGACGCTAGAGTATCCACTACCGGAACTCAAAGCCCAACTGCAATATGACCCGGATCCCTTGTCCCGGATTGATGCAGCCCAAGCCTTAGGCAAAAAAGGGGGCTTAGAAAGCGTCAACGCCTTAGGTACAGCCTTGAAGAAAGATCCCTTTTGGGGAATTCGCGTAGAAGTGGCTCAGCAGTTGGCCACCATTAAGCTCGATCAAGCCTTGAGTGCCCTTAAACCGGGTCTCAAAGATCCAGAGGCGCGTGTGCGCCGTGCTGTAGTAGAGGCCATTGCCATTTTTAAAACCGATGAGAGTTACAAGGTGATTAAACCCTTAGCCGAAAAAGGGGATCCCAGTTATTATGTGGAAGCGGCTGCTTTGCAGGCAATGGGGGCGATCGCAGCGTCATCCCTCACCGCTAAATCTCAACAAACCAAGGTGCTCAAACTGCTCAAATCCGTCCTCAAGGAGCGAGCGGGCTGGAATGAAGTGGTGCGTTCTGGGGCTATTACGGCCCTCAGCCACCTAAAAACCTCCGTAGCAGCGGTGGATCTAATTTTGGCCTATACCGAGGCAGGCATCCCCCAACCCTTGCGTCTAGCTGCCATTCGCGCCTTGGGAAGTCTGTCAACGGGGCAACCCCCCGCCCAGCTCGAACGCATTCTAGAGCGGTTATCAATCTTGGTAGGAGAACCCTTGTTCTTGACGCAAATGGCTGTATCCTCAGCCTTAGGGCAAATGGAAACACCGAAGGCGATTGGCCTATTAACTAACCTGGTCAACCAAACGCCGGATGGTCGGGTGCGCCGTCTAGCAGAAGAGTCCATCAAAAAGGTGCAGTCCGCCCTGGGATCAAACCAAGCTCTTAAATCTTTACAAGAGGAACTGCAACAGCTTCAGCAGACCAACCGAGACCTGAAAAGTCGGGTGGAAGAACTAGAAGCAAAATCCCGATCCACAGCAGAGAAATAATACCTCCAGCAAGATTCAGCCTAAAGGAAGAATGGGGAAACAGAAGAATGAAGACTCCTAGGGCTGAGCCTATACTCTAGACAGAATCAACCTGAGCTGGTGCTAAAACGTTAGGGTTTGCAAGGGATGACCTTTACAAAGGCTCCCCAAAATTCGACAATAATTCTTGGCAAACCCATTTCTGATGCGCAGAGGACTGTGAATCAATGATGTTAATTTTTAAACAATTATGTAAATCCTTGTTGGCCGTTGCTTTGACAACTGCCCTTGTTTTGACAAGTTTTAGTACTATTGCTCCCACGGCTTTTGCTGGACCTGATACTGGCATTGTTCTTGCCCAAGCATCCAAATATACCGAAGGTTTACAACCCCTTCGCAGTCGGATGTCTGAGCTAGAAGGTTATGTGAACAAAGGTGATTGGAACAATGTCCGTGCCTTTATCCGTGGGCCTTTGGGTGAACTTGGACCCCTGAGTCGTCGTTTGAAAGATTCCTTACCTAGTACGGCTCAAGGCAGCGCCCGTCGAACTATTAGAGGTCTCACCGATCATTTAAACAAATTGGATGTTGCGGCTGCTAAGGGTAATGCCGTTACGGCGGCCAAAGAATATGCAGGGACTATCTCTGCTTTTGACGCTGTATTAGGGTTGTCCTAAACCTGATGCAAGAGAGTGATCGACTCTTTTCTGGATCTTGATAATGAAAGGGTGGCGCGCAGCGACTCACCGCGATTCTAATAATGTATCAATTGCAGGTCACATTAAAATCAATAGCAGACTGAACGGTTTGCTGGTCACAGACCATTGGCGATCGCTGCGCTTCCCTCTTTCTTTCCCAACTGATGTTCAATTTTAATTGAGGTGCAAAATCTCATTTCCCTCTCTCCTTTGATTTATCCTTCAGCGCTTCATTGACAAACAGTAAAAGCAAGTCGTATCTGTGTCTGTTGACCTACAACCTGCTTGTCTACACTATGATTTCACTGAAAAAGGATCTGTATCGTTATACTAGGCTGTCATTGCATATCCTTGCTTGTACCTTAATTCTGGGGGGATGTTCCTCTCTACAGGTGGAACCGCCGCCTCAACCCCCTATTCATTCACCAACGCCCTCTCCAGCCCCACTAGCGTTGGCTCTGGCTGCACCGAAAACTATTGCCAATCCCCAAATCCAGCAGTACCTCAGCCGTCTAGATACCCTAGGTGTCCCCCTGGCTAGCCAAGGGGTGTGGATACAAACTCAGGATACCCTTTTAGCCAATCATCAAGGGGCGATTCCCTTGCCAGCAGCCTCCTTAACTAAGGTAGCCACCTCCTTAGCTGTCTTACAAAAGTTGGGGCCAGACCATCGCTTTGTCACCACCATTGGCTATAGCGGCGTGATTAACAAGGGGATCTTGCAAGGAGATTTAGTGATTGAAGGAGGAGCTGATTCGTTTTTTGTCTGGGAAGATGCGATCGCTCTTGGCAATCTTCTCCAGCAACACGGAATTCGGCAAGTCCAAGGCAATTTAATTGTGGTGGGGGCTTTCTATATGAACTATGAGCGCGATCCTAGTACAGCAGCAACCCTCTTTCAACAAGGCATCAATCATACCCTCTGGCCAGCCGCAGCTCAGACCCAATACCAAACCTTACCCCCTAATACGCTTCAACCCCAAGTCAAAATTCTCGGCAGCATTCAAGTTGCCCCCCCGCTCCCCCGCCCCCTCACTCCTCTGCTCCGACATCGCTCTCTTCCCGTGGCGGAACTTCTCAAAAAAATGAATCAGTACAGTAATAATGCGATGGCAGAAATGCTAGCTGATCAGGTGGGGGGTTCCCAAAAAGTCGCTCAAATTGCTGCCCAAGCTGCGGGGGTTCCTGAAAACGAAATTCAACTGGTCAATGGTTCTGGATTGAGCGTGGATAACCGGATTTCTCCTAGAGCAACTTGTGCTATGTTTCAGGCGATCGCGCGTCTCCTCCATCCCCAAAAAATGACGATTGCCGATATTTTGCCGTTACAGGCACGGATCCCGGCATTCTCAATGAACGATCCCTTCCCCAGCGAACCGTCGTCAAATCAGGCACCCTAGATGGGGTGAGTGCCTTAGCCGGGGCGTTACCCACCCAAAAGCAAGGCGTGATCTGGTTTGCCCTGATTAATGGCGAAGGCGATGTCGATCAATTTAGAACCCAGCAAGAAACCCTGTTGCAGACCTTGCTACAAACCTGGGGTAACCCAGCTCAGCCTACTGCGCTATTGGCTCCCAGCCCCTCCCGACAAAAACTAACCGCGACTAGTGATCTCATGCCCTAACCTCCTGATACTTTTCTTGCTAATCAGGCTACAGATCAAAGAAGGTGGGGAAATAAGGGAGGGCTTGTAGCTCAATTTCGGAGAAGTGGTATGACTGCCCCAACTTGCATCACTTGGATTCGGTCGCCCAATTGCACTGGTGGATGATCAATGGGGAGGACTGCCAAACCATTGGTTTGGGCTAGGTTAATCAAATTCCCGGAACTGTGACTGCCGCTGGCTAAGGAGAATTCGTATTGCCCTGCTTTTAGACTCAATTGACCCCAAAGATAGGTTTCGCGTGATCCCCCTTCTAGTTTTGGGAGCGATGGCTGTTCCTGGCTATCCCCAGGGCTGAGAATAGGGGGAGACCAGCGTGCTTCTACAAAGGTGGGTCCCCAAGGAGCTTGCTGTCCTGATAACTTACGCAGTGCAGGCTGGACAAACCGCCAAAAGCCCACCAGGGATGAGACCGGATTCCCTGGTAAACCAAAGTACAAAATGGGTTGACTAGACGTTTGACTAGGAAAAGTCGCAAAGGTCAAAGGTTTACCCGGTTTCATGGCAACGCTACGGATATGAATATCAGCTTCCAATTCAGCCAGGATGCGATCCACATAGTCATAGTCACCAACGGAAACGCCCCCCGATGAAAGAACAACATCGGCGGTGGCGATCGCCTTGGTAATGGCCACCCTTAAGGGGTCAGGCTGATCACCCACGAGATCCAGTAGATGGACTTCCGCTCCCGTTGCTTCGGCTAAAGCGGCTAAAGCATAGCGATTAGAATCAACAATCTGTCCCGGTTGCAAGGGTTGATCTGGGGCAACCAACTCGTTACCTGTAGAAAGAATGGCCACCACAGGCCGTCGATAAACCGGAATTTTCGTACATTGAACCGTTGCCAAAATAGCAATATCTGCTGGGGTTAAGACAATCCCCTGAGCCAAAACCGTTGTCCCCGCCTGATAATAGTCTCCTTTGGAGCGAACAAACGCTTGGGGTTGAGGGCATTCTAGAATCTGAACATGATCCTGATCGAGGCGTTGGGTCTTTTCTTGCATGACCACAGTGTCTGCGCCCGTGGGCACCATCGCCCCCGTAAAGATGCGAGCCGCTTGACCCGCAACAAGCGAAACTTGAGGACAAGTACCAGCAGGAATCTCAGTGACTACGGCTAAAGTGATCGGTTGCTCCGGTGTACACCCTTGAATATCCGCATAGCGAACGGCATACCCGTCCATTGCCGAGTTATCCCAATAGGGAAAGTCCAGGGGACTGGTAATATCCCGCGCCAAAATCCGCTGGTGAGACTGAAGCAAAGTGGTAACTTCTTGATCTGAACAGGCATCAAGGGGTTGAACCGTCTTGAGAATGATAGATTCAGCTTCATGAATAGACAGCATGGTTACCCTGCAATAGCTTAATTGATATTATGCTAACCAGAACTGCCAAGAATGTTTCGGCTTGGGTGGGTGCGATGGTCAAAGACCGCCCTTCGGGCATCTCAGACTATTTGCAATCTAGAAAACTTGACTGACTCGAAGCTACTTTAACGATCTCATTGCCTGAGAGAAGCGATCGCGGCTTATCTGGAGAGGATGGCGAGGGAGGTGTTATTCTCGGATGTGGTGACAGGGCTGGGCTTATTGCTTGGTGTTCAGGTTGAGGCAGGGGGTGGGTTTTATGGCGAGGCGATTTGGGTGGGGTGGTGGGTGAAAGGCATGGGTTGTGCACCATCAAAGTGTGGGAATGTCAAACTAGAAACAGTCGAGTTAAACGAATAGAGAATGGAATGTCTTTTGTGTGGTCATCTAAAAACCCATAAACACGGAAAAACGAGTAAAGGCAGTCAACGTTACTTCTGCGTTAAGTGTCATCAAACATTCACCGATACCTTTGATACGATTTACTATCGACGTCAAGTCAGTCCTCAAACAGTAAGGATTGTCTTACAATCTCATGCAGAAGGCAGTAGCCTCCAAGGGGTCAGTCGAATTAGTGGATTGGCCTACAATACTGGAGTGAGCCTGATTCGAGCAGCAAGCCAAAAAGGACAACTGATCGACAATCAAGACGCTTCAAATATCGAGTGTTCAATTTGAAGAAAATTACTGGAGCACTCTAGATCACCCGATGGCAGCTTAACTTACCTGTCTACTTTTTTGGGGTAAGGTTATTGCTAGATTTCTCCAGTCCTGATGATTTAGATGAGTGGTTGAGATCTCCATGATTTGGATAACCTACTCCTCAGCATAAACCAGATAAAAAAACCAGCATTATTGCTAGTTTATCGCCAGGATTAAATTTTCAAAAGGATGGGTATTTTTCCAGCGATAGGTATTAAAATCTCGCTCATCGACTGACAGTATGCGCCCATGGCCAAGGTTCTCCGCCAAAATAACAAGAGAAGCATCTGCTAAATCCATTGGCAAATTTTGATACTGATGCATTAGCGTCTGAATTCGCACGCTATGGGTAGGTGAAAGATCAAAAACAAGAAAAGCTCCGCGAGATAGATTGAGAATAAATCTCTCTTGGGCATTGTTTCCCAAACGCTTAAGCAGCATATGACAGGTTTCTGTAATGACGAGCCAAGTGGTAATAAGCGGTTCTTTGATTTGAGTCAGAGCTTGAGTAGCTTTTGGTGATAGCTATCTTGACGGTTGGCTAGTGCTAACCAAAATCCTGTATCAACGATAATCACTGTGTTAAGCCGTATTTATCTTCGAGACTATCTGTAAGCTCAGATTTGTAGTCTGTGGATAAGTGACTACCAGCTTCTCCACATCCAATAAAGCCACTGTCTGCCAAAATGTCGATGGGATGTTTTTGTTGTGCAAACTCTTGATAGTAGGCATCAAGAGCCAACTTGATAATTTCTGTGACACTTTTCTCAGTTTGGCGCTGGAGGTAATTCAGTTTGAGGACATATTCATCGTCCAGCCGTGCATTGATACGCATATCAAGCTTGTCATAAGTTTGTATGACAAATTTAGCATTATGCAGACCAACTCGTCAAAGTCTGGCAGGTGAATGGGACAGAGACTTGGCTATTGGTGCATGTTGAAGTGCAAACTCAAGCAGAAAAAGCCTTTGCCCAAAGGATGTTCACCTACAACCTCAGAA